>NZ_JAGIOF010000004.1:0-300000 GCF_017876535.1 Paeniglutamicibacter kerguelensis
GCAGTCTCCTATGAGTCCCCGCCTTGACGCGCTGGCAACATAGAACGAGGGTTGCGCTCGTTGCGGGACTTAACCCAACATCTCACGACACGAGCTGACGACAACCATGCACCACCTGTGAACCAGCCCCAAAGGGGAAACCGTGTTTCCACGGCGGTCTGGCACATGTCAAGCCTTGGTAAGGTTCTTCGCGTTGCATCGAATTAATCCGCATGCTCCGCCGCTTGTGCGGGCCCCCGTCAATTCCTTTGAGTTTTAGCCTTGCGGCCGTACTCCCCAGGCGGGGCACTTAATGCGTTAGCTACGGCGCGGAAAACGTGGAATGTCCCCCACACCTAGTGCCCAACGTTTACGGCATGGACTACCAGGGTATCTAATCCTGTTCGCTCCCCATGCTTTCGCTCCTCAGCGTCAGTTAATGCCCAGAGACCTGCCTTCGCCATCGGTGTTCCTCCTGATATCTGCGCATTTCACCGCTACACCAGGAATTCCAGTCTCCCCTACATCACTCTAGTCTGCCCGTACCCACCGCAGATCCGAGGTTGAGCCTCGGACTTTCACGGCAGACGCGACAAACCGCCTACGAGCTCTTTACGCCCAATAATTCCGGATAACGCTTGCGCCCTACGTATTACCGCGGCTGCTGGCACGTAGTTAGCCGGCGCTTCTTCTGCAGGTACCGTCACTTTCGCTTCTTCCCTACTGAAAGAGGTTTACAACCCGAAGGCCGTCATCCCTCACGCGGCGTCGCTGCATCAGGCTTTCGCCCATTGTGCAATATTCCCCACTGCTGCCTCCCGTAGGAGTCTGGGCCGTGTCTCAGTCCCAGTGTGGCCGGTCACCCTCTCAGGCCGGCTACCCGTCGTCGCCTTGGTGAGCCATTACCTCACCAACAAGCTGATAGGCCGCGAGTCCATCCCTGACCAAAAAATCTTTCCACCAAGGACCATGCGGTCCACGGTGCATATCCAGTATTAGACCCAGTTTCCCGGGCTTATCCCAGAGTCAGGGGCAGGTTACTCACGTGTTACTCACCCGTTCGCCACTAATCACCCCAGCAAGCTGGGGGTCATCGTTCGACTTGCATGTGTTAAGCACGCCGCCAGCGTTCATCCTGAGCCAGGATCAAACTCTCCGTAAAAAAATACAGACACAACCATCACGCCGACTGGAAAAAGTCGGCCGGGTTGCACCAAGTAAAAAAAATCCCGGCAAATTGCCCCAGGTCCCCGCACGGGGGTGCGGACCCTGAAACCATTCACCAATAAAATAAATAAATTGGTATCAACAAACTTGGCACACTATTGAGTTCTCAAACAACAGACGCTTCCAACCTCCACGACCCGGGCTTACCAACCGCCGGCGCTTCGCTCTGGAGCAACTTATCCAGCCTAACCCACCGCGTGTCGAAGAGCAAATCGCACCAACCGGTGCTACCCGCCCCGCCGAACCGCGCCGCAAGGCACCGGAAAAACCGGTGACTTGCTGGGGGTAAGAAGGATGGTCGACCGGGAGATCCCCAGCGGCTTTACCCGCTGTCCTCATCCCGGCAACTCAGAAAACAATACACGCCTTCGGCCGCTTGCGCAAATCGGGGCCCTCCCGCCCCCAAAACCCCGCCGCACCGGCCCCAAGCGCCCCGCCGGGGCCCCGAAAGCACCCCGCACCCCCAAAAACCACCCTGTGACCCCCGCAACACCCGCCACCCCAACACCCGGCCACCGGACAAAACCCGCACCCGAACACCGCACCGCACTGCAAAAGGGCACCCGCCCCGGGATGCCCGACCAGGATGCCCGACCAGGACAAAGCGCCGGACAGGGACACCGGCCGCGCCGGCGGACACCCCGCCATCCCCCACAACCCCCACCGCGGGCACCCCGGGCACCCGGGGGCGGTGCGGCCCGCACGGGACGCCGGCCGGGAAGGACCCCCCGGCCCCCGGGCGGCGGTCCCGTTAAAGGGAAAAGGCCCCCGCAACGTGCGGGGGCCGGGGGCGGGGCGGGGCGGGGCGGTTAAAAGGGAAAAGGCCCCCCGCAACGTGCGGGGGGCGGGGGGCCGGCCACCGGAGGCCCGGCAGGAACCCCGCACCCGACTGGGAAGCGCCCCCATCCCCCACAACCCCCACCACCGACACCGGCCCGGTGCAGCCAGGGCACCCCGGGCGGCGGACCCGTTAAAGCAAAAAGGCCCCGGCCTGGGGCCGGGGTTAAAAGGAAAAAGGCCCGCAGCGGGTGCGGGGCCAGGTGTTTTCCGGCCACGGGCACAAAGCGGGGGGCGGGTTAAATGCGGAAGGACCCCCGGGCGCGTGGCCCGGGGGTCCTTCCGTCAAATAATGGTCCGGCGGTGTCCTACTCTCCCACACCCTCCCGAGTGCAGTACCATCGGCGCTGTGGGTCTTAGCTTCCGGGTTCGGTATGGGACCGGGCGTTTCCCCCACGCTATGACCGCCGTAACTCCTGTACCGCCGCCGCGGAGCATGCTCCGGCGGCGTGGTGAACCTGGGGTTACAGTGGTATCACTAGTGGTGATACATGTTTGGTTGTTCCGCGAAAAAACAATGGGTTGTTGTTTCGGGACCGTATAGTGGACGCAGCGTTTCTCGCCACACATCAATGTGTGTGGTGTTTGTGGTTTAAGTTGTCGGCCTATTAGTACGGGTCAGCTTCACGAGTCTTTGGTCCTCGCTTCCACATCCCGCCTATCAACCCAGTGGTCTGCTGGGGGCCTCTCGCACGACAAGCGTGCATGGAAATCTCATCTTGAAGTGGGCTTCCCGCTTAGATGCTTTCAGCGGTTATCCCTTCCGAACGTAGCCAATCAGCGGTGCACTTGGCAGTACAACTGACACACCAGAGGTTCGTCCGTCCCGGTCCTCTCGTACTAAGGACAGCTCTTCTCAAATTTCCTGCGCGCGCAGCGGATAGGGACCGAACTGTCTCACGACGTTCTAAACCCAGCTCGCGTACCGCTTTAATGGGCGAACAGCCCAACCCTTGGGACCTACTCCAGCCCCAGGATGCGACGAGCCGACATCGAGGTGCCAAACCATGCCGTCGATATGGACTCTTGGGCAAGATCAGCCTGTTATCCCCGAGGTACCTTTTATCCGTTGAGCGACGGCCGTTCCACAACGTGCCGCCGGATCACTAGTCCCGACTTTCGTCCCTGCTCGAGCTGTCGCTCTCACAGTCAAGCTCCCTTGTGCACTTACACTCGACACCTGATTGCCAACCAGGCTGAGGGAACCTTTGGGCGCCTCCGTTACTTTTTAGGAGGCAACCGCCCCAGTTAAACTACCCATCAGGCACTGTCCCTGACCCAGATTATGGGCCGAAGTTAGGTGACCGGTACAGCCAGAGTGGTATTTCAACGATGACTCCACCCGAACTAGCGTCCGGGCTTCACAGTCTCCCACCTATCCTACACAAGCTGCACCGAACACCAATACCAAACTATAGTAAAGGTCTCGGGGTCTTTCCGTCCTGCTGCGCGTAACGAGCATCTTTACTCGTAGTGCAATTTCGCCGAGTTCATGGTTGAGACAGCGGGGAAGTCGTTACTCCATTCGTGCAGGTCGGAACTTACCCGACAAGGAATTTCGCTACCTTAGGATGGTTATAGTTACCACCGCCGTTTACTGGGGCTTAAATTCTCAGCTTCGCCCACAAGGGGCTAACCGGTCCTCTTAACCTTCCAGCACCGGGCAGGAGTCAGTCCGTATACATCGTCTTGCGACTTCGCACGGACCTGTGTTTTTAGTAAACAGTCGCTTCCCCCTGGTCTCTGCGGCCCACACCCGCTCACGCCAGCAAGTGGCGGTCACGGGGCAGGCCCCCCTTCTCCCGAAGTTACGGGGGCATTTTGCCGAGTTCCTTAACCATGATTCTCTCGATCGCCTTAGTATTCTCTACCTGATCACCTGTGTCGGTTTGGGGTACGGGCGGCTAAAACCTCGCGTCGATGCTTTTCTTGGCAGCATAGGATCACCGAATCACCCCCCGAGGGGGGCGCCTATCGGGTCTCAGGCTTATGTGAGTCGCGGATTTGCCTACGACTCGCCCTACATCCTTGGACCAGGTCAATTCCATTGCCTGGCTCGGCTACCTTCCTGCGTCACACCTGTTAATACGCTTAACTCCCCGGTTCGGGTCCCGCGCCGCACACCCGGTGCAAAGCCCGAAGGCTCCACGGTGGGTGGTTGGGGCGGTTAGCATCACCGGTTCGCTATGGGCGGTTTTTTGCCGGTACGGGAATATCAACCCGTTGTCCATCGACTACGCCTGTCGGCCTCGCCTTAGGTCCCGACTTACCCAGGGCAGATTAGCTTGACCCTGGAACCCTTGATCATTCGGCGGACGGGTTTCTCACCCGTCATTCGCTACTCATGCCTGCATTCTCACTCGTGTGGGCTCCACCGCTGGTTTACACCGCGACTTCACTGCCCACACGACGCTCCCCTACCCATCCAAACGGCTGGACCACGAAGGCCTACCAATATTTGAATGACGCAACTTCGGCGGTGTGCTTGAGCCCCGCTACATTGTCGGCGCGGAATCACTTGACCAGTGAGCTATTACGCACTCTTTCAAGGATGGCTGCTTCTAAGCCAACCTCCTGGTTGTCTTCGCAACTCCACATCCTTTTCCACTTAGCACACGCTTAGGGGCCTTAGTTGGCGTTCTGGGCTGTTTCCCTCTCGACTATGAAGCTTATCCCCCACAGTCTCACTGCTGCGCTCTCACTTACCGGCATTCGGAGTTTGGCTGACGTCAGTAACCTTGTAGGGCCCATTAGCCATCCAGTAGCTCTACCTCCGGTAAGAAACACGCAACGCTGCACCTAAATGCATTTCGGGGAGAACCAGCTATCACGAAGTTTGATTGGCCTTTCACCCCTACCCACAGCTCATCCCCTCCATTTTCAACTGAAGTGGGTTCGGTCCTCCACGCGCTCTTACACGCGCTTCAACCTGGCCATGGGTAGATCACTTCGCTTCGGGTCTAGATCACGCCACTAACTCGCCCTATTCAGACTCGCTTTCGCTACGGCTTCCCCACACGGGTTAACCTCGCGACGTAACACTAACTCGCAGGCTCATTCTTCAAAAGGCACGCTGTCACCCCAACAAGGAGGCTCCAACGGATTGTAAGCGCACGGTTTCAGGTACTATTTCACTCCCCTCCCGGGGTACTTTTCACCATTCCCTCACGGTACTTATCCGCTATCGGTCATTGGGTAGTATTTAGGCTTACCAGGTGGTCCTGGCGGATTCAAACGGGATTTCTCGGGCCCCGTCCTACTTGGGATGCTCTCACAAAGCGGCAGACACGCATTGGCACTACGGGACTCTCACCCTCTATGGTCCGGCATTCAAACCGGTTCGCCTATACGCCCGCACCTCACTTCACTGGTCCGGCAGAACCAGAACGTAAAAGTCCCACAACCCCGGCCATGCAACGCCCGCCGGCTATCACACATGGACCGGTTTAGCCCCTTCCGCGTTCGCTCGCCACTACTAACGGAATCACTTTTGTTTTCTCTTCCTGCGGGTACTGAGATGTTTCACTTCCCCGCGTTCCCTCCACGCAGCCTATGTGTTCAGCTGCGGGTCACACCACATGACATGGTGCGGGGTTTCCCCATTCGGAAATCCTGGTATCAACGTCCGGTTATCGACTCCTCCAGGCTTATCGCAGATTCCCACGTCCTTCTTCGGCTCCCAATGCCAAGGCATCCACCGTGCGCTCTTAAAAACTTGACCACAAACATGATCAAAAATTTACATGAGCTTAATTAATTACAATCGAAAGAACCAAGAAAGACACACACAAGGCATGTCCACCAGGTTCAATAATTCTTAAGAAATTGCTTATGCAAAACAAGACAAAAACACCGCCGACCCGAAGGCCACCGGCTCTTGATCTTGCTTCACAAGATGCTCGCGTCCACTATACAGTTCCCAAACAACAACCCCGTCACACCCACCACCGACACACACACCCTTCCGGGTGCGGACTGTGCGGCTTAGGCCATGCGCGGGAAACCAGAAAAAACCGAACCGGAACACCCCCGAAGGGAATGCGCCGGGCCTGTTGATCCAGGACCCAACAGTGTGCCAAAAGACCGTTCCACCCCCGGACACCACCCACGTTCCAACCACACACAAGGTGCGGCGTACTGGTCGATCGTGCCCGAAACCGGACGGCCGTTGCTTGTTGATATTCCACCCTTGAGCACTCGCCCACCAACACAAGTGGTGGATGCGAGCAGCACTGAACACCCACGGTTCCCCGCACTTTGGCGTGGTCGCTTGGTGTTAGTTGCTCCTTAGAAAGGAGGTGATCCAGCCGCACCTTCCGGTACGGCTACCTTGTTACGACTTAGTCCCAATCGCCGGTCCCACCTTCGACGGCTCCCTCCCACAAGGGGTTAGGCCACCGGCTTCGGGTGTTACCAACTTTCGTGACTTGACGGGCGGTGTGTACAAGGCCCGGGAACGTATTCACCGCAGCGTTGCTGATCTGCGATTACTAGCGACTCCGACTTCATGGGGTCGAGTTGCAGACCCCAATCCGAACTGAGACCGGCTTTTTGGGATTAGCTCCACCTCACAGTATCGCAACCCATTGTACCGGCCATTGTAGCATGCGTGAAGCCCAAGACATAAGGGGCATGATGATTTGACGTCGTCCCCACCTTCCTCCGAGTTGACCCCGGCAGTCTCCTATGAGTCCCCGCCTTGACGCGCTGGCAACATAGAACGAGGGTTGCGCTCGTTGCGGGACTTAACCCAACATCTCACGACACGAGCTGACGACAACCATGCACCACCTGTGAACCAGCCCCAAAGGGGAAACCGTGTTTCCACGGCGGTCTGGCACATGTCAAGCCTTGGTAAGGTTCTTCGCGTTGCATCGAATTAATCCGCATGCTCCGCCGCTTGTGCGGGCCCCCGTCAATTCCTTTGAGTTTTAGCCTTGCGGCCGTACTCCCCAGGCGGGGCACTTAATGCGTTAGCTACGGCGCGGAAAACGTGGAATGTCCCCCACACCTAGTGCCCAACGTTTACGGCATGGACTACCAGGGTATCTAATCCTGTTCGCTCCCCATGCTTTCGCTCCTCAGCGTCAGTTAATGCCCAGAGACCTGCCTTCGCCATCGGTGTTCCTCCTGATATCTGCGCATTTCACCGCTACACCAGGAATTCCAGTCTCCCCTACATCACTCTAGTCTGCCCGTACCCACCGCAGATCCGAGGTTGAGCCTCGGACTTTCACGGCAGACGCGACAAACCGCCTACGAGCTCTTTACGCCCAATAATTCCGGATAACGCTTGCGCCCTACGTATTACCGCGGCTGCTGGCACGTAGTTAGCCGGCGCTTCTTCTGCAGGTACCGTCACTTTCGCTTCTTCCCTACTGAAAGAGGTTTACAACCCGAAGGCCGTCATCCCTCACGCGGCGTCGCTGCATCAGGCTTTCGCCCATTGTGCAATATTCCCCACTGCTGCCTCCCGTAGGAGTCTGGGCCGTGTCTCAGTCCCAGTGTGGCCGGTCACCCTCTCAGGCCGGCTACCCGTCGTCGCCTTGGTGAGCCATTACCTCACCAACAAGCTGATAGGCCGCGAGTCCATCCCTGACCAAAAAATCTTTCCACCAAGGACCATGCGGTCCACGGTGCATATCCAGTATTAGACCCAGTTTCCCGGGCTTATCCCAGAGTCAGGGGCAGGTTACTCACGTGTTACTCACCCGTTCGCCACTAATCACCCCAGCAAGCTGGGGGTCATCGTTCGACTTGCATGTGTTAAGCACGCCGCCAGCGTTCATCCTGAGCCAGGATCAAACTCTCCGTAAAAAAATACAGACACAACCATCACGCCGACTGGAAAAAGTCGGCCGGGTTGCACCAAGTAAAAAAAATCCCGGCAAATTGCCCCAGGTCCCCGCACGGGGGTGCGGACCCTGAAACCATTCACCAATAAAATAAATAAATTGGTATCAACAAACTTGGCACACTATTGAGTTCTCAAACAACAGACGCTTCCAACCTCCACGACCCGGGCTTACCAACCGCCGGCGCTTCGCTCTGGAGCAACTTCACTACCTTAGTCCGGAAGCAACCCGGAGTCAATTCGACATCCGGTGTTCTTCCAAAATCCTTCTCGCCAACCCCCGCCCGTTTCCCTTTCGGGCTACGCTGCGGTGTCCGGCGCGAGAAACAACTCTACGCGCCCCGGCCCCGGAAGTCCAACCGGGCCCCTCCCCGCCGGTCGGAACCCGGAAACCCCGCAAAGACGGGGGCAACGGCCCCGGAACACCCGAAAAAGACGGAAATCGGGCACAATCCAGTTTCTGTGAACTGTCCCACAATTTCCTGCGCGTTCGCCTCCGCTAATCCTGGACGCTCATTCCTCGCCCTCAAACCCTTCGGCCTGCACCAGACAGATGGTGTCGGGATCTTCGGTGGAGTAGTGCCCGAGCGGATCGGCATACTCAACCCATGTACCGGTCGGCTCGAGGTATTCGAACCGGTACTTCGTGCCAAGACCGACCCCGGGAATGAAGATCTCCCAAATCCAGCTGTTTCCGAGTCGCCGCATGGCGTGGGTCGACCCATTCCAGATATTGAAGTCCCCGCAAACCCTGACTGCCGTCACGTCCTCGCAGTGAACCACGAATCCCGTGCCTTCAACCTCGCCCATGGGAGATGTGTAGTGCTGCAAGTGTGCACCGAGCAAATGCCGCTGCACTTCCTGGCCGCCTGTCCGCAACCGATACAGCTCCAGTTCCCCCAGCCGTGGCGCATGCCTATATGGATCGTCGAGGGTCACCGTCGACCCGTCCTTCTCGATCCGCTGGATCCGGTAATCGGGGACACGCCCGATCTCCTTGGATTCGAGCAGCGCGTCCCAGATGTCCCCCAGCTCCCGGCGCATGGGGAATGTCCCTGCGCCGCTGAGAACATTCACGCCGATGACACCGCGCTGCAGGGTCCGCACCCCGACGTGCCCGACCATGTTCAAGTGCGGCCCGAGCACCGCATGCGGTGCCCTGTATTCGCCTCGGTCAACGGCTTCAAGCACGGGAATCTGCACATGCAACGGCGCACCCAACGATTCATCGAGTCGGTGCGGTGCATAGTCGTCGGATTCGATCTGCGGCTGCCCCATGGCGACATCCCCGTTCCCTCACAGGCGCCACCGACCAAATCATTGGTGCGTCGGTTGTGCGCACTTGAACTGCTCAAGCATTCATCCGGCTCTCTACCCACGCTACCGAGAATCAACCGGCCTGGGAATAGCCGTTAAACGACGGTGGTTCCCGGATCCTTGTCGAATCCGGGAACCACCGTCGTTTATGAAATGCCGCCCTGCGCGGTTCGGCGCAGGGAAGCCAAAGGTACTTAGGCGCTGCGCTTGCGCGAAACCTCGTAGAGGGTGATGCCCACGGCCATAGAAGCGTTCAACGACTCCATGCCGGAGTTGATCGGGATCGACACGATCGAATCGCAGTTTTCGCGGACCAAGCGGGACAGACCCTTGCCCTCGGAACCAACGACGATGCACAGCGGCTCGGTGGCCAGGCCGAGGTCGGGAAGCGAAACGTCGCCGTCGCCGTCCAGGCCGATCACGAAGACGCCGGCTTCCTTCATGCCCTTGAGCGTGGAGTTCAGGTTCGGGGCGCGGGTCACGGGAACGCGAACCGCGGCGCCGGCGCTGGTCTTCCAGGCCGAGGCGGTCAGGCCTACGGAGCGGCGCTCGGGAACGATCACGCTGTGGGCGTTGAAGGCCGAGGCCGAACGGATGATGGCACCGAGGTTGCGCGGATCGGTGATGCCGTCGAGTGCAACGAACAACGGGGCGTTCTTGATGTGGCCCTTGTTGTACTTGGCGATCGTCGACTTGACGGTCTCCAGCGCATCCTTGTAGTCGTACGGCGGGATCTGCAGGACCAGGCCCTGGTGGATGGCCTCGTCGGTCATGCGGTCAAGCTCGGCCTTGCCGGTTTCCAGCACGGGGATGCCGCGCTCGGCGGCGATCTTCAGCGACTCGCGGACGCGCTCGTCCATCTCAATGCGGATGGCAAGGTACAGGGCCTTGGCCGGGATGCCTGCGCGCAGCGACTCGACGACCGAGTTGCGGCCGGTGACCAGTTCTTCGCTGCCCTTGCTGCGGCTGGTGCTGCGGCCACGCGGGGCGGAGCCGCCCTTGGTGGTGTTGCCGCGCTTGGCGGCGGAGCGCTCTGCGAGCTCCTTGTTCTTGAAAGCCTTGTGGTACGGGCGGTCCTCGGCCTTGGGCGTCGGGCCCTTGCCTTCGAGGGCCTTGCGGCCGTATCCGCCGGTTCCGACGGAGGGGCCCTTCTTGCTCTTGCGTACGGCGCCGGAGCGCTTCTGTGCAGCAGACATGATGGTGTATTCCTTGGGTCGGGGCGGATTGCACGGCGATTTCACTCGCCGCCTACCTATTTTAGCGACACGTTGCGCAAAAATAATGCGCTTTGTGGGGCAACTTACGCTTTCAGGCTCCAGCGGGCCCCGTCCGCGGAATCCTCCACGACGATTCCGGCGGCGGCCAGGGTGTCGCGGATGGCATCCGAGCGGGCCCAGTCCTTGGCCGCGCGGGCGGCAGCCCGGTCCGCGAGCTGCGCGGCAACCAAAACGTCGAGTGCAGCGCCCTGTGCAGCGTTCGCCGCACCGCCCTGTTCGATGGTGTCATCCAGGCCGAGCGCGTAGGTCATCGCCATGACCTGTTGCATTGCCTCGTCGGCGGTTTCCAGGTCGCCCGCGGCAAGCGCGGTGTTGCCGCGGCGCACCGTTTCATGCAGCGCGGCCAGGGCCTGGGGCACGTTGAGGTCGTCGTTCATCGCCGATTCGAAGGCCTCGGTGACCTCGAAGTGGTGCATGTCGATGGAGAAGTCATCGTTCGGTCCGACACCGTGGATGCGGGCCAGCGCGTTGGCAACGAACCCGTCGATGCGCTCCACCGCGGCTCCGGCCTCCGCCAGCGACTCCGGACGGTAGTCCAGCTGCGAACGGTAGTGCGCCTGGCCCAGGAAGTAGCGGACCACTCGGGGGGTGGCCAGTTCCAGCATTTCGGCGGGCGAAATGGTGTTGCCGATGGACTTGGACATCTTCTCGCCCTGGTAGGTGACCATGCCGTTGTGCATCCAGAAGTTGGCGAAGTCGTGGCCGGCGGCCATCGACTGGGCCATCTCGTTCTCGTGGTGCGGGAAGCGCAGGTCAAGGCCGCCGCCGTGGATGTCGAAGGCGGTGCCGAGGTACTTGGTGACCATGGCGGAGCATTCCAGGTGCCAGCCCGGGCGGCCGGCGCCCCAGGGGCTCGGCCAGGATGCGGTTTCCGGGTCGGTGTCCTTGTGGCCCTTCCAGAGAGCGAAGTCGCGCGGATCGCGCTTGCCGCGCGGATCGGCGTCCGGTGCGCCCTGCATGTCATCGACGTTCTGGTGCGTCAGCGAGCCGTAGGCCGGGAAGGAGCGGACGTCGAAGTACACGTCGCCGGAGCCGTCAAGCGCCGGGTAGGCGTGGCCGCGCTCGATCAGCGTATTGATCAGCTGGTGCATCTCGGTGATGTGGCCGGTGGCGCGCGGCTCGTAGGTTGGCCTGCGCACGCCCAAGGTGTCGTAGGCGGAGGCGAACTCCTGCTCGAAGCGGTAGGCCAGGGCAAACCAGGCTTCGTTGGCGAAGTAGTCCTCGTCCTCCTCGAAGTCCTCGCCGAAGGAGGCGGCGGACTTCTCCAGGATCTTGTCGTCAATATCCGTCACATTGCGCACCACGGTGACCTCGTAGCCGCGGTTTTCCAGCCAGCGGGTGAGGATGTCGAAGGCGATGGCGCTGCGCACGTGGCCCACGTGCGGCATGCCCTGCACCGTGGCACCGCAGTAGTACAGCCCGACCTTGCCCTCGATCAGGGGCACGAAGTCCCGGGTGATTGCCTGCTTGGTGTCATAAAAACGGATGCTCACAACCCAAGGTTATCCGAGGCCGCGTGGATTCACGGGCGGACCTGCTGCGGCGCTCAGCGTTTGACCGAATACACCAACGCGGTGGCGTAGGCGGTCAGCCCGTCCCCCGCGCCCTCGTAGCCCAGCCCGTCGGAGGTTGTGGCGGTGACGGTGACGGGTGCCCCGGCCGCTTCGCTGAGCACCGCGTCCGCTTCAAGGCGGCGGGCCGCGAACTTGGGTCGACGGCCCACGAACTGGACGGCCACGTTGCCGACCTCGAATCCGGCCTCGCGCACCAGCCGTGCGGCCTCGGCCAGCAAGGTGGTTCCCGAGGCGCCCTCGTATTCGGGGCGGTCGGTTCCGAAGTGGGTGCCCAGGTCCCCGATCCCGGCGGCGGAAAAGAGGGCGTCACAGGCGGCGTGAGCCACCGCATCCCCGTCGGAATGCCCGGAGAGTCCCTGGACGCCCGGGAAGTGCAGCCCGGCCAGCCACATGTCCCGTGGCTCGGAGGCGTCGGCGATTGCGTGGACGTCGATGCCGATGCCGGTGCGCGGAATGAGCATGGGGGCGGCCGCCTGCATCGATTGTTCGTCGGACTGGTTCATGGTGCGGCCTTCCGTTGTGCCCGCGCCCAGCAACGACTGCGCCAGGAGCAAGTCCATGGGTGTTGTGATTTTCAGGGCCTCCGGTGAACCGGGGACCGTGTCCACGCGTTCCCCGAGCCTTTCCATGAGCATCGCGTCATCGGTGATTTCCTCGGCCCGGGCCTTGTCCCAGCCGTCGGCCTGGGCATGTGCCGCGATCAGTGTCGCCGCGTGGAAGCCCTGCGGGGTTTGCACCGCTCGCAGGAATTCCCGGGCGGGGGTGCCCGTCACATGCGGCTGTTCGGCCCCCGGGGTCAGGGCGACGGTCTTGATGGTGTCCACCACCGGCAGCACCGGAATCACGGCCGTTGCCCCACCGGCAAGTGCTCCCGCGACTGAGTCGAAAACCTCCGGAGGGGTCAGGCACCGCGCGGAGTCGTGGATCAGCACCTGTTCGACACCGGGGCCGAGCGCGGACAGGCCTGCGCGCACCGAGTCGTTACGGGTGCCTCCCCCGGCAATTGTCCGGGGGTTCAACTCGTGACTGGCACAGAGCGCCGAGAGCTCGCTGTCCCCCGCCGGCAGGACGACGACGACTTCGTCGGGGCAAGTTGCCAGGGCAATCCGGTCAAGCGCATGTTCCAGCAACGTCCGGTTGTTCAGGGGAACCAGCGCCTTGGGCATGCCGTAACCGAGCCGGGTTCCGGAACCTGCGGCCACGACGATGACGGCCGTGCGTTTGGTCGGCTTGGCGCTTTTCGGGTTTTCTCCACTCACCACACCAGACTATCGGTGTTGTCTGGCTCGTCCGGGAGGGATGCGCCAGGTTGCCTAAGACGCCGATGGGGGTCCGAAGCATCATTCGATGTTTCGGCCCCCCATCGGGATCAAGCATTACAAATTTCGTGGATGCTACGAGGCAAGAACCTCGTCAAGCACGCTTTCGGCTTTGTCTTCGTCAAGTTTCTTGGCCAGCGCAAGTTCGCTGATCAGGATCTGGCGGGCCTTTGCCAACATGCGCTTCTCGCCGGCGGAAAGGCCACGGTCATGATCTCGGCGCCAAAGGTCACGCACGACCTCTGCAACCTTGATGACGTCACCTGAAGCAAGCTTCTCCAGGTTCGCCTTGTAACGGCGGGACCAGTTAGTGGGTTCCTCCGTAAACTCGGCTCGCAACACGTCAAAGACGTGATCCAAACCTTCTTGGCCAACTACATCGCGCACACCAACAAGGTCGACATTTTCTGCCGGAACCTCGATAGTCAGATCGCCTTGGGCAACCTTAAGCTTGAGATACATCTTCTCTTCGCCCTTGATGGTGCGCATCTTGATCTCTTCGATCATTGCTGCACCGTGGTGCGGGTAGACAACTGTCTCGCCAACCTCAAAAACCATGTGGATAAACCCCTTTCCCACTTACTAGTTTATCACGGGAATTGCGGAAAATGGTTCGACCGACTCCCCTACTCCCTTGTAATGGCGCGGATTTAGCTCTTCCCAAGCGGCGAAACTAGTGCTATGCAAATAGCCGGATTCGGGGTCGATTCCAGCCATGATCAGCACCTTGATGACGCTTATCGCGGGGGCCAAATCATGCATTCGGGCAAAAAGCGATTAGGCTAGGGGGGAGAGTGGCTCCCTCGGGTGCATCCTGTGTGCCCGCTAGCTCACCCGAACTCGAAACTGATTGAGGAGTTTGTGCCGTGATGACCGCACAGAAAAACCGTGGACGCCGCGCCGTTGCGGCAGCTGCCCTGGCCATGTTGGCCCTTGGCCTTACCAGCTGTAGCGCCATCAACCAACAAGCGACGACCTTGCAGTACGCTGCTTCCGATGGCATCGTTCTGAACATTGCTGATCTCGAAGTGCGCAATATGATGCTTGTCGCCAAGAGCGCAAATGATGAGGCCCGCCTGATTGGCTCCGTCCTCAACAACACCGCTACCGCGCAGACCCTGGACTTGAAGCTTTCGACCGGTTCGGTCAGCATCAAGGTTCCGGCGAAGTCGGTAGTCGAGCTCGAAAAGGACGCCAACAAGACGATCCTGCCCGCCACCGGCGTAATGCCGGGCTTGCAGGCCACGGCGACGCTCAGCGTCGGCGGTTCCTCGGACGAAGTCGGCATCCCGGTTGTCAACGGCGTCCTCGAGGAATACCGCCCCTACGTTCCGGGCGGCTTCAGCGAGAGCGAGCTGTCGCACCTGACCCCGTCGCCGAAGTCTGAAGAAAACCACTAGGCACCTCGTTGTCCGCCACGCGGTAATTCAACAGCCACCAAACCGGGGCGTGGTCCGATCTACACAAGATCGGACCACGCCCCGGTTTTTTTGTTGCCCGCGGCCGGTGGACGCAACCCACGCGTCGGCCCCGGGGAACCGTATCCCCGGGGCCGACGCACCATTTATGGAATTTATCCCGGTCTCTGCACCGGGTGTCTAGGCCTCGAACTTGTAGCCGAGTCCGCGCACCGTCACCAAGTGGACGGGGGCCGCCGGATCCGGTTCGATTTTTGAACGCAGGCGCTTGACGTGCACGTCGAGGGTCTTGGTGTCCCCCACGTAGTCCGAACCCCACACCCGGTCGATGAGCTGGCCGCGGGTGAGCACGCGGCCGGTGTTGCGAAGCAGCAACTCCAGCAGCTCGAATTCCTTCAGCGGCATGGAGACCGGGGTACTCCGCACCGAAACCACGTGCCGTTCGACATCCATGCGCACCGGGCCCGCGGCGACGATGTTGCTGACCAGTTCTTCGCTCTCGCCCTGCCTGCGCAGCACCGCACGGATGCGGGCGACAAGTTCACGCGAGGAATAGGGCTTCGTGACATAGTCATCGGCACCAAGTTCCAGCCCGACAACCTTGTCGATTTCCGAATCCTTGGCGGTGAGCATGATGACGGGCACTTGAGAGGTGGACCGGATCTGCCTGAATACCTCGGTTCCGGGTTGCCCCGGCAGCATCAGGTCCAGCAACACCAGGTCTGCCCCGTGGCGCTCGAATTCTGTGACGGCGCTGAGCCCGTCCTCAGCGACCTGGACCTCGAAGCCTTCCTTCTCCAGCAGGTAAGACAGCGGGTCGGAGAGCGATTCCTCGTCCTCGACTAACAAAATACGGGTCATCCCCGTCCTCCTTCCGGCCGCGCGTTGCGCGCATGGGCCGTGTTGTGTTTGGGGCTTTTCTCTGCGGGGGCTACCGCGTCTTGGTCTGGTGTTTCGTCCAAAATTGGCAAGCGAACTGTGAAGGTCGACCCTTGACCAGGCTGGGACCACACGGTGATTTCTCCACCGTGGTTGGCCACCACGTGCTTGACGATGCTCAATCCAAGCCCGGTTCCCCCTGTTTGCCTCGACCGGGCCGCATCGACGCGGTAGAACCGCTCAAAGATGCGTTCCTGTTCATCGGCGGAAATGCCGGGACCCTGGTCGGTGACCGAGATCTGGATCAGGCCGTCGCGATGGCGCAGTCCCACCCCGACGGTGGTGTCTGCCGGCGAATAGCGGATCGCGTTGTCTATCAGGTTGCGCAGGGCCGTCATCAGCAGGTCGCGATCACCGAAGACCGGCTGGTCGACGGTTCCTCCCACCAGGATCTTGATGCGCTTTTCCTCGGCCGGGAGCTTGTTGCGGTCAACCGCCTCGGCCAGCACCTCGTTGATGTCGACGATTTCACCCTGCAGCATCACGTTGGTGCCCTGCAGCCTGGAGAGTTCGATGATGTCCTGGACCAGTGCCGCGAGCCGTGCCGATTCCTTGTGCAACCTGGCAGTGAAGCGGCGGACCGCCACTTGGTCGTCGGCCGCCCCGTCGATGGCCTCGGCCAGCAGGGAAATGGCACCCACCGGCGTCTTGAGCTCGTGGGACACGTTGGCCACGAAGTCGTTGCGGACTGCCTCGGTGCGTGTGATTTCGGTGCGGTCGTCGGCCAGCAGGAGGATGTATTCATCCCCCAGCGGCGCGACGCGCACATGAACGATCAGGCTCGAGGAACCCATGGTTCCCCGGGGCAGTTCGAATTCCCGCTCGGCGATGACGCCGTCGGCGCGTACCTTGCGTGCCAGCAACCGCAATTCCTCATGGATCAGGGTGTGCCCGCGCACCAGCCCGTAGGCATAGGACGCTGGGTTTGCCCGCACCACCCCGTCGACCTCGTCGAGGATGACAAAGGCGCGCCCGATGACCGAGAGCACGGCAGCGGAACCCTCGGGCAGGGTTGGTTCCCCCACGGTGGGTAGGCCACGCCGGCTCCGGACCGAGCCACGGTACGCCATGATGCCCACAACACCCAGGGCCAAACCGACCAGGCCCGCAATCACGGAAAGCAAGACATCGTTCACGCCCTCTAGCCTATCTGGCGCACAGGCACCGGATCGGGCAGAATCCCGCATTTGCCAAAGTCATTCACTAAACGTTCACCTTGAACCCCCGATCGGTTCACCTGGTGCTGTAAGAATGGACATGAACAGTTCCGTCGTCCGTGCCGGACGCGGTGCCACCATCACGAAAGGACGCCCGCGTGCGTAAGGTTTTCCAGGCCGATTTGCAGCAAATCGGTGAAGAGCTCATTCAGATGTCGCAGCTAGTGGCCTCGGCCATGGAACGGGCCTTCGAGTCCTTCCGCAATGCGGACATCGAATTGGCCCAGGAAGTCATCGCCGAGGACGCGAAGATCGATTTTCTGCAGACCCAACTCGACGAACGTGCCATCGACGTCCTGGCCCTTCAGGGCCCGGTCGCATCCGACCTGCGCATGATCGTGGGCTCCCTGCGCATGAGCGCTTCCCTTGAACGCATGGGCGACCTGGCCCGACACGTGGCCCAGCTGGCCCGACTGCGTTTCCCGCAGCAGGTCGTGCCTGCGTCCGTGGCACCCATCTTCGCCGAAATGGCTGAGCTCGACATCGCCATTGCGCAGAAGCTGGGAATGCTGTTGGACACCCGCGATCTGGCCATTGCCCGCGAAATCATTGAGCTCAACGCCAAGATCAACAAGCTGCACGCATCGATCTTCAAGGTCGTGGCCTCCGCCGATTGGGACCAGTCCGCCCCGACGACCGCCGATGTCACGCTGACCAGCCGCTACCTGGAACGCTTCGGCGACCACGGCGTATCGGTTGCCCGCAAGGTTTCCTACCTCGTCACCGGCGAATGGGAGCCGGTGAGCGAAGCATTCTAGTCATCCGGTTGGCCGCTTAAGACAGCAACCCGCTGGTCTTGCTTGCGCTCGGGCTTTGCCCCGGCCATTGCAAGGCCAGCGGTATTTGTTTGCCGGCGGGCGCGAAGGCCCGTTCTTAGCCCTCGCACTCGAGGCAGTAGCCAACGCCGTTGGTTTCGCGAGCAAGCTGCGAGCGGTGGCGAATCAGGAAGCACGAGCCGCAGAGGAATTCGTCTTCCTTTTGCGGAACGACGGTGACCGTCAGTTCCTCGTTGGACAGGTCGGCACCCGGCAGTTCAACACCGTCGGAGGTGTCGGCTTCGTCCAGATCCAGCGTTACGCTGCGGGCATCCGGAGCGTTGGCGGACTTAACCGCGTCGAGCGAGGCCTTGCGGGCCTCGGCTACGTCCGGACGAACTTCATCATAGTCAGTTGCCACGAATTGCGATCCTTACATGATTCAGGGGTACGTCGAGACAGCACAGTACCGCATCAACCAGTGCGTGCACCCGCTTGCGCTCAAAATTATCTCTTCGCATTAACAAATTATGTCCGATTGCAGTCAACCTGCCGCTGCCGCTCCGGCGTTCGGGGTATCTCGCGACGGCATCCCGGCTACGGGGTTTGCGGGTATTCGCCGACTATCCGGGCGATGTCGACGTTCAGCTCGAACTCGTTCAGCTCGAACTCGTTCAGCTCGAAGAGCTTCAGCGCTTTTCCGTCGTCCGCCACGTCCGCGACACCCGATACGAACCCTGCCTGCTCCAGCTTTGCCAGATGCAAATACAGCAATTGCCGGCTCATCCACACACGCCTGGCCAATTCCGATACGTGCAGCGGACCTGCAGAGAGTTCAGCCAGGATCCTCAACCGCGGTTCGCTGCCAAGCGCGGCAAGGCGCACCGCCAGCGGAACCGCGGGTTGCTTCTCTGGCATGGTCAGGATGGCAGGTCGTGCAGTGTTTTTTCGAGGCGCTCCAGGCGCTGGTCGATGGCCTCGAGCCGCGCCAGATGCTCGCGGTCCCGGTGCAGGGCCTCGCCGGCGATTTGAGGTCGGCTTCGGAGTCCCTTGATGAGCAGGACGGCGCCGGCAATCAGCCCGACAACGGCAAGGAAAACCAAAAACATCACGAGGTACCAAGTCGAAAGCATTACTCGGCCACCTCCTGAAGGGTGCGCTCGATGTTGCCCAGACGGTGTTCGATGGATTCGGTGCGCCGGGCGATCTCATCCTGCAGTTGCGCCTTGTCGTTGCCGGTGGCCGTTCGCACCTTGGAGCCGCGTGCCAGCCTGACGATGAGCATCAGCAGGGCCGCCACGAGCGCAACGACGAACAGTGAAGCCAAGAATTGTCGCGGCGATTTCCCATCCGTTGGGAAGAATGGGGTTTTCCCCGGCCCCCGAGGCAAGCAACTTCAGGGGGCGCATCGGGTTCTCCTTGGGTGGGGGCGGTTCTCCGGCATGAACCCACCCTTGCACCTGTAATAAAAATATTCCATGTGCCGCGCCAGCTCCTTGTAATTACCGAATGCTTAAATACCGAAGGGCCCGCCGCCCTCCCTTACGGGAAAGGGAGCAAGCCCTTGGCACCCCGCAGCGGCGGGGGCGAACCAGAGCCTTAGTGGCGGCCCTGGTTTGCAACGGCCTTGATGGCGTCCGCGGCAGCGGCAGCGTCAAGGTACTTGCCGCCCGGGGTGACCGGGGTGAAGTCATCGTTCAGTTCGTACACCAGCGGGATGCCGGTCGGGATGTTCAACCCGGCGATGTCCTCGTCGCTGATGCCGTCCAGGTGCTTGACCAATGCGCGCAGCGAGTTGCCGTGCGCGGTGACCAGAACGGTCTTGCCCGAAGCCAGGTCAGGCTTGATCTCGTCTTCCCAGTACGGAAGCATGCGATCGAGGACGTCCTTGAGGCATTCAGTGCGCGGGGCGTCGTCACCCAGGTCCGCGTAGCGCGGATCGTTGATCTGGCTGAACTCCGAGTCGTCTGCCAGTGGCGGCGGCGGGGTGTCGTAGCTGCGGCGCCACTCCATGAACTGCTCCTCGCCGTATTCGGCCAAGGTCTGCGCCTTGTCCTTGCCCTGCAGGGCGCCGTAGTGGCGTTCGTTCAGGCGCCAGCTGCGCTTGACCGGGATCCAGTTCAGGTCCGCGGACTCAAGTGCCAGGTTGGCGGTGATGATGGCGCGCTTCAGCAGCGAGGTGTGCAGCACCGACGGGGCCAGGCCGGCCTCGGTGAGCAGCTCGCCGCCGCGGGTGGCTTCGGCACGGCCCTGCTCGGTGAGCGTGACGTCGTACCAACCGGTGAACAGGTTCTTTTCGTTCCACTCGCTTTGCCCGTGGCGAAGCAGGATCAGGGTGTAAGTCATGGCCCCATTCTATCGAGGGTGAAGTGCCTTACTTTGTTTCGTGACTCCTAGGCGTCGCGGTGTCGGACACTTTAGGATTAAATCAATGGTTCAGAAAGCGACTCGGCTCGGCGGACGGTCGCGAACCGGTCGCCCCTTGGGCCATGCCACCCGTGGCACCACAAACCCCAACCGCATGCGCCGCGTTGACCGCTGGATGACGGGCCCCCAGGGCTGGCGCCTGCGCCCGGGTGTCACCGGCGCCCCGCCCATTGCCGTCGACCTCGGATACGGCGCATCGCCCGCCACCGCGGTCGAGTTCTTTGAACGGGTGCGCGCAGTTTCCCCGCGGGCCAGGGTGTTCGGCATCGAAATCGAACCCGAACGCGTGGCCCGCGGCACCGCCCTTGACCTCGATGGCCTTGAATTCCGCCTGGGCGGCTTTGAAATCCCCGTTTCTTCCCCCGTCACCGTCATCCGTGCCTTCAACGTCCTGCGCCAATACGACGAGGCCGACGTTGCCGGCATCTGGGACACCATGACTTCCAGGCTCACCGAGAATGGGGTGCTCATCGAGGGCACCTGCGACGAAATCGGCCGGCGCAGTTCCTGGGTCGCCGTCACCCGGGACGGACCGCAATCCCTGAGCATTTCCCTGCGTTTCGGGGCCTTCACGCTTCCCTCCGATGTCGCGGAACGGCTGCCGAAGGCGCTGATCCACCGCAACATCGAGGGCGAGCGGATCCATGATTTCCTGCGGGCTGCGGATGCGGCCTGGCTGGCCGCGGCTCCGCTGGCATCGTTCGGCAACAAGCAGCGTTTCGTGGCAATGTGCCGCTCGCTGCGCGCAACCGGCTGGCCCATCTGCGATTCGGCCGCACGCTGGCGCCTGGGCGAAATGACCGTCCGCTGGGAAGCCGTGGCCCCGCGCACCGGCGAACTCGCCCACGTCGCCTGAGTCCGGCCGGCAGCCAATTCAGCCACCCGGAAACGCAAAAAACCGCGGCAGCAACACCCGGAAAACCAGGATGCCGCCGCCGCGATCGAAACTTTGCGCCTTGTGGGCAACCTGCCCGTCTAGTACGGGTAGTAACCGCCCTTGCCCGACACGGCGGGCTTCACATCCGCCATGTACACGCAGGCAATACAGGCGCCAATGAGCTGGAAGACGCCGCCACCGCCGTTTGCTGAAAGCGCCGTCAGGCCGCAGACCAACACCGCGGCGCCGGTCATCGCCATCCAGAACGGCTTGGTCCGCTTGCCCTCGCGCACGAAGTTCGCGGCGGGGCGGCGCACGGCATCGACCAGGGCCATGATCGCAATGACGGCCGCGACGATGCTGAGCGCTTTCATCAGGTAGAACTCAAACGCTAAGGCAAAAGACATGGTTTCAGCTTAGCCGCATCCGCCACGTGAGTGCCGCAATTTTGCCCGCCGAGTCCTCATGCCGGATTCAGGAACGCCCAAGTGCCTCATCCAGGTCCCGGTAGAGGTCCTCGACGTTTTCGATTCCGACGCTCAGCCGCACCAGGTTTTCCGGCACCGACTCCGGCTCGCCGGCATGGCGGCGGCGGCGCTCGGCCAGGGACTCGACCCCGCCCAGGCTCGTGGCCGGGGTCCACAGGCGCAGCTTCGCCAGCATCGCATCGGCCGCGGCGGCACCGGCTTCCACCTCGATGCACAGGATGGAACCGAATCCGTCCATCTGCGCCGCGGCGCGGGCGTGCCCCGGGTCCCCGGGCAGGCCCGGGTAGCGGACCCGGGAGATCGCCGGGTGCCCGCTGAGCCGGGCGGCAAGGTCCTGGGCGTTGGCCTCCGCCTTTTCCAGGCGCAAGGACATGGTCCGGATACCGCGCAACGTCAGCCAGGCCTCGAACGGACCGGGGATGGCGCCGTGCAAGGTGCGCATGGCGTGCAACCTGGCGTGCAGTTCCGGGTTGCGGGTCACCACGGCGCCGAGCACCACATCCGAATGCCCTCCCATGTACTTGGTGGCCGAATGCACCACCACGTCCGCGCCGAGCTTCAGGGGGCGCTGCAGAAGCGGTGTGGAGAACGTGTTGTCCACGATGGTGAGCACGCCCATGGCACGCGCCGCCTTCAGCAGCTCCGGAAGGTCGGCGACCTCCAGCATGGGGTTGGTCGGCGATTCAAGCCAGGCCATGTCTGCCCCGTCGAACGCGGCGAGGGTTGCCTCTGTGTCCTCGAGTTCCACGCGGCGCACGGTCAGCCCCAGGGTCTTCTCGAGTTCGGCCACCAGGCCCAGCGACCCGTTGTAGGCGTGGCGCGGAATCACGATCGTGCCTCCGGCCGGAAGCAGCGAGAGGCCCGCGGCGACCGCGGCCATGCCCGAGGCGTAGGCCAGGGCCGGCAGGTAGCTGTCTTCGAGCTGCGCGATCGTCGCTTCCAGCGGGTCCCACGTCGGGTTGGTGAACCGTCCGTAGACCTTCTCCCCCGCACCGGATTCCCCCAGTGAGTAGAACGTCGAGGAAAGCACGATGGGCGGGTTCACCGGCTGGTCGGTTTCGTGCGGCGGGCGCCCGGCTGCCACCACAATGGTGTCCGGTGCCCAGGAATTCTTGTTGCTGGCAGTCATGTTTTTCAGGTTACTCCGGGCCGGGCCCGCGCCCCCAGCTCGATGACGAAACGCCGCCGCGCTGTGACAACCCCCGCGACGGTCCCCGTCCGGCCCCGCGGACTTGGGAACCAACAGCCCAACTGCCCGCCCGGACGACTCACCGTCGCACCCCAATAGGGATAGGCTAGGACGGTGAGTTCGACGCAGCAGAATCCTAGATCAGCAGGCCGCTTCATCGTCTTCGAAGGCGGGGACGGCGCCGGGAAATCGACGCAGGCGGCCCTGCTGAGCGCCGAGTTGCGCAAAAACGGCCACAACGTCCTGCAAACCCGCGAACCCGGGGGCACCCAGATCGGCGAAAAGCTCCGTTCCCTGGTGCTGGACCACGGGCAGGGCACCGTCGATGCGCGCACCGAGGCTCTGATGTATGCGGCGGCACGCGCCGCCCACGTCGAACAGGTGATCCGCCCGGCGCTGGCCGCCGGCACCATGGTGGTCTGCGACAGGTTCATCGACTCTTCCCTGGCGTACCAAGGCATCGGCCGCGCCCTGGGCGAGGACGCCGTGCGTTCCATCAACGAATTCGCCACCGGCGGGCTGGGCCCCGACCTGACCGTGCTGCTGGACGTCGCCCCGGCAGCGGGCCGTTCCCGCCGCACCACCGGAGTCGACGGGGCGCCCGTGGCCGAGGACCGGCTGGAATCGGAACCCGACGAATTCCATGCCCGCATTCGCGAGGCGTTCCTCCACTTTGCCGGCCGCGACCCGCAGCGCTACGTGGTGCTCGATGCTACAAACAGCGTCGACGAGTTGGCCGCCGCCATCAGCAACGCCGTCGCCGCCCTTCCGGAAGCTTCCGGGTACCTGTCGTGAGTGTCTGGGACGACCTGCCGGGCCAGGGGAAAACCATCACAGCGCTTTCCCGCGCCGTGGCCGAGGGCAGCCCGTCGCACGCCTGGCTGTTCACGGGCCCTCCCGGTTCCGGGCGTTCGAACGCCGCGCGGGCCTTTGCCGCCGCCCTGCAATGCACGGTCCCCGATGCGGCAAACCGCGGTTGCGGGCAGTGCAAGGCCTGCGTGACGGTACTGGCCGGCACCCACCCGGATGTCGCGTTGATCTCCACCGAGAAGGTTAATTACCAGATCGACGACGTCCGCGAGCTGATCACCAAGGCCCAGGACCGGCCCTCCACCGCCCCGTGGCGCGTGATCATCGTCGAGGACGCCGACCGGATGACCGAGCGCACCACCAACGTGCTGCTCAAGTCCATCGAAGAGCCTCCCCCGCACACCATCTGGATCCTGTGCGCCCCATCCCCCGCCGACGTGCTGGTGACGATCCGTTCGCGCTGCCGTTCGGTGTCGCTTTCGGTGCCCACCCGGGCCGCCGTTGCCGAGCTGTTGGTCCGCCGCGACGGGCTTTCGGAGGCCCAGGCCGACTTTGCGGCCCGCATCGCCCAATCGCACATCGGCATTGCCAGGCGCCTGGCCCGCGACGAGGACGCCCGCCGCCGCCGGGACCGCACCGTGCGCATGCCGTTGCGGCTTCGCGGGGTCGCCGATGCGGTGATGGCCGCCGCGGAGCTGGTGGACCTTTCCACGGCCGAGGCCACCGCCGCAGCAACCGAACGCGCCGAGGCCGAGGCCGCCGCGCTGCGCACGGCGCTCGGGCTGGACGCCGACGCCCCGGTTCCGCCCCAGCAGCGCAGCCAGTTCAAGGCCTTGGAAGAAAACGCCAAGCGCCGGGCCCGCCGCTCCACGCACGATGCGCTGGATCGCTCGTTGATCGACCTGACCACGTTTTTCCGCGATGTCTTGATGCTGCAGCTGAACTCCGGCACCGAACTTGTCAACGACTACCTCGCCGACGACCTGCGGTCCTACGCCGCGGCGTCGCGCCCCGAAGCGACGGTGGCCAAGATCGATGCCATCGCCGAGGCCCGTACCCGCATCGGTGCAAACGTTGCACCGCTTCTGGCCGTCGAGGCCATGATGGTCGCCCTGCGGCCCGCCAAATAACCGAATATTCCGCCCCACCAGCCCTAGGAGCCAGCATGAGAGCCTTCAGACGCCCAGTGTCCGTGATTGCAGCATTGGGCTCCGTGGCCCTGCTGCTGACGGCATGCGGTCCAGCCACCACTGCGGACCCCACCGCGGGCGTGCAAAGCCCATCGGTTTCCGCCACGCAGTCGACCGCGGCACCCGTTGCCGACGTGGTCCCTGCCGGCCTTGAGAAGTTCTACAACCAGAAGCTGGAATGGACCAATTGCGGCGGAGTCCTCGAGTGCGCAAAAATCAAGGTGCCCGTGGACTATGCCAATCCCCAAGGCGAAACCATGACCCTTGCCCTCAACAAGCGCGCGGGAAAGAACGCCCAGGGGTCGCTGCTGGTCAATCCCGGCGGGCCCGGCGGCTCGGGCCTTGAAATTGTCAGGGATTCGATCCCCACCTTGTTCGGGCAGGATCTGCAGCGCAGCTTCGACATCATCGGTTTCGACCCGCGAGGCGTGGGCTCCTCGACCCCCGTCAAGTGCGAGACACCGGCGGAACAGGATGCCAGCCGCCAGGAGCAATTCGATACCAGCACCGACGAGGGTTTGGCCCTCATGCGCAAATCCAGCGCCCAGTATGCGGCACTGTGCGCCAAACGCACCGGTCCGTCCCTTGGGTTCGTGGACACCGATTCCGCGGCGCGGGACATGGACGTCATGCGCGCCCTGCTCGGTGACAAGCAACTGAACTACCTTGGTTACTCCTACGGCACCGCCCTTGGGGCCCACTACGCAGAGCTCTTCCCGCAGAACGTCGGCCGCATGGTGCTTGACGGCGCGCTGGATCCATCGCTGACCAACGAAGAAATCACCATGGGTCAGGCCATCGGTTTCGAAAACGAAATCCGGGCCTACATGCAGAATTGCCTCGAGTCCCCTGATTGTCCGTTCACCGGCGATCTCGAGTCCGCGTTGACCCAGCTCCGCGAATTGTTCGCCGGAGTCGAGCGCACCCCGATGGTGGCCACCGACGGCCGGACCGTGCCGATCATCGACTTTGTCAATGGATTCATTGTCCCGCTCTATTCCAATTCCCTGTGGCCGGCGCTGACCGAGGCACTGCGCAACGTGATTGCCGGGAACGTTGACGACATCCAGTTCTTCGCCGACATCACGGCCGGCCGTGAACCGGATGGCAACTACTCCGGGAACAGCAGCGCCGCGTTCACTGCCATCAACTGCCTGGACTACCCCATGAACTCCGATATCGGCGTGATGCGGGCCGACGAAAAGGCGTTGGTCGCCGCGGCGCCGACCATCGGCAAGTACCTGGCCTATGGCGCCGTGGGGTGCCAGGACTGGAAGTACCCGCCGAAGGGGGAACCCGGCGTGATCAATGCAGCGGGCGCTGCACCGATCGTCGTTATCGGCACCACCGGGGATCCGGCGACTCCTTACGAGTGGGCCCAGGCGTTGGCCGAACAGCTCGATTCCGCTTCGCTGGTGACCTTCAACGGACACGGCCACACCGCCTATGGCCGCTCCAATGAATGCATCTCCAATGCTGTCGAATCGTACTTGATTGACGGCAAGGTTCCCGCCGACGGACTGACCTGCTAGACCCCGCGCAACCGGAGTCTTCGGGGCGTATCGGCACGTCGTTTTGACCGCTGCCGATACGCTCCTATAAAGTAGTCACTTGTGGCGCTAATACGCCACGGTGCCTCCTTAGCTCAGTTGGTAGAGCGTTTCACTCGTAATGAAAAGGTCGCCAGTTCGATTCTGGCAGGAGGCTCTGATTTACCCCCGGCTTTCCGGGGGTTTTTCATTTAACACCACCTCGAAACTTGCCCCGGTGAGCACCTTTGGGTGTAGCCATCGGGCGGAACCGGGAACCAGGAACCTCAGTTGTCGAGTCAGACTCCCCCATCATCGCTCTTCCCGCCCGAGCTGGCCAAGCTCCTTGGCCATGCACCGCTTCCGGCAGGCCATGGCATATCCGGGTACTTCCCCGATCCGAATCCGGAGGCCCGCGCCTATGCAGGTTGCGGCTTTGCGATCACCCGCGCGTCCGGAACGGAGACCCACGTGGCGTTCCGTGCAGCGAAGGTCACGCCCACCAAGGCGGGGCTGTTTGTCACCTTGTGGCGGCGTGACGCAGAGGGCGTTACCAGGCCCTACACCGCAGACGACGGCGTGGACGAGTTCTGGATCGCCGCTGAGACCAAACACGGCTACGGATGTTTCAAGTTTCCCGCCCGGGAATTGGCCAAGTCAGGGGTTTTGACCACGTCCAAAAAACCCGGCAAGCGTGGCTTCCGCCTCTACACCCCATGGGACACCGATCTCAATGCAAGCGCCACCAAGGTGTGGGCATGGCAGAGTGGGTTCTTCACGGTGTTGAGCCGATAGGCTTTTTCCATGGAAAAACTTTCGCTGCAGACCGAGAACCTGGAACTCGTCCCACCCGCAGCCGATGACGTTGACGCGGTCTTCGCCGCATGCCAAGATCCCGAAACGCAGAACTGGGTGCCGATTCCGGTTCCCTATTTACACGAACACGCGATCGAATACGTAACCACGCACACCGACAAGACATGGGACGAAGGCACCGAGTACACGTGGACCATCCGATCCGCCGGCACCTTGGCCGGCGTCGTAGGCCTCTACCGGGTTGGCAACGGATCGGCCGATCTGGGCTTCTGGATGGACCCGGCGTTCCGCGGCCAAGGCTTGTTGACCGAGGCCTGCACCGCGGTGCTGGATTTCGCCCTCGCCGAAGCGCCCGCCGGCTTGGGTCTGGCCCGCATCGGATGGAATGCCTATGCGGGGAACTTCGGCTCGGCACGAGTCGCCCAGAAGCTGGGCTTCCATTTCGAGGGAACCGCCCGCCTGGGTGCCGCACTGCGCGGGCAACTGCGCGACGACTGGGCCGGCAGTCTTTTGCCCGGCGATGACCGCACCATGCAGCCGTGGTCGATCCTTGGCTAGCAAACGCCCACACCGGCGTTAAAGTGCCGTGGGGGCCCGATCAATCGGGTCCCCACGGCACTTTGCTTTCCTCCCGGTTGCAGCCGGGCGGAAACCGATGCCTAGGCGAAGTCGCTGACGGCAGGGTCGGCGCTGATGCGTCCTTCGAAGCCCTTGTCCAAGGCGTTGATCGCCGCGATGTCTTCGGCGTCCAGGCGGACAGCAAGGCCTTCGAAGTTCTCGACGATGCGCGACGGAGTCACGGACTTCGGGATCACGACGTTGCCCAGCGCCAAGTGCCAGGCGATGACAACCTGGGCAGGAGTTGCCTGGTGCTTTTCGGCGATGGCAACCAACACCGGATCGCTCAGCAGTTCGCTGCCCTGGCCCAGCGGCGACCACGACTGGTGCTTGATGCCCTTGGAAGCTTCGAATTCGCGCAGCGCGGTCTGCGGGAAGTACGGGTGGGTTTCGACCTGGTTGATGACCGGCAGCACGCCGGTGGCTTCTTCAAGTTTGGCGAGCGCCTCGATGGTGAAGTTGCAGACGCCAATCGACTTCACGCGACCGGACTTCTGCAGCTCGATCAGTGCGCGCCAGGTGTCGACATACTTGCCCTGCTTGGGCTGCAGCCAGTGGATCAGGTACAGGTCGAGGTACTCCAGGCCCAGGCGCTCCATGGAGGCGTCGAAGGCCGCGAGGGTTTCTTCGAAGCCCTGGTCGGCGTTCCAGACCTTGGTGGTGATGAACATGTCTTCGCGCGGAACGTCGGTGGCGGCAAGCGCGCGACCGACGCCCTCTTCGTTTCCGTAGATCTTGGCGGTGTCGATGTGGCGGTAGCCTGCGTCGAAGGCCTGCTGGACCACGTCGGTGGCAACGGTGTCTTCGACCTTCCACACGCCGTAGCCAAGCTGCGGGATGGTGTTGCCGTCGTGGAATGTGAGTTCGGGGGAAACAAGGTTCGTCATGTTCTCATCCTGCCACCGCGTGTTGTGGGCGGGGGCAGCTGCGCGTGCTGATCAGCGTTGGGCGAAATGTTAAGCAACCGTTTCAAGGTTCAATTGGCAGCTTCGGAAAAATTCCTTGATGCGGCGTGTAACACCCGGGCGGCTTCCGGACATAGAGGGAGCATGGAACAAGTGATGATGCTTCCGAGGCCCGTGCCGGCACCCGAAGAACGCTTCGCTGCCGTGCATGCCGCCTGCCACAACACCGTCTTCCGCTACCTGGCCCGGCGGATCATCCCCGCACACCTTGCTGAGGACCTCACCGGCGAGGTGTTCGTGATCGTCTGGGAAAAGGTCCTTGGCGGCGCCCAACCCGAGACCGCCTACGTGGTGGCGATTGCCCGGAACCTCCTGCGCGGCGCATACCGGGCTACGGCCAAGGCTTCCAAGCTCCGCAGCGCATTTGCTCATGAGCGCATGCGTCCAAGGGTCGAGAACCCGCAGGTAGCCCGGGCACTGGAAACGATGAAAGAGCCGGCGCGGGAGCTTCTCTTGCTCACCTACTGGGATTCGTTCACCACCGAGGAAATAGCAGTCATCCTCGACAGCAGCCCCGGGGCCGTCCGCGTGCGCCTGCACCGGGCGCGCAAGGCATTCGCCACGGCGCTTGCATCCGATTCAGCACTGCAATTTTCCACAGGAGAGGCGGCACGGCCATGACCCCAAATCCAGCTCCCCACCCAAGCAACGACCTCGATCCCGCATTGGAGTCGCTGCTGCGCGCTTCCGACCCGGCCAACGATCGAGTGGCCACGGCAATGGTTCGAAGCAGGTCCAACACCTCCGGGATTTCTGCCGGGCACTATGCGCCACCGATCTCGCAATCTGTCGTTCCCCCGCCGCGCCCGGCAACGGACGACGCATCCGCAACCGGCTCGAGCAGCGGTGCCAACCGGTCGTCGGCCGGACCCCGTTGGGGCGTGTTCCTCGCGGTGGCAGCCAGCGCCGCACTGGTTGCAGGCGTTGCGGTGTTCGGCCCATGGGCCAACAGCACGGCACCCGCACCTGGGCCGGCCGCGCCCCCAGCTGTACCCGCCGAGACTACCGCGCCGGAAGTTGCACCTTCCTACTTCAATCCCCTGGACGGGAAGAAGATGGCCGCATTCACCAAGGCAGGTGGCGAAAGAATGGTCGGACGACTGCGTGCGGCTCTTCCGGCGGATCCCGGTGAACTCCGCGCAACCGGCTGGGTGTTCGAGCTGTATGTGAAATCGGGATCGACGCCCACGGCTGATTTGACCCCGGATGACAAACAAGACGACAAGATACTTGTCGATTCCGACTGGGTGCCGATCGATCTCGGGATGCGCAGTACCTCGCTGCTGGGCCGCAACCCCGAAACAGGCGATCTTGCGATCGTCTACTCCGCCAACCTGAGGGACGGGATCTTGGAGGCGGAACCCGGCCCCTACGGGGTGCTGTTTTCCGACCAAAGCCACCTGGCCGCGGGATCCTTGAAGGGGGCGTCATCGGCCAGGACACTCGACGGAGAGCCCCTGGAGGCAACGGCCGTGGACCTCGGCGTTCCCTATCTCGTGCAGTTTGCAGCCTTCGGCATGAAGTACGGCTTTTCCGGAACCCCTCAGCAAGCCCCATCCTTGCTCAGGGCAAAGAGCTTCCATTCACGGACCGGCCCCGATGCCACGTCATGCGTTTCAGTCACCACCACTTTGGGCGACAGGATCCTTTCATTCCCAACAGGCTCAAAGGCATCCATCGACATGACAGAGATTGTGGATGATCCGCCCGTATTGAACACCCCGCTGAGAATCACACCGCCGGTCGGACCCGGCCAGAGCTACGACACCGCCAATTTTTCCCTTGACACAACAAAGCAGCGCGCGGCCACCCTCAAAGTCTGGCCCACGGGAACAACCGGCACTTGTGGCGACCGCACCGGCGAGATCGTGAAGTTCGCGGGCCTCAAGAAGTAACCGCCACGTCCAACGAACAGGGGGCGGTCGACCGGAAAATTCCGGCCAACCGCCCGCTCACAAGTTTGTGCAGCAAAGCGCTATCGGTGTTTGGCCATTTCGGCCTCGGCCGCACTGATCCCCTCGGCAACCAGGTCGGCGCGCATGGCGACGTTTTCCAGCCCGGCCGAGGCGTAACCCCAGCGCTCGCCGTCCAGGCGTGACATCGCGGCAACCTGTGCGGTGGTTGCCAGGTCGTTTGCGGCCTTGGACAGCATGCGGTGCACCGCATAGAGCTCGTGCGGAACGTTGTCTCCGGTGCTGGGGTTCTTCGCCTGGGCCTCGACACAGATGGCGCGAACCCTGGATTGCAGCTCCGCCAGGTGGTTGGCGATCAGGATCAACGCATTGTGCAGGTCGTCGTCTTCAATGCCTTCGAGGACCTGGTGCACCCGGTCCAGCGACCGCCCGAAGCGGTCGTAGGCGCGTCGCCACACTCCATCGCCGAGTTCCTTGGCGTCACGGCGCGCATTGCGCGCGGTGGAGAACAGCCCCATCTGCGTTTGTACCCTTGCCTCTGCTCGATTTCAAGGCTGTGCGCCTTGGCGGCTCCGGGCCGTCTTCGTCCGGAATACCAGTCTAGAGGTATTGGCCATACCCGCTGTTTCCCTCTTGGTTCTTCTTGTCCCCGGACTCCGCGGGGCCTTCCGCCCTGCGCGGGCCGATGGGGCCCATGCGTTCGGGTTCGCCCTGTTCGTTGATGATGATGCCGGGGGCCACTTGGGTGCCCGGTGGCAGCTGGCGCAGGGCCATGCGCTGGGCAAGCTGTTGATTGGCGAGCTGCTGGGCTGCCATGGCGGCCTGCAATCCGTGGAAGACCCCCTCGAGCCAGCCCACCAACTGGGCCTGTGCCACGCGCAGCTCCGCGGTGGTGGGTGTTTCGCCCTCGCCAAAGGGCAACCGGATCCGGTGCAGCTCGGCGGCCAGTTCCGGGGACAACCCCGTTTCAAGTTCCTGTACGGATCGTTCGTGGATGTCCGCCATCCGGGTGCGCGCCTGCTCGTCCAGGGGCGCGGAACGGACCTCGTCCAGAAGCTGCTTGATCATGCCGCCGATGCGCATGAGCTTTGCGGGTTCACCCACACCCATCATCTGCTGGCCGTTGCTTTCCTGCTCCGTGCTTGGAACCGGCATGGTTCCCGGTGCGGGGCCGCCAACCGGCCCGCGGCCCATAGGAGTGGGCCTGACTTCCTGCGGAACAGGGTGTTGCCCCGCGGCAAAACCGGGTACCGACGGCCATGGAGTGGCACTCGGCGATGGCTGGTCTGTTGCCTCTTGCTCTTCCGGGATCTGCGCACTTTGCTCGGTCATGGCACCATCTTGCCACGGGCTGCCGACCGCGGGGAGAGAGAACCCCGAGGGCTTTGGAGAACCCGTGCGGCATCCCGGCCCTCAACCGGACGGCAGGCTCCCTTCCGGGCAGCGAAATGGCGGGCCCTTGAACCTGGTTCAACGGCCCGCCATGTCCCGAACTGTCTTGGCGCCTAGCAGCAGCGTCCCTGCGGGTTCTTTTCCTGCCAGTCGGTGTAATCGCGCCAGAACTCGCGTTCACTCATGGGCGGCACGCCGGGGTGGGTGCGTGCCTGGTGTTCGAGGTACACCCGGTACTTGTCGGCGCCCAGCACACCTTCGAAGAAGCGCACGAACGACCGGGCGCCATGCCACGTTGCGGAACATGCCCGTGCCACCGCCGAGCGTTGTGCGCCCGGAACCGTTTCCTTCGCGGAGCCCATGGTCAGTGACCGCCCCGGAAGACATGGTGCTCGGGCGGAACCAGCTTCCATGCCGCCTCGAGTTCCCTCTCGGCCGGCGAGGAGACGATGCCGCTCGGAGCGTAGAGCTTGGAGGGAACCTCCGGATCCTCGGTGTTGGCGCCGCCGCCGTGGGGGAATGCCCTGATGGTGGCGATGATGGCCGCGATGATCACGATCACCGAAAGCACCAGGAAGATGACCGAGAGCCAGCCCTGGACGAAGGTGTTGCGCACCACGGCCTCCATGGCCGCAACGCTATTGGCGGACCCGAAGCTGGTTTCCCCGCGTTCCAGTGCACCCTTGAACGCGTTGTGCTGTGCGAAGTAACCGACGGCCGGAACCGGTGAGAAGATCTTCAGGAACGACGCGTACACGGTGACAGCGGTGGCGAACGTCAGCGGCAGCACCACGACCCACAGGTACTTGAAGTTTCCCCGTTTGGCCACGATCGTCATGACGACTGCCAGGGCGATGGCTGCCAGCAGCTGGTTGGAGATGCCGAAGAGCGGGAAGAACGTGTTGATGCCGCCCAGCGGGTCGGTGACCCCGAGGATCAGGATGTACCCCCATGCCGCGACCATGATCGCGGTGCACGTCCACGCGCCCGGACGCCACGAGGTGTCCTTGAACTTCGGGATGATGTTGCCGATGGTGTCTTGCAGCATGAAGCGGGCCACGCGGGTGCCGGCGTCGACGGCGGTGAGGATGAACAGCGCCTCGAACATGATGGCGAAGTGGTACCAGAAGCTCATCATCGCGATCCCGCCGAACCACTGCTGCATGATGTGCGCGATGCCCACGGCCAGGGTCGGGGCCCCGCCGGTGCGCGAGACGACGCTTTCCTCACCCACGCCCGCGGCCAGCTCGGTCAGCATGCCAGGGGTCAGGTTCACGCCGGTCAGGCCCAGCGAGTTCACGAACGCCACCGCGCCCTCGACGGTTCCGCCGGTTGCCGCGGCGGAGGAGTTCATGGCGAAGTAGATGCCGCGGTCGATGGAGATCGCAGCGACCAGCGCCATGATGGCGACGAAGGATTCCATGAGCATGCCGCCGTAGCCCAGGAAGCGGGTCTGGCGTTCCTTTTCGACCATCTTCGGCGTGGTTCCGGAGGAGATCAGTGCGTGGAATCCGGAGAGCGCGCCGCAGGCGATGGTGACAAAGAGGAACGGGAACAGGTGCCCGGCCACCACGGGGCCCCTGCCGGTGATCGCGAATTCAGAGATCGCCGGGACGGAGATCTCCGGGCGAACCACGATGATGGCGACGGCCAGCAGGCCGATCACGCCGATCTTCATGAAGGTTGAGAGGTAGTCGCGCGGGGCCAGCAACAGCCAGACCGGGAGCACCGCGGCAATGAAGCCGTAGAAGATGATGAACCAGGCCAGGGCGGTGCGGTCCAGGTGGAAGAGTTCGGCGCCCCACGCCGATTCGGCAACCCAGCGGCCGGATATGATCGCGAACATCAGCAGCGCAAAGCCGATCACGGAGACTTCCATGACCTTGCCCGGGCGGATGAACCGCAGGTAGACGCCCATGAACAGGGCGATCGGGATGGTCAGGCCCACCGAGTACACGCCCCAGGCGGATTCGCCCAGCGCATTGACCACCACGAGGGCCAGGATCGCCACGATGATGACCATGATGGCAAGGGTGGCGATCAGTGCGGCGGTGCCGCCGATGAGACCAAGCTCCTCGCGGGCCATCTGGCCCAGCGAGCGTCCGCCGCGGCGCATGGAGAAGAACATGACCAGGTAGTCCTGGACTCCGCCGGCCAGGACCACGCCGATGATGATCCAGATGGTGCCCGGAAGGTAACCCATCTGGGCGGCGAGGATCGGGCCGACCAGCGGGCCGGCGCCGGCGATCGCCGCGAAGTGGTGCCCGTAGAGCACCCGGCGGTCGGTCGGCATGAAGTCCTTGCCGTTGTTGTTGTACTCGGCGGGGGTGGCCCGGAAGTCATTGGGCTTGGTGATCTTGCGCTCGATGAACTTGGCGTAGAAGCGGTAGCCAATCAGGTAGGTGCAGACAGCCGCGAAAACGAACCAGATGGCGTTGATGGTCTCGCCGCGCGAGAACGCAACTATCGACCAGGCGACGCCGCCCAGCAGTGCGATGGCAACCCAGATCGCGATCTTGATTGGCGTCCACTTCTTTTCTTCCGCCTCGATCGTCTCCGGGGCTACACCTGCCGGAGGCAAATCCGGCGCCGTGCTGCGATGCTGACTCATTGTTTTCCTCTCACGGGTACTGATGGGTGGGGCGCGAGTTGTGGGCGCAGGAATGGTTTCCTGTGTCGCAAGACACCCTGCACTCACCACCCACCGTAGTCCTTGGGGAAATCGTGGTCAGGCCCTGACGACGATTTTTCCGGTGTGATTCCCCGAATCGAAGTATTCGTGCGCCGAACGGACATCATCGAACGAAAAACGGCGGTCGATCGCCAGGTCAAGCCGCCCCGATTCGAGCAAGGGAAGCACCCGCCGGCGCACCTCGTCCACGATCCGGGCCTTCTGTTCCGTCGGCCTGGCGCGCAACGTGGTGCCGATGATGCGGGCCCGCTTGGCCATCAGCGCACCCAGGTTCAGCTCGGCCTTGGCCCCGCCGATCAACCCGATGACCACCAGGGTCCCGTCCACGGCGAGCGCCCGCACGTTCGAGGCAAGGTACTTGGCACCCACGACGTCCAGGATGACGTCGATGCCGGCCCCGCCGGTGAGTGCGGCGGTGCGCCGGACGAAGTCCTCGTCGCGGTAGTTGATCCCGTGGTGCGCCCCCAGCGCCAGGCAATGGGCGATCTTCTGGTCGCTGGATGCCGTGACAAACACCGTGGCGCCCGCCGCCGCGCAGAGTTGGATGGCCATCGAGCCGATCCCGCCGGCGCCGCCGTGGATCAGCACGTTTTGCCCCTCCCGCAGGTTCGCCTCGAGGAAGAGGTTGGAGACGACCGTCGCCGCGACCTCCATGAAACCCGCGGCGTCCACCAGGTCGACCGAGTCCGGAAGCTCGAGCACGTGGCCCTCGGGCACCGCAACATACTGCGCGTACCCGCCGCCTGCCAGCAGTGCACAGACACGCTTGCCGGCCAGCGACGCGTCGGCCTCCGGGCCAACGGCTTCCACGATGCCCGAGACCTCGAGGCCGGGGATGTCGCTGGCCCCCGGGGGCGGCGGGTACACCCCGATCCGCTGCTGCACATCCGCCCTGTTCAGCCCGAAGGCCGCCACCTTGACCAGCACCTCGCCGGGCCCCGGGACGGGAAGCGGGCGTTCGGTTTCCGCCACAACTTCAGTTCCGCCTGCACCTTGGTATTCAATGGCTCGCATCGTCGCCCGCTTTCCTTGGATCGTTTCCCGTTTCCCCCATGATCGCATCCGCCGGGCGCGGCACGGACGCCCGTTTTCGACACGCCTGGATGCGTAAGCCGCAGGTGGTCCGCGGTCGTGCCTTTGCTGGCGTATACTTTTTTGGTCTGGATGGTTGTCCGAGCGGCCTAAGGAGCTGGTCTTGAAAACCAGTGTGCGGTAACCCCGTACCAAGAGTTCAAATCTCTTACCATCCGCTCACAAAGAGAGGCAGTTCCCGTATCGTGGGGACTGCCTCTCTTGTGTTTCCAAATCAATGCCGGCTTGGCCCTGCGGGGCGTTCTACAGCGCGTTGTTCTGGCTGAGCCGCACCATTTCTTGGGCGATGTCCCGGGCGTCGCCCAGGGTGCGGGCCGCCCCGTCAAGCGGCGCCCCCGCCTGCGCGGCGATGGCGGTGCCCCACTGCACCGAGGAAAGCTGCAGGCCCAGCACGAAGACGGCACGGTGCGCCAGCCCGTTTGCATCGACCAGTCGGTACGGCTCCCCCACCACGTCGAGGCCCTGCCCCGGAATGGGTTCGCCCGCCACGTTGCGCATGGTCAGCGGCGCGGCAAGCCCGTCGTCGAGCAATTGGCGCAAGAGCGGCGAGGCCGTCTGCAGTACCCTGTTGGCGGGCATCATCGCCTCGACCAGGACCGGCGCGGTGTAGCTGGGTGCATCGACCCACGGGGAAGAGGCGATGAACGCGGCGGAGACGGGGTCGATACCGAATTCCGGGTCCGGGCCGATGAACTCGACGACGGAAGCCCGCGCGAGCGCCGCCAACTCCTCAATGCGTTGCACCGGCGGCCCGGAGGAGAGTCCCTCCACCAGGGGTTCGAACCAGCCCTGGACCTCGTTCAGGCGAGACTCGTCGGAGATCAGCCCCTCGGCAATCATGTTCTTGAGTTCCATGCGCCCGGCGTTCAACGTCCCGATCGCCATCTTCAACGGGTCCTTTTCCCCGCCGGCGGAGGACAAGGCATCGGTCTCAAGGTATTCCAGGACGGCCCTCTGGTATTCCTGCGCCGAGCCGAACCCGCGTTCAGCAAAGGGCTGCCCGAGCCCGGGGACATCCAGGAAACCCAGCTCCGGGGCGTGCTCGGCCACCAGCTGCTGCGCCTCCGACAGCCACACCTGGGCCCCTGCCTGGTGCTCAGCGTCCAGCACCAAAACGAGCCGGCGCAGGAATTCGTCGGGGTCGAGCGCGAAGCGCCCGGGTGTCCTGGCGGCGGCGGTGCGGTAGTAGGCCAGCAGCACGTCGCGGTGCAGCAGCGGCCACACGTGGGCCTCGAACTCGGCGGTGGCCTCCGGGTTGGTGACCCGTTGCTCGGCGATCCGCTGGACGATCACCTCGCTGTCGAAGTACTCCAGGCGAACCGACGGCGGAATGAACTCCTCGATGCAGGCCTTGGCCCGGTAGGGTGTGCCGCGGCGCGAGGCCGCCACGATCTTGGGCTCGAATCCGGAGGCCCAGTATTCCAGCGTTTGCCCCGGGCCGCCGTTGGCCGAACGGAATTCCCCGCCGCGGCCCACGGTCAACGCGACCATCACGTCGAAGAAGTTCAGGCCCAGGCCGCGGACAAGCGCTGTCTGCCCGGCCGGGATCTTGTCCCACGACACATCGCTTGGCACATTCGGGCCCTGGTAGGTCAGGTCCACCTCGTCGGCTTCCTCGGACATCGCCGACTGTGCGGGGTTCAGGTGCGCCGGAACGTGCCCGAGCGCCAGCACCACCGCGTCCGCGGTGAATTCCTCGGGGGCGCCCTGCGCGCGCGGGTGCGGGTAGGAGTCGTCCACGGGTTGCGCGGCCAGCAAATAGCGGGCGTCGGTGCGCGACAGGCTGCGGACCTCGGAGCGCACGAAGCGGACCTCGACGACCAGTTCAAGGTCGCGCAGGGCCGCGGCGACCGACTCAAAGACGTGGCGCAGGTAGCGCCCGTACAGGGCACGCGGCGGGTAGGATCCGCGTTCCAGTGCCGCGAGTTCCTGTGTCTCGACCGTGCTCAGGAGCGCGCCGTCGCCGCCGGAGGCCCGCCACTGCTCAAAGCTCAGTCCGGGTTCGTCCGGGTGCGTGCGCTCGGGGGCGACTGTCGGGAAAACCGATGGCGTGTTCATCAGGTAAAGCCGCGACTGCGCCGTGGACCAGACACGTCCGGCGCCGGGTTCAAACTGGTCAAAGACCAGGATCCGGATCATCCGGCCACGGCCTTCGGCCTGCCGCAGCGCGGCCAGGAGCCGCTCCAATACCGAGGTGCCACGCGGACCGGCACCGACGACGGCGATTGTGTACGGTTCTGGACTGGAATTCTGCTGCTCACTCACGCTTTTCAGCCTAGTCCCCCGCGGGCGTCCGGGTCACCCGGGCACACCCGGCAATCCGGATGTGCCCAAGTGCCAAACGCAAGGAAAGGCTGCGTTGAGAGACTACGCTGCCATGTGGCTTTCAACTGTTGCCCGCAAGACCTCTGCATGCTCATAGATCTCGTCCAGACTTTGAATCGGGATTCGGGTCTCGACTTTGTCCGGCCCAAAGACACCTAGGTATTTTTGTGTCCGATTGAAATGAAGTCGCGCGATCGGCTTGCGGTTATTGTCGTCAAGCAAAACAGCGAAGTACGATTTCGCATCGCGGTAGGCTACGCGATTGGCTTTCACGTCCTTACAAACAATGGCACGGACAATATGGAAGCCTTCAAGCTCCTCCAGTGTCGTATCGACGCCGTCATCCGCCTCGAGGTCCGCTTCGACGATGGGCTTGCTCGTCACGCTTGCTATGAGTTCTACCGATGAAATCGCTGGCACATTGGGCTCACCGAGCGCTGCCTTAATTCGATCGTTCACTTGGTCGCCCAGGAATTGTTTGGATGCTTTGGCAACCAAACCTGTGAATTGGTCCCTTACTCGCTGGGTGAACTGACCCTCGTAGACGCCGGTGGACAAGAACTTGACCCAATCGGGTGTGGGCTCTTGGAAATTCGCAGCAATCGCCCGCTTGATTTCGCCAATGTACCGGAGCTCCTCCGCGGAGCTAATGATGGAATCGAGGTCGAAGGTATCTCGAGACAACTTCCGAAGCTCTGGGATCAGAGTTTCGTCAATGTCGTTCATGTCCAAGATCAAGAACGGTTTCGAATCCATCTTGTTTGGCGCATCAAGATCCGTGTAGAACTGGTAGACCTCGCCGTTGGTCAAAATGGCGATCCGGGCGTTGGTCGCGGCGAAATAGCGATACAGCTGAGAGGCGTGTTCGTACTTCAAACCGGCGGGAGATTTCTTGCACTCGATCAAGATCTGGACTTCCCCATCGCGAACGATGGCATAGTCAATCTTCTCGCCCTTTTTGATCCCGATATCAGCAGTGAACTCCGGTACCACTTCCAAAGGATCAAAAACGTCGTACCCGAGGATAGTCGAAATGAAAGGCATTATGAATGCGTTCTTCGTCGCCTCTTCTGTTTCGATAATGCTGCGCTGTTGCTGAATCTTCGCCGCCAGTGCGGCGATCCGTTCTCCAAACTGCATCATTCTTCCTTCCAAGAGCGTGTAGGTCCACTCAACCTACTCACAGAGTTCGACAAATTGGGGATGTCACTGGTTGTGACGAAAAAGATTTCCAAAGCCTCTTGCCTAGTTCCATAGACTGAACACATGAGTTCTTCTTCGCCCCGGAACACCCCGGATGCCACGCCGGCAGACGCATCGACACTAGTGCTTCATGACGCCCCCGGGAACGGCGCGGCTCCCCCGTCTGCGCCACACCGCAAGACGACGGCGAACGAGCCGGCCGACCCGTTGCAGTGGCTCGAGGAGCTGGACTCCCAGCGGGCCATGGAGTGGGTGCTGGCACAGAACGAGCGCACCGAATCCGAACTCTTTGACGCGGACTACGAGGCGAGCCGAGACGCCATCCTCCGGGTTCTCGATGCCACCGACCGCATTCCCATGGTGACCAAGCGCGGCGAGCACTATTACAACTTCTGGCGCGATGCCGCGCATCCCAAGGGACTGTGGCAGCGCACGACCTGGGATTCCTACCAAGGCGGGGACCCGGCGTGGGAGGTGCTGCTCGACGTCGATGCCCTTGCCGCCGAGGACAACGTCGACTGGGTGTTCTCCGGCGCGCAGATGCTGCGCCCGACACCGGGCAGCCCCTATGCCCGCGCGTTGGTCAAGCTCTCCCCCGACGGCGGCGACCAGGTCAGGGTGCGTGAATTCGACCTTGCCACCCGCGCCTTCGTGTCCGGCGGCTTTGACCTTCCCGTCGCCAAAACCAATGTCTCGTGGCTGGATGGGGACACGCTGTATGTGGCAACCGAGGTGGGCGAGGGGTCGCTGACTCGCTCCTCCTACGCCCGCACCGTGCGGAGGCTGTCCCGCTCCCAGGAGCTGGACCAGGCCCCGGAGGTTTTTGCCATTGACGAATCCCACGTGCTCGCCTACGTGTCGCACGACCCCACTCCGGGGTTCGAGCGCGACGTGGCGCACGACGTGATCGACTTCTACAACGCCAAGACCTACCTGCGCCGCGACGAATCATGGGTCCAGATCGAGGTGCCAACGGATGTCGGGGTGTCCCTTCACCGGAGCTGGGTGCTGTTCTCCCCGCAAACCGCCTGGACCCGCCGCGGCAAGACCCATGTGCCCGGGTCGCTGCTGCTGGCCGACCTGGAAGAATTCATGGCCGGGACCGCGTCCCTGCGGGAGATCTTTGTTCCCACCGACAGCAGCTCGCTCCAGTCGATCGATTTCACCGCCAACTACCTGCTGCTCAATGTCCTGCAGGACGTTTCCTCACAGATCCTGGTCTGCGACCCTTCGCTCGATTTTGCCCTGAGCCCGCTCGAGGCGGGCGCACCGCTGCACAGCTTCAGCATCTCGTCCGTCGACGACCTGGATCCGGAGTGCGCGGACGACTACTGGCTCACCATCACCGGCTTCCTGACCCCGACGACGCTGGCCCGCGGCACCATCGGTTCCGCGGCCGCGCCGGGGTCGCCACCGAGGGTCGTCAAGGGCGCCCCGGCACGCTTTGACGCCTCGGATTTCGAGGTGACCCAGCACTTTGCGGTGTCCGATGACGGGACACGCGTCCCGTATTTCCAGGTTTCCCCTGCAGATTTGCCCCTCGACGGCTTGAACCCCGTCCTGATGCACGGCTACGGCGGTTTCCAGGCAAGCCTGACTCCCGGCTATGTGGGCACGCTGGGGCCGGGCTGGCTGACACGCAGCACCGCCGGCGGGCGACGCAGCAGCTACGTCGTGGCGAACATCCGCGGCGGCGGGGAGTACGGTCCGCGCTGGCACCGTGCAGCACTTCGCGAAAACCGCCATCGCGCCTACGAGGACTTCGCCGCCGTTGCCCGCGACCTGGTGGCCCGCGGAGTGACCTCGCCCAGGCATTTGGCGGCGACCGGGCGTTCGAATGGCGGACTGCTCATGGGCAACATGATCACCGGCTACCCCGAACTCTTCGGAGCCGTTTCCTGCGGCGTCCCGCTTCTTGACATGCGCCGTTACACCCGGTTGGCCGCAGGGCATTCGTGGATCGCCGAGTACGGGGACCCTGACGTGCCCGGGGACTGGGAGTTCATCCGCACGTTTTCCCCCTACCACCGGCTCGATGATGCGTTGCCTGCCGGGACCGCCTATCCCGCCTCGCTCATTTGGAGCGCCACAAGTGACGACCGGGTTGGTCCGGTTCAGGCCCGGAAAATGGCGGCCAGGATGATGGACATGGGTGTGCCAAACGTTCGGTACCACGAGTCCCTCGACGGCGGGCATGCCGGCGCCTCCGACAATGCCGCTTCGGCAACCATGTTGGCCACCAGTTACGAGTTCCTGTGGCGAAATATCGGGTCCTGATCCGTCATTAATCCTCGGAATATCAACGTTTTCACTCCCTGGCTGATTCTCGTTTTGTAAGCGGAGCCAGCTTTGGGTAGTCTAGGGGAGCTGGAAACAGTAAAAGGACACGTGCCAGAGCGGCCGAATGGGCTTCACTGCTAATGAAGTGTCGGGGTTAAACTCGACCGGGGGTTCAAATCCCCCCGTGTCCGCCGAATGGCCCCCTACTTAGGTAGGGGGCTTTTTTGCGTCTTGGGGCGCTTTCACAAAGGCCGCACAGACGCCCCAAAAACAAGGAAACCGCGCGCGTCCGGCCCCATCAGGGGCCAGACACACGCGGTTCCAGGTGCAGACGGCGCTGCTTGGAGCAGCTACTTGTCTCCGTCGCCGAACGCGTTGAGCAAAGTTCGAACCATCTCATCGGGAAGGCCCGTACAACGGGCGACAATCGCGGTCGCCTCGTCAAGTTCGCCCATGCGCAGGTGGTCGAGGAACTCGGTGCGCTCGGGCTCATCCAGGTCGTTGACACTGAAGTGGACGGCTCCGTCCGGCCCCTGTCCTTCAAAACTGAAGTCTGCGATGTTTGCCGATGACGAGTTGCCCCCGCCCAGCGGCGAGGAAACAAGCATGCGCAGTATTTCGCCTTGGTCCAGCCCCGAATACTTGGCAATCAGCGTTGCGGCGCCTGGCAAGTCGTGGTCGCGAACCAAGGACATGAACTGGTCGTATTCAGCGGGGGGCAGGTCTTCGCTGGCAAATTCCCGGGGCTCCCCGTCCACCAAGTAGGAAACCTTGAACTGCGTTGAGGTTTTTTCCGCTTCGCTTCCGAATTCCTGTGCCCAGTCACTGGGCACAACCCACGCCTCGTCGTCCCCGATCGCAGGGGCGCTGGGAATGGACAGCGCATCCTGGGGCGAAACTTCGTGCACCGGGGAGGCCGCTGAATTATCGAGCGAAGGAATCGAGGCAGCGACGCTCGGGCTCGATTCGTCATCGGCCTGCTCCGCGTTTTCATTGGCGGCAAGCTCGGCCAGGCGTTCGGCCTCAAGCTGCTGGGAAATGGTCATGCCGGCGGCAGGATCCTTGCGAATCTGCGGGAAGCGCTCAAGGCTGCGCACCGCGATGATGCTTGCCTTGTACCCTTCCCCGGTCATGGCCTTGTAATTCTGCACCGCTGCCATGAAATCGCCCTGCGCCAAGGATCTGTAGACTGCTCGATGCCCTTCGCCCGTGAGTCTCAAGGCTGCTGATTCGGCCGTTTCCGGCGTGATCGCGGCAGAAACCTCGGCTGAGTTCTTGGCGCGCAGCCGCGTCAGCCACAGCCAGCCAAGACCGAGGATGAGCAGCGGAACGACGACCCAAAGCAGAGTTTCCATACCTCTAGACTACGGCCCACCGGGGTCGAGGGCGAAGCCAGGGACCCGCAAAGTTCCGGGTATCAACACAGCCCGCGGGCCGACCAATTCGTTCATCTTGGTTCCGGCCCAGACATCCGATGTCTAGACTGGGTATATGGCAGTCACAGACGCAGCGATCACGCGCATCAAAGAAATGATTCTTGGCGGAGAGCTTTCGCCCGGAGACCGGCTCCCCCCTGAAAAAGAACTTTCGGAGCGTCTTGGCCTTTCCCGTTCTTCACTTCGCGAGGCGGTCAAGGCGCTGGAACTCATCCGCGTCCTGGACGTGCGGCGTGGAGACGGAACCTATGTCACCAGCCTTGAACCGCACCTGCTCACCGAGGCCATGTCGTTCGTTGTCGAGCTTCATCAGGATTCATCGATCCTTGAACTGCTCGAGGTCCGGCGGATCCTCGAACCGTCCGCGGCTGGCCTGGCGGCCCAGCGGCGCAGCGAAGAGCAGCTCGAACGACTCGAGGAATCTGTGCACGCGGTCACCGCGGACACCGACATCCAGGAGCTGGTCACCCATGACTTGCTTTTCCACTCGATCATCACCGAAGCCGCGGGAAACGCCTACCTCGGGACCCTGTTGGAGGCTCTCTCCAGCAACACCGTGCGCGCTCGCATCTGGCGCGGACTGACCCAGGATCACGCGGTTCAACGCACATTGGACGAGCACCAAGCGATCCTTTCGGCAATTCGCTCCGGTGACACCGAATTGGCCAAGGCGCTGGTTACCGCCCACGTCTCCGGCGTGGAGACCTGGCTCAGGCAATCCACTGCCAGCTGACGCCAAAGATTCGGCGGGGCCCGGAGATCCGCCTGATGGATCTCCGGGCCCCGCTTCTTTGACATGGGAAAGCCCGGTTTCACCGTCTCCCACCCGCCAAGCGGACGGGAGACGGCGAAACCGGGCTTTTGTGCTGAAACGATCCGCTCCGGCCACCCACGGCCGAGGCAATCCCTGCTTTTCAGCGGGCGGCTTCCGCGATGTACGGCAGCCCTTCAGTCCTACTCGTAGAGGTTGGCCTTGATCTTCGCGTCGTCAATGTTCTTGGCGTCATACCAGTAGAAGCCGGTGTCGATGACCTTTTCGACGGTCTCGCCCTTGATGGCCGCAGCAGCTGCCTTGACGGTCTCGTAGCCGATGCCGACCGGGTTCTGGGTGACTGCGCCGGCCATCAGGCCCGAGCGGATGGCGTCCATCTGGGCCTTGCCGGAGTCGAAGCCCACAACCGTGAGCTTGCCCTTGAGTCCGAGCTCTTCAACCGCCTTGACCACGCCGATCGCCGAGCCTTCGTTGGTGCCGTAGATGCCCTTCAGGTTCGGGTTGCCGTTGATGATGGTCTTGGCCAGGTTCGCCGATTCAAGCTGGTCGCCGCCGCCGTACTGGACCGTGACGATCTTGATGTCCGGGTGGTTGGCTGCCATGTACTCGGTGAATCCATCGCGGCGGTCCTTGCCCGAGGTGGAGGTCTGGTCGTGGGCGACGACGGCAATCTCGCCCGAGCCGCCGATGAGTTCGGCCATGTGCTTGGCGGCCTCGGCTGCTGCCGCCTTGTTGTCGGTTGCCGCGGTGGCCACGGGAATCGCCGAATCGACGCCGGAGTCGAAGGCGATCACCGGGATGTTCTTTGCCTTGGCGTCATCCAGGATCGGGGTGGCAGCCTGCGAGTCGAGCGCGGCGATGCCCAGGGCGGCCGGGCTCTTGGACATGGCGGTGGTCAGCATCTCGATCTGCTGGGCCACGTCCTTCTCCGTGTTCGGGCCTTCGAAGGTGATCTCGACGCCGTACTCGGTGGCCGCCTGCTCGGCACCGGCCTTGACCGACTGCCAGAACTGGTGCTGGAATCCCTTGGAAACGATGGCCACGTACGGCTTCTGGCCTTCACTGGTGGCAGCGGCACCGGCGTCCGGGGTGGTGCTGGTGTCGCATGCGGACAGGGTCAGCGCAAGCATTGACACTGCTGCCAGACCAATGAGCTTCTTACGGAACATGACGTGTACTCCATTTCGTGACGGGAAACTGCGGGCGTACTGCGAGTGGTGATGATGAATGGGTTTCGGCCCCGGACATGGTGCTGGTAGGGCAACAGGGTCCGGGACGGTGAAAATCCTTGGTGCGGCCGGGGGCAAGCGGCTGCTTTTAGCCGGTGCTCTTGTCCTTGCGGCGCAGCATGTCCAGGTATACGGCGAGCAGGATGACACTGCCGATGGCCACGGATTGCCATTCCTGCGGAACATTGATGATTCGCAGGCCGCTGGTGAGCACGGACATGATCAGCGCGCCGATCACGGTGCCGACGATCGAGCCCTTGCCGCCTTGGAGGGACGTGCCCCCGATGACAACGGCGGCGATGGCCTGAAGTTCGTAACCCGCGCCCTGCCCCGGTTGCGCCGAGTTCAGCCGGGAGGCGATGACCACGCCGGCCAGGCCCGTGAAGGTGCCGGCGAGGGTGTAGATCCACATCTTCCAGCGCCTGACGTTGATGCCCGACAGTGCCGTTGCCTGCTCGTTGGAGCCGATCGAGTAGGTGTAGCGTCCGATCAGGGTCTTGGAAAGCACTACCCCGGCGATGACTGCCGCGATGAAGAAGATGAAGACCGCGTTGGGGATGATCAAGCCCGGAATCGACTTGCCCAGCGCCAGCTGGCTGAATCCGGGGGTGTCGTTGAAGTAGATCGGCTTGGTTCCGGAGATGACCAGGGCCAGGCCCTGGGCAACCATCATCATGGCCAAAGTGGCGATAAATGGCGGGATGCGCAGGTAGGAGATGAGCACTCCGTTGATCAGGCCGATCAAGGCACCGGCCAGGATGCCGGCGAGCACGCCGAACGCGAGCGGAAGGCCCATGTAGGTCAGCGTCACCCCGACGATGACCGAGGTCAGGGACATGCCGGTTCCCACCGAGAGGTCGATGCCGCCGGTGATGATCACGAAGGTCGCACCGAGTGCCAGCAATCCAATGACCACCGTGGAGAGCAGGATGTCGGAGAGGTTCGATGGGGTCAGGAAAAGCGGATTCAGGATGCCGAAGAGGATCACCAGCACGATCAGGGACCCGAATGCCATCAGCTGCTGCATGCTGGCGCGGGCCCGGACCATGAGGTCGGATTCCTTGCGGTTCTGGGGCGGCTTGGCCAACGGCGAGCGGCTGCCGTTTTCAACCGAGGTGGTGGTGCTCATGCTGTTTTTGCTCCTCGTTCACTCTGCGTGGCAAGTTCCATGATTCGTTCCTGGGTAGCCTCGGCGTTGTCCAGGAATCCGGTGATTCTGCCCTCCGACATCACCGCGATGCGATGCGACATGCGCAAGACTTCCGGCAGTTCCGAGGAGATCATGATGATCGACTTGCCGCTGGCGGCAAGTTCGTTGAGCAGGCGGTAGATCTCGTCCTTGGCGCCCACATCGATGCCGCGCGTTGGTTCGTCGAAGATCAGCACGTCGCAGTCCTTGACCAGCCACTTGGCAATCACGATCTTTTGCTGGTTACCGCCGGAGAGGTTCTTGGCCTCCTGGTGGATCGATGGCGTCTTGATCCGCAACCGTTCGACCTGTTCACCGGCGATGTACTTGAGCATGCGTCCGTTGATGAAACCGAACTTGCTGATCTCTTTCAGGGACGAAAGCATGATGTTCTGCGCGACGTCGGCTTCCAGCATGAGTCCCAGGTGCTTGCGGTCCTCGGAGAGGTAGCCGATGCGCAGCTGGGCAGCCCGCGCGGGATTCGGGATGCTCACGGCCTGCCCGTTGAGGATGATCGTCCCGGAGCTCATCTTGTCCGCCCCCACGATTGCCCGGGCGACCTCGGTGCGGCCGGCGCCCATGAGTCCGGCGAAGCCCAGGATTTCGCCCTTGGCAATGCTGAATGAAATGTCGTTCAGCAGTTCCCTGGTTGAAAGGTTGCGCACTTCCAGCCGGGTTTCCCTGCCCGCGAGGATGGTTGCCGGGCGGTCGGTTCCGGAGACTTCGCGTCCGACCATCAGGGAGATGACTTCCGGCATGGTGGTGGTCTCGGTGTCGAGGGTGTCCACGTATTCGCCATCGCGGATCACGGTGATCCGGTCCGAGATGACCTTGAGCTCGTCCATGCGGTGCGAGATGTAAATGGCGCCGGTTTCCGGGGTAATGAATCGGCGGATGATCCGATGCAGGGTTTCGACCTCGGCATCGTTGAGCGCGGCGGTCGGCTCATCGAGAATCAGCAGCTTCGCGTCGAAGCTCAGTGCCTTGGCGATTTCAACCATCTGCTGCTTGGCGACGGTCAGTTCGGCGACCTGCTGAACCGGGTTGAGGTCCACGCCGATCCGGTCGAAAAGTTCGCGGGCCTGGCGGTTGAGCGCCGAGTCGTTGATGAACGGTCCCCGCATGGGTTCGCGGCCCAGGAAGATGTTTTGGGCGACGGTCAGGTCGCGCATCAAGTTGAATTCCTGGTGGATGATGCTGACGCCGAGCTCTTGTGCGTGTTTCGGGCCGCTGATGTCCACCTTGTTGCCGCCGATGCGGAAGGTTCCCGCGTCGGGAACGTAGATCCCGGACAGGAGCTTCATCAGCGTTGATTTTCCGGCGCCGTTCTCGCCGACCAACGCCAATACTTCACCGGGGCGGACGTTGAGTTGCATGTTCGCCAAGGCGCGAACGCCGGGGAAGCTTTTGTCGACCCCGTCGATCTCCAGCAAGTACTCGCTCATATCCATACCCTCCTAACATCGGATGTTTAGTAAAAAACTACTCGTGAATCAGATCACATGCAACCTAAAAGCTCCAAACAATTGCATTTTCAATCAATTCCGCGCTTGATTCATCCGATCTTTGATCGGAGGTTTGGGTAAACTCGTCGTGCGGTCCCGGCCCAGAGGGACTCCTGTTCGGCCACCGCGAGCGTTCCCACCAGGGTTTCAAACACCCGCAAGGTCGGCGCGTAACCGCCGGCCGGAACCGTCATTGGCCAGTCGCCGCCGTACATCATGCGGCCCGGGCCGAAGGCTTCCAGCGCAACGTCAAAGGCCGGCCGCAGCTTGGAGACGTCATAGCCTGCATGCGGGATGCGCAGGCCCGAGAGCTTGGTGAAAACCTGGGGCAGTTGCGCCAGCCGCGTGAAGGAATCCCGCCAGGCGGCAAATGCGCCATCGCTGGAACCCAGCGGCGGCTTGGCCAGATGGTCGACCACGATCCGCAGGTCCGGGTGCCTTGCTGCCACACGGAGCGCCTGGTCCAGGTGCCGGGGGAAAGCGTCGGGGATATCCAGCGGGATGTCGTGCTTCGCCAGCAACTCAAGGGACGCCGAGACGTCGGGTCGCTCGAGGAAGTCCGCCCGTGGATCGTCGTGCACCAGATGGCGCACCCCGCAGAACGGACCCGACCCGCGCCACGACTCGAGCTGGTCCTCGAGCGATTGAGGCGCGCAGAGATCCACCCAGCCGACGACCCCGAGCACCCAGTCATACTCGGCCGCAACGCCCAGCATGAACTCGGTGTCGGCCAGGGTGTCGGCGGCCTGCACCAGGATTGCGCCATCGACGGCGCTGTCCGCCAGCTCCGCCTCCGCCATGCTCGGCGTGAAGTCCGCATACAGCTCCCCCAAGTCCGGGGTGAGCCACGGGTACGCCCCGGGGTCGCCAATCTGCCACAGATGCAGATGCGCATCCAGTCGCTCCATCATTTGCCCCCTTGGGATGGACGGGAAGGCCCTCCATGGGCGCCCCCAGCATGCGGCTTCCGCCTACCGGATGGCCAGTGCGCCATTGAGCAACCTCCTTTGGGCCAACGCGTCCCACAACCCCTCGTCGACGCGGGCATGGGCACGGGTTGCGTTCACCCGAGCTTGCTCCGGGGTGGAAGCGCCGAGCATCACCGAGACGATGCCCGGGTGCCGCATCGCAAACTGAACGGCGGCGGTGGGCAGATCGGTGTCGAACTCCGCGGCCACCGCGGCCAGCGCCCTCGCACGTTCAAGGACGTGCGCGGGGGCCGGTTCGTAGTTGTAGTTCGCGTTCCCGGGAACGACGGCGGAAGCCAGCAACCCGGAGTTGTAGACACCCACGTTGACGATGCCCACGGACCGTTCCATGCACAGGGGCAGCAGTTCTGCCGCGGCGGGCTGTTCCAGCAGCGTGTATCTGCCCGCGAGCATCACCAGGTCAAGGTCGGCCCGCCGCACGCATTCGGCGGCTGCACCGGTGGAGTTGGTGCCCACCCCGATGGCCTGGACGAGCCCCTCCGCGCGGAGCTTTTCGAGCACGGGCAGGCCCTGGACGATGCCGGATTCAAGGTCGTAGGCATCGGGGTCGTGCAGGAACACGATGTCCAGGTAGTCGCTGCCCAGGCGTTCGAGCGTGGACTCGATGCTGGACCGGATGCCGGCATCCGAGGGGTCCCAGCGCCTGCGGGTTGCGGCGGGGACCGCGAAGCCCTCGTCATCGAGTTCCCCGGCAAAGCCCGCGTTGGGTTCGAGGACCCGCCCGACCTTGCTGGAGAGCACAAGGTCCTCGCGGACGACACCGCCGCCGAGCCACGCACCGATGCGGGACTCGGAAAGCCCGAGCCCATAGTGCGGTGCCGTGTCGAAGTAGCGGGCACCGGAATCGTAGGCCGCCTGCAGCGTCGCCTGCGCGGTGGCCTCATCCATCGGCCGGTAGAGGTTGCCAAGCGCCGCCGCGCCGAATCCGAGGTTTCGCCCGAAACCCGGGTCTCCGAACCCGAGGCCGGCCAGGGACTCGCGCATCACTGCTGCTCCCCCGCCGGGTCTTGGGCGAACGACCAGACCATCGGGATCCCGCTGTCGTCCCCGGAATAGTCGTCGCCAACCTCGAGCAGTTCCGCCATTTGGGCCTGCCAAGCAATGTTGGCCGGGTGCTCGGCGAGGCCAAGGCGCATGGCACGGTAGTCCTCGACTTGGACCAGGTGGAAGAGTTCGCGGCCGCTGCGCCAGATGCGCCAGTCCCGGACCCCGGCGGCCTTGAGCGCCGCGTGCAGTTGGGGTGCAAGCGATGCATGGATCCGGTCGTAGTCGGATTCCCTGCCCTGCTTGAGCCTGGTGTTTAGTGCGATGGTTTCCATCGGGTCTCAGGCCTCCGTTGTCCCGGCGTTGCCATTCATCGACAAGGCACCACTGAGCGCCAAGTCATTTGCCCATTCAACACCATTCGGGAACTCAAAGTCGGCAAGTGTTTGGGCAATCATCTGTGTTCCGGCCCCGGGCACGCTCGGCGGCCAGTAGGCGCCGGAGTGGACGTTGATCGGCTCGACAAAGTGTTCGTGCAGGTGGTCAACGAATTCGATGTAGCGTTCCTCCGTGGTCCCGGATACGGCAACGAAGTCGAACATGGACAGGTGCTGAACCGCCTCGCACAACCCCACGCCACCCGCGTGCGGGCAGACCCTGACACCGAACTTTGCCGCAAGCAGCAGGATCGCGATGTTTTCGTTGACCCCCGCCACGCGGGCGGCGTCGATCTGCAGCACCTGCAACGCGTCGGCCTGCAGGAATTGCTTGAAGAGCACCCGGTTCTGGCAATGCTCGCCGGTGGCCACGGGGATCGGATGGACGCCGCGGGCGATGGCCGCGTGGCCCAGGATGTCATCGGGGCTGGTGGGCTCCTCGATCCAGGCGATGTCGAATTCGGCCAGGTGACTCATCCATTCGATGGCCTCGGCGACATCCCAGCGCTGGTTCGCGTCGACGGCGATCTTGATGTCGGGGCCGACCACCGAGCGTGCGGTGCGCAGCCGCCGGATGTCATCGGCGAGGTCGGCGCCGACCTTCAACTTGATTTGGGTGAAGCCGTCCTTGACGGCCTCCGCGGCCAGGCGGGATAGCTTTTCGTCGGAGTATCCGAGCCAACCCGGGGTGGTGGTGTACGCGGGGTATCCCTTGGCCAACAGTTCCTCGGTGCGCGCCGCACGGCCCGGAAGGGCCCTGCCGAGGATTTCCAGCGCGTCCTCGCGGGTCAGCGCGTCGGAAAGGTATCGGAAATCCACGAGGTCAACGAGTTCCTCGGGGCTCATCGAGGCAAGCAACGCCCAGAGCGGCTTGCCTTCTCGCTTGGCCTTGAGGTCCCAGAGCGCGTTGACGACCGCCCCGATCGCCATGTGCATGACGCCCTTTTCCGGGCCCAGCCAGCGCAGCTGCGAGTCATGGACCAGCCAACGCCAGGTCGTTCCCATGTTGCCCAACAATTTCTCGACATTGCGTCCCACGAGGAATGGCGCAAGGGCCTGGATGGCGGCGGCCTGCACGTCATTGCCGCGTCCGATGGTGAACACGAAACCGTGTCCCTCAAGCCCATCCTGGGCATCCGTTTCCAGCACCACGTAGGCCGCCGAGTAGTCGGGGTCCGTGTTCATGGCATCGGAGCCGTCAAGCTCCCGAGAGGTGGGGAAACGGACATCGGTGGTGCTCAAGGCCGTGATCGTGCTCATGTGTCCTCCAAGTGGTGGATCCCGCGGTTTCGTGGGGGTGATGCCTTCGCCCGGGCCGGCAGGGCCCGCCGGAGCGAGATCGCTTTCGTCTACCCCGAGAGTAGACATCGGATGTTTATGTTGTCAAAGGTTCATTTTGAGCTAAAGTTGTGAATCAGCACACTCGAATCATCCGATGCTTGGAGTCAGAATGAAGTTTGCACGAATCGGCGAACCCGGAGCGGAACGCCCCATCGCGCTGGACAACGAGGGGCGAGCCTTCGATATTTCCAGCACCACACCCGACATCAACGGGGCCTTCCTTGCGGCGGACGGCATCGCCGCGGTCCGTGCGGGGCTCGCCGCCGGAAGCTACCCGGAACTGGGCTGGAGCCTGGCCGCGGGCGAGGCTTTCAGCGCCGCCCCCACGGGCGAACGCATCGGCTCGCCCGTCGCACGTCCCGGAAACGTCATTTGCATTGGCATGAACTACGCGGCCCACGCCCGTGAATCGGGGGCCGAACCTCCGACGATTCCGGTGGTGTTCCTGAAGCCCGCCAACACCGTTGCTGGCCCGTTCGACCCGGCCCCGATCCCGCCGTCGGCCCAAAAGTACGACTGGGAGGTCGAACTGGGCATCGTCATTGGCGCCCATGCGAAGTACCTGCCCTCGGCGGAAGCGGCCAAGGACGTCATTGCCGGTTTGCTGATCGCCAACGACCTGTCCGAACGCGAATACCAAATCCCCGGGGCGGCAGGCCAATGGACCAAGGGCAAGTCCCTGCCGCAGTCCACGCCGCTGGGCCCGTTCCTGGTTCCGGCCGATGAAATCGACGGACACAACCTTGGCTGCCGTTCATGGATCAACGGGGAAATCCGCCAGGACTCGAGCACCGCGGACTTCATCTTCGATTTGCCCACCGTGGTCCACCACCTGAGCCAGTACATGGCCCTGGAACCGGGCGATGTCATCCTCACCGGCACCCCTGAGGGCGTCGCCCTCTCCGGCCGTTTCCCGTACCTCGCCGAGGGCGATGTCGGGGAGTTCGAAATCCAGCAGCTTGGCCGCCAACGCCAGGTATTCTTCCGAGAGCAGGTCAACGCATGAGCGAATTAACTTCCACCCCGGCAACCCAGGACATGGCCGGCCTGCGTGCAATAGTCACCGGCGGGGCATCTGGCATCGGAGCGGCAATTGCCGCTACCCTTGCCGACCGCGGGGCCACCGTTGCCGTGTTGGACATCGACACCGCAACCGCCGACGCCCGCCATATCCCCTTCACCTGCGACGTAGCGAACGCCAACTCCGTGAATGATGCAGTCTCCGGGGCTGCCCGGGCCTTGGGAGGAATCGACATTGTCATCAACAACGCCGGAATCGGCGCCCAGGGCACCGTCGCCGATAACGACGACGACGAGTGGCTGCGCGTGCTGAACATCAATGTGGTGGGCATGGCCCGGGTCTCCCGCGCCGCACTGCCGCACCTGCGTGAATCAAGGGCCGCGGCCATCGTCAACACGTGCTCGATTGCCGCAACTGCGGGCCTGCCGCAACGGGCACTGTATTCCGCGTCCAAGGGTGCCGTGTACTCGTTGACCCTGGCCATGGCCGCCGATCACGTACGCGAGGGAATCCGCGTCAATGCGGTGAACCCCGGCACCGCCGACACCCCGTGGATCGGCCGGCTCATGGATGCGGCGGACGACCCGGTTGCCGAGCGGGCCGCGTTGAACGCGCGGCAACCCCACGGCCGGATGGTTGCGGCGGAAGAGGTTGCCGGTGCCGTCGCCTACCTGGCCAGCCCTCTGTCGGGTTCGACCAACGGCGTGGCCCTGGCCGTCGACGGCGGCATGCAGGGTCTTCGCCTGCGCCCGGTCGGAAGCTAGCCCCGCCGCCGAACGCAATCGGCCCGCACCGCCCTTTCCGCCGTTGCGGATGAGGGGGGTGCGGGCCGATGTAATGTGGCGGTCCGAGCGTGCTCAACCACCAGGGACGGGATCCGGGTCAGACTACAAGCGGGACCGCGTGGATCTCATCCGCCAGATGGCCAGCGCGCTCGTGGATCCTCTGCACGGCTTCCGCAGACGGAGCCTCGGACAGGCAGAAGACCGTTCCGCTGTCCGGATCCGCCCACGCCTGCTTGAACTGCACGTTTTCCTCGGCTTGGATAGCAAGATCGGCCTCGTGCGCGGCCTTGAGATCGGCCTCGGACAAGCCCTTCATATTGTGGTGGACGTCCATGAACTCAGCCATGACAACACTTCCTTATTGAAGTTGAACGCAACAAATCGCTTGACGTTCGACTCATTTTATGCCCGTCCCGGACTCAGTTCCAGAGCAGGAACTACCCTGCCTGGGCCAGCACGAAGGGCAGCACGCCCGGCGCCCCCGCGGCGCGCAAGACGCGTGCCGCCTCGGTCAACGACCAGCGGCTGTCGGCCAGGTCGTCGATGAGCAGGATGGGACCCGGCGCGCCGGCCAACCGCTCGGCCATCTCGGCCGGAACCACAAACTGGTCCCAGACGGCCGCGAGCCTGAACGCGGAGTTGCCGCCCGAATCACCGCGCGGTCCCCCGCCCCGGTACTCGAGCTGGCCCAGGTACGGCAGCCGGCCGATCTCCGAGATCCCGTGGGCAAAGGAACCCACCAATTGGGGTCGCTTCCGCGACGGCATCGACACCACGGCAACCGGGCGGGTTTCCCATTTCCATTCGCTCAGGACCTTGACGCAGGCATCAAGCATCGGTTTGGCGATGGGTGCATCGGGCTCGTCGCTGTTTTCCAACAGTGCGCGCAGGCGCCCACCCCAACCGAGGTCGGTGAGGCGCGCCAGGGCCCGTCCGTCGGCGGCCTGGAGCTCCTGCTTGATCTTTCCCTTGAGCGGGACCCCGAGCTTCTCCATGCCGCCGGGATACATACGCCGGGCTTCGAGCAGCGCACCAACCCTGCCCAAGGCCGTCTGCGCCGAATCCTTGGCCGAATCCTGGATCTCGTCGCTGAACCACACACCGGCGCAGTTGTCGCACTTGCCGCACGGCGCGGCGGCGGGGTCGTCAAGCGCCTTCGCCAGGAACTCCATGCGGCAACCACGTGAATTTTCGTAGTCGATCATCGCAGTTTGCTCGGCCATCCGGGCCGCAGCCACGCGTGTGTAGCGTTCGGCGTCGTAGTACCAGGGGTTCCCGGTGCGGATCCAGCCGCCGGACACCCGTTCCACTGCGCCGTCCACGGCCAGCACCTTAAGCAGCAATTCCAGCGGAGTCCTGCGGATGTTGACCCGCGATTCCAGTGCCGGAACCGACATCGGACCCGCGGCCGCGCCGAGTTCCTGCAACACCGCGTGGGCGCGTTCCTCATCGGGCATGGAGCTTGTGGCGAAGTACCGCCAGATTTCCCGGTCCTCGGTGCCGGGCAGCAGCAACACGTCGGCGTTGATGCTGCCACGGCCGGCGCGGCCCACCTGCTGGTAGTACGCCACAGGCGAGCTGGGAGCGCCCACGTGGACAACGAACCCCAGGTCTGGCTTGTCAAAGCCCATGCCCAGGGCGCTGGTGGCGACCAGCGCCTTGACCTCGTTGTTCTTCAGCGCCGTTTCCGCGCGGTGGCGTTCCTCGGTGTCGGTGCGCCCGGAGTAGGCCAGCACCTTGTGCCCGGCCTCGGAGAGCAACCGGGTGATGTCCTCCGCGGCGGAGACGGTCAGCGTGTAGATGATGCCCGAACCGTGGAAGTCGTTCAGGTGGGTCAGCAGCCACGCGAATTGGGTGCGCGGAGAGGGAAGCCGCAGCACGCCCAGGCGCAGCGATTCGCGTGCGAGTGACCCGCGCAGGGTAAAGACGTCGGCCCCGCCCACGGCGAGCTGTTCCTGGACGTCGTGGACCACGCGCTCGTTGGCCGTGGCGGTCGTGGCCAACACCGGAATGGTTCTTGGAAGTGCGGTGATCAGGTCCTTGATGCGCCGGTAGTCCGGCCGGAAGTCGTGTCCCCAGTCGGAAATGCAGTGGGCTTCATCGATCACCAGCAGGCCCATGCGCTCCACGAGTGCGGGGAGCTGGGTGTCGCGGAACACCGGGTTGTTCAGGCGTTCGGGCGACACCAGGAGCACGTCCAGCTCGTCGTTGGCGAGCTTCTGCGCGATCTGTTCCCAGTCGAGGGCGTTGGCGGAATTGATTGCCTCGGCACGCACCCCTGCGCGCGACGCGGCGGCAACCTGGTCGCGCATCAGGGCCAACAGGGGCGAAACGATGAGCGTGGGTCCGGCGCCGCGGGCGCGCAGCAACAGTGAGGCCACGAAGTACACGGCCGACTTGCCCCAACCGGTGCGCTGCACCACCAGGGCCCTGCGGCCTCCGGCGACGAGCGCCTCGATGGCCTCATACTGGCCCTCGTGGAAGTCGGCGTCATCCCGGCCGACCAGGGATCGCAAGATGGCAGTTGCCTGGGCTCGCAGATCCGTTTCAATGCTGGGTGAGTAAGCGTCCATGCTCCCCAGTATTCCAGTGTCCGGTGACAGTTCGGGGCGCGCTTCCCCCGCACAGCCGCCCGAGTCCTATGGTGCTACTCACCTTCGTTGGGCAGAATCCCCGCTTGCCGGGCCCCAACCGCTAAGCTCTTGACTGTGAGTGTGGAAATCGATCTTTCAGAGTCCTTCAAGGCCTACGACGTGCGCGGCATTGTCGGGGCCTCCATTACTGCCGAAGCGGTCGAGGCCATCGGCGCCGCCTTTGTCGACGTGCTGGGCCTGTCGGGCCAGGACGTCCTGGTCGGCGGCGACATGCGTCCGTCCTCCCCCGAATTCGCCGCGGCCTTTGCCCGCGGAGCCGCCTACCGCGGCGCCAACCCGAAGATGCTCGGGTTGATTTCCACCGACGAACTGTACTTCGCCGCGGGGTCCCTGGACTGCGCGGGCGTTGTCTTCACCGCCAGCCACAACCCCGCCGCCTACAACGGCATCAAGATGGCCAAGGCCGGCGCCGTTCCGGTGTCCTCCGACACCGGGCTCTTTGACATCCGCGACCTGGCCCAGACCTACCTGGACGAGGGCCTTCCGGTGTCCACCGAAGCCCCCGAGGGAACCGTCTCCGAGGTCGACGTGCTCGCCGACTACGCCGACTACCTGCGCTCGCTGGTCGACCTTTCGGGCATCCGCCCGCTGAAGGTCGTTGTCGATGCGGGCAACGGCATGGGCGGGCTCACCACCCCGGCCGTCCTGGGTGATGCCATCCTGCCGGGGCTTCCGCTGGAAATCATCGACCTCTACTTCGAGCTCGACGGAACCTTCCCGAACCACCCGGCCAACCCGCTGGAACCGGAAAACCTGCGCGACCTGCAGGCCGCAGTCGTCAAGCACGGCGCCGACATCGGCCTGGCCTTCGACGGCGACGCCGACCGCTGCTTCGTGATCGACGAAAAGGGCGACCCGGTGTCCCCCTCGGCGATCACCGCGTTGGTTGCAGTGCGCGAGATCGCCCGCGCCAAGGCGGCAGGCGAGGAAACCCCCGTCATCATCCACAACCTGATCACCTCCCGCGCGGTGCCGGAGGCCGTCACCGCGGCCGGCGGCCGCCCGGTGGTCACCCGCGTGGGACACTCCTTCATCAAGGCCGTCATGGCCGAGGAAGGCGCCGCCTTCGGCGGCGAGCACTCCGCCCACTACTACTTCCGCGACTTCTACAATGCGGACACCGGCATGCTCGCGGCCATGCACGTGCTCGCGGCGCTGGGCCAGCAGGACACCCCGCTGAGCGACTTCGCGGCCGAATACGAGCCCTACGTGTCCTCCGGCGAGATCAACTCAGAGGTAGAGGACAAGGCGGGCGCCGTGGCACGGGTGCTGGAGGAATTCGCCAACGGCCACGACCTCAATCCCGACCACAGCGGTGTCGTCTGCCCTCCGTGCCATCCGGCATTGGAAAACTGCGAGACCGTTGTCAGCACCATGGACGGCACCACCGTCACGGCAACCGACGGGTCGTTCTGGTTCAACCTGCGCCCGTCGAACACCGAACCCTTCCTCCGTTTCAACGGTGAAGCAGTAGACCGCAAGACCATGGAACTCGTCCGTGACGGAGTCCTAGATATCGTAAGGAACAACGCATGAGCACCCCGGAAAACAAGATCGCCGAACTCGACGCGGCAGCCCAGCTGGAACTGAACAAGGTGCTGGGCACGGCCTTGGGCGTTGCCCGCGAACAGCTGGAGGAGCAGGGCGTTTTCCTGCCCTTCGCCATCGCCATCGAACCAGCGGCGGAAGACGCCGAACCGGAGCTGCGCCTGCTTGCAGTCCAGCCCACCGAGGACCCTGAAGATCCCGAGGCCGACATCGACGCGGAGGTCATGATGGCCGATCTCGTGCAGCTGCTGCAGTCCCAGCGCGACGACTTCAATGCCGTCGCCTTCGTCTCCGACGTGACCCTGCTCGAAGAGGGCAAGGACGCCGTCCACGTGGTGGCCGAGCACCGCGACGGCGGCGCCGTTGCCATCGTGCAGCCGTACACGTCGCCGGACCCGGAAACCGGCGAATGGGACTTCTCCGAGCCAAGCGCCGAAACCGGCGAACTGCAGGTGTGGATCTAGTTCCACCCAGCTAAAAACCGTAGCCCGGGCAGGATCCTTGCGATCTCCCGGGCTACGGTTTTCTGTCCGTTGGCCGCTCCTACGGAATGACCACCTTCTCTTGGCCGCGCTCCGCCTTGATCACCGGCAGCACCAGCCGGTCGGCGTTTGGCGCGCTGAGACGGATGCCGTCGGCGCCGTCGCCCAGCGCCTCGATCTGCCCGCCGATGTCCATGACATCGACGCCGCCCTCGAGTTCCACGGCAACAATCCCGGCCCCCTCGGTGCTGACGTCCCCGCCGATGCTGATCCGGCCCACGTGGCCCGCCGGCTTCACGCTGAGGGCGATTGCCGAAAGGTCCACCAGCACGCCCTTGACCAGCGACTGGCCGGTGCCGCCCTTGGTCATGATGCCCTGGGCGATCGTCAGCTCAGCCAGCTCCCTGCTGATCTGTACGCCCACGGCTCCGTCGCCGTAGGTGGCGATGGACTTGAAGGATGCGCGCCGGAGCGATCCGTCGTACACGTTGAACCCGCGGGCACCCAGCCCGTGGGTTTCGATGGCCGCACCGACGTTCAGTGAGTCGATGTCCCCGAAGTTCACGAATCCGATGCCGCTGGGGCCGTGCGAGGTCACGGGGGCCTGTGCGTTCCATCGCTGGACGCGCCCCCAGTTGTCCAGCACCATGTCGTTCGGGCCGTAGGTGGTGGTGCTTCCCAGGTTTTGCACCTCCTCGACCTCGGCACCGGCAATGACAAAGACGCCGCCGCTGATCAGGTCCGGGGTACCCGGGGCAATGCCACCATCGGAATGCACCTCGCCGGTGCTGAGCAGGTCCACCACTACGGTTCCGCCGTCGGGCTTGCCCGCATCATCCATGTGGCCGCCCACGAAGACCCCGCTGCCGCGGACCGGTTGACCGATGCTGCCGGCCGAGATGTTCTCCAGCCGGGCATGCAGCACCACGGCGGTGTCGGGCTGCTTGTTCCAGAGCGTAAAGGCCCCCTGCAGGGCTTCCACCCCGAAGCCCGTGGGCCTGTCGAAGCGGTCACGGGTGTCGGCCGCGGCCACATGGATGTCCTTGGCATGTATAGTTCCGGCGCGTACGTTGTCACTGGCCTGCAGGTAAATCTGGCCGCGCGTGGTGATGCCGCGCAGCGTGAGGGTTCCCAGGTCCTTGACCGATACGTCGTTGTAGATGGCGATTTCGTGCTCCGGCACGGTCACCGAGAGGTTCTCCACGGTGTTGTCGCTGCTGAGCCGCAACCCCTTGGCCCCGAATTCAAGGCCCCCGCCGCGCAGCGAAACACCTGGTGGCAGCGTGATCGACCCCAGGCCCGAGAGCGTGGTGGTCAGTTCGATTTTTTGGGCGCCTTCGCGGAACGCCCCAAGCAATTCCTCAACGGATCCCACAGTGCGCCAAGCCATCGCTCGTCACTTCCTCTTGAACATTTCATTGATTCCCGATCACGGGCCAAGGCAAACTCTAGGCTTCGATCCGGCGCATTTCCAGAAGTCGGCTATGGTTTCACCACCGACTCAGGGGCAATGATCGCGGCCGCTGAACGCACACAGTTCCCATGGAAAAACACCTGCAAGAATGGAAAGCGTGAAACTCAGCGCCTTTGTCGACGTGTGCCTACGCACCCTCATGCTGCTCGGCTCCCAGCGAGACCAACAGGTCACCACGCGGGAGATCGCCGAGCAGATCGGCGTGCCCTACAACCATGTCGCCAAGGCGGTTCTCGAATTGCGCAACCGGCGAGCCCTTGAGGTCACCCGCGGGCGCTATGGCGGCTCGCAAATCACAGAACACGGCCTGCAGCTGAGCGTTGGCGGGCTGATGCGCGATTTGGACGACCGCGACGACGTGGTCGACTGCGTGTCCGAGGCCGGAGTCCCCTGCCCCTTGCTGGCCCACTGCAAGTTGCGTTCGGCTTTGCGGCGGGCGCGCGAAGCCTTTTACGCGGAACTTGATTCGCTGCTCGTTGCGGACCTGACGGCGACTTCGGCAAAGGCACTGCTCCCCTTCCCGCTGGTTCACTAAACAGCCGGGTCCACTAAACGGTTCTTCGACGCGGCGGAACCGCCTCGATTTGCATCCATCTTCTACGTGGCGTAGAACTTAACTATCAATCTTGTATATCAAATGCAAGATAAAACCAACGTCTTCGCCAAGGAGCCACACCATGCTTTCCGAGAAGTCCCGCCCGGTCATTGAAGCCACCCTGCCGATCATCGGCGAACGGATCTCGCACATCACCCCCAAGTTCTACTCGCGGATGTTTGCGGCACGCCCGGAGCTCCTTGACGGACTGTTCTCCCGCGCGAACCAGAACAACGGCACGCAGCAGCAGGCCCTTGCGGGATCCATCGCGGCCTTCGCCAGCCACCTGGTCAACAATCCGGGCACCCTGCCGGAGGCGGTCCTGGCGCGCATCGCCCACAAGCACACCTCGCTGGGCATCGTCGAGGAGCAGTACGCCATCGTCTACGAGCACCTTTTCGCGGCCATCGTCGAGGACCTGGGCGAAGCAGTCACCCCGGAGGTCGCCGAGGCATGGACCGAGGTCTACTGGCTCATGGCGGACGCGCTCATCAAGATCGAAAAGGGCCTCTACGCAAAGCAGGCCAACAACAAGATCTGGACCGACTGGATGCTCGTTTCCAAGGAGGCGGCCGGCACCGGCTCGATCACCTTCCGCTTTGTCCCGGCCGACGACACCCCGGTCACCGTCGCCGAGCCCGGGCAGTTCGTCTCCGTCCGCGTTGCGCTGGCCGACGGCATTCGCCAGTGCCGCCAGTACACCCTGAGCGACGCGGCAACCTCCACCGCGGAGCGTGTCATCACCACGAAGTTCGACGAGGGCGGCGAGGTCTCGCCATTCATGCACCGGAACCTGTCCGTCGGCGACACCATTGAACTTTCCAACCCGTACGGCGACCTGACAATCGACACCACGGGCGCGCCGATCGTGCTGGCCACCGCGGGCATCGGCTGCACCCCGAGCGCCTCCGCGCTGGCAACGCTTGCCGCCGCAGGTTCCGACCGCCAGGTGCTGGTCCTGCATGCAGAGGCCACCGAGGATGCCTGGGCATTGAAGGAGCAGATGCGCGAATCCATCGAGGCGCTACCCAACGCCGAGCTGAAGCTGTGGCTCGAGGACATCACGGCCAAGACGGACAACACAGAAGCGACCGAGGGCTACATGGACCTGGCGGGACTCGACCTGCCGGCCGACGCCCGGCTGTACCTGTGCGGCCCGCTGCCGTTCATGCGTGCAGTCCGCTCGCAGGCCATCGATGCAGGAATCCCCGCCACGAACATCCACTACGAGGTGTTCGGCCCGGATCTCTGGCTCGCCGCCTAAGCGGCACCATGACCCACTTCCGGTCCGGCCCCAAGGGGCCGTTCCGGACGGGTTCCGCGACGTGAAGGGCCGCCGGCGAAATCGCCGGCGGCCCTTCACGCTTTGGCAGACCGCGGTCCGGGGCCGGCCTCGGACAGTGCCGCTAGGCGTTCGGCGCCTGCAGCCTCGGGTGGGCAATGCCCTTTTCTACCCACGAACGGACGGTTGCGTTGAAGAGGATCGGATCCTCGATGTTCCACTGGTGGTGCCTGCCCGCCGCCGTCCTGAACAGCGCCTGCGGCAGCACCCGTTCCAGCACGGGGAAGGACTTGGCAACGAGTTTGGGTTCCTTGCTGCCCGCGACGACCAACGCCGGACCCTTGTAGTCGCCCAGCTTTTCCGGCAGCCCGCCCGGATCGACCTCGTCCATGATGGCGCGCATGTTGTCGGTGCGCAGCTTGGTGCCGTGGTCGGCGAACAATTCCTTTTCATCGGCAACCATGCCGTAGGCGCCGGCCTGGAAGCGCCAATACCATTCGCTACTGAAGAGCTTGAGCTGGATTCGGCTCATCGCACGCATCGACGCGGAAACGCCGGCCGCGGGAACGCCCGAAATCATCAGCGACTCGACAAGTTCGGGGTGCCGCGCCGCGACGCGCAGGGCGATGGCGCCGCCCAGGGACAGGCCCACCAGGTGCGCCCCGCCGTTTGAGACCTCGTCGGCGATGATCGCGGCGACGTCGTCCGCCGCGCTGTCCAGACCCGCCCAGTCCTCGTCGGCGCGGGCCCCAAAGCCCGGCAGGTGCGGGGTCAGCACCTCATAGTCACTGAAGGCCCGCACCTGCGGATCCCAGCTCCAGTTCGCGACGTTTCCTCCGTGCAGGAAAACGATGGTCTGCGCGGCCTTGCCGTCGCGCCTGGCGCGCGTGGGGGCATGGAATTCCGGATATCCGCCCGGATCTCGATGCGCCTTGTCCGCCGGGGCCGCCGGTTCGACGACTGCGGTGGCGGGCGCTTCGGCATTGGGTGCTTCGGTCTTGGAAGCAGCCGGTGCGGCGGCGGGTTTGGCCGGCGACTTGGCTGGCTTCGGCACCCGGGGCGGGCGTGCCGGCTTTTCCTTCGCCGCGTCCTTGGCGGCTGACGCGGTTTCGGCCGCGGCTTTCCCGGTTGACGTTTTCTCGGCGGCCGGCTGCCCGGACGCATTCTTCTCGCCGGCGGCCGTTGCCTTGCCGTCCGCTTTCACTTTGTCCCCGCCGTCGACGGGGGCCTGGGATTCCGGAACCGGGTCGACGAATTCCTCGTCGGTTCCCGCGCCGCCGGCGATTGAATCGTTGTGCCGGCTCATGGCAGATGCTCCGAGACGGCTTCGAGCCATTCGAGTTCGGCCGCCGCATGGCGGATGCCGTTATCGAGTGTTGCCGCCATCAGGAAGCTTCGGCGGTCCGCTGCTGCACGCATGTCGATGTCCTCACGTTGCGAAAGGTATTCGTCGAGCAAATTCCGGGTGGCCCGGCGCCTGGCCTCGATCAATTCCACCACGCCGTCGCGCTCGAGCTCGGCGGCAAAAAAGACCCTCGCCAGGAACGGTTCGCGCGGAGCGTGCGCCGTGACGTCCGCTTCCAGCCACCGCACAAGGGTTTCTCGGCCAAGCTCCGTGATGTGGTGGACCTGCCGGTCGGGGTAGTTGCCCTGCTTGACCGTCAGGACCGTGGCGTGGCCGTCGTTGACCAATTGGGCCAGCGTTCGGTAGATCTGGGCCTTGTCCGCGTTCCAGAAATGGTTGATCGAGGAATCAAAGTGCTTCTTCAGCTCGTACCCGGTCATGGGTGCCAAACTCAGGAGCCCGAGGATCAAACGCGCGAGAATCATGCTTTCATCCTGACACATCCAGCTGGTGATTCAACTCGTAGCCACGCAATCCGGAACTTGCCGCCCCTTGTCAGTTGGTCATATTGGGGGTATATACGGCGGACTAGGAAGCACCCAGCGGCCAGATCACCGGGACCAGGAACAACGCAACCACCGCGTACAGCACCATGACGGCAAGGCCGAACTTCCAGTAGTCCCCGAAGCGGTATCCGGCCGGCTGCATGATCATCATGTTGGCCGGGGTTGCAACCGGGGTCAACAATGCCGCGGCGGAAGCCACGGAGACGCACATGAGGACCGCGATCGGGTTGATGCCCGACTCACCCGCGATCGACAGCGCAATGGGGATGATGATCAACGCGGTGGCGGTGTTGCTGATCAGTTGGCCGAGCACGGCCGTGACGGCGAAGATCGCGGCAAGCAAGAGCAGCGGCCCGGAGTCCCCGACGACCGAGATCATAGCCTCGGCGATCATCGTCGCGGTTCCGGTGGAGGTAATGGCCAGGGAGAGCGGAATCATGCCCGCGACAAGGATCAGCGTCTGCCAGGCCATCGAACGGTGCGCCTGCCCGGGGGTGATGACCCGCAACAGGACCATGGCGATCGCAGCGAGCATTGCTGCGATCGGGGCGGGGACGACGTTGGTGGTCAGCATCAGGACCATGGCCCCGAGCACGACGAGCGCGGGCACCGCCCCGGGGCCCAGCGGAACGGCCTGGCGCCGCACGGCATCCGGGGAGTCGACGAGTATGACCTGGTGGTCGGCCGTGTGCTTGTCCAGGGCGGACCAGGTGCCCTGCAACAGCAGGGTGTCCCCCGCGTTAACGCTGGCGCGGCCGAGGGTCGACGGGTGCCCGGGCCGCTGGTGGGAGAGCACCACCAGTGCACCGCTCTCGGTAATCATGCCCGGGTACGCCTCGGTGCCAACCAGGTCCGAGCGTGGCGGCACCACCACCTCGGCGACGCCGAAGGAGCTGCTGATCAGCCCACAAGTGGAATCCGCGGCCTGGATCAGGCCGTGGCGGGTCGCGAACGCGTCGATGATGCCCTGATCGCCGCGGACGATGACCTGGTCGCCCTCGGCAAGCAGCGGTGCGCTGCCGGGTTTCCCGGAGCGGTCCTGCACGCCGATCAGGAAGAGCCCCTCCGGGTGGTCGGCCAGCGGGTCCACGCTGGGCTGGCCGATGAGGCCGGACCCGGCCGGCACCTCCAGGCGGCTGAGCCCGTCGTTCCCTAGGTGGTAGCGCATCAGCGTTTCCCCGTGGGAGCTGAGGTCGCGCGTAAGCGTGTCCGGGTCCCGCCGCGGGATCAGCTTCGGACCCAGCCAGAGCGCCAGGCCGATGGTGCCGATGAGCAACGGCAGGCCCACCAGTCCGAATTCGAAGAAGCCGATGCCGCGGCCGGTGGAATCCAGTGCCGCCTCGAGGATCAGGATGTTCACGGGCGATCCGGTGAGCACCAGCAGGGAACCGGCATGCGCGGCAAAGGCCATGGGCATCAGCAGCTGCGCGGGTTCGCGCCCCAGCCGCACGGCCAACACCACGACCATCGGCAGCAGCGCCGCCACGGAGCCGTTGACGCTGATGAAGGCTGTGAGCACCGCGGTGATGCCCATGGTCAGCACCAGCAGGCGGGTGCGGCTGGTGCCGGAGAAGCGGATCAGCAACCCGCCCAGCCAGGTGGTGATGCCGGCTGCGTCGATGGCCTCGGCGACAACAAAAAGCGCTGCAATCAGCACCACGGTTCCGCTGCCGAAGCCCGAGTAGGAGTCCTCTGCACTGACGATCCCGGTGCCGAAAAGCGCCAGGGCCACACCGAGCGCGACGATCTCCACCGGAAGCTTGTTCCAGATGAACGCGGCAACGGCCAACGCAAGGATGACCAATGTGGTTGTGCTGTCGCTCATGGGGCAAACCCTAATACACGCCCGCCGGTTCGCGGAGCCTTGCCGGGCCGGGGAACAAGAACGGCGGGCCGGGGTGCGGAAACCAATCCGCACCCCGGCCCGCCGGGCGATGCCTACATACCTGGACTAGGCGCCCAGGCGTTCCCTCAGTCCGTCGAGTTCGGCCTGCAGGGAATCCGGCAGGGCATCACCGAAGTTGGCGTACCATTCCTCGATGCTGGCCAGCTCGGTGATCCATTCGTCCTTGTCGACGGTGACAGCGGCCTCGACCTCGGCCGGGGTCATGTCCAGGCCGGTCAGGTCCACGGAGTCGCCGGTCGGAACGTAGCCGATCGGGGTCTCGCGGGCGTCGGCCTTGCCCTCGATACGATCGATGGCCCACTTCAGCACGCGGGAGTTGTCCCCGAAGCCCGGCCAGGCGAACCCGCCCTCGGCGTTGCGTCGGAACCAGTTGACCAGGAAGATCTTGGGCAGGCGCGCCGGGTTGGCCTTGCCCTCGATGGAATCCCAGTGGTTCAGGTAGTCGCCGGCGTTGTAGCCGATGAACGGCAGCATGGCCATCGGGTCGCGGCGGACAACGCCCACGGCACCGGCAGCGGCTGCGGTGGTTTCCGAGGACAGGGTCGAACCCATGAAGATGCCGTTGGTCCAGCTACGGGCTTCGGTGACCAGCGGGATGGTGGTCTTGCGGCGGCCGCCGAAGAGGATGGCGTGGATTTCCACGCCTTCCGGGTTGTAGTACTCCGGGGAAAGCATGTCGATCTGGTCGATCGGCGTGCAGAAGCGGGAGTTCGGGTGTGCCGCAACACGGCCGGAATCCGGGGTCCAGTCGTTGCCCAGCCAGTCAGTCAGGTGCGCAGGCGCCTGGTCCGTCATGCCTTCCCACCAAACGCCACCGTCATCGGTGAGCGCAACGTTGGTGAAGATGGAGTTGCCCTTGGTGATGGCGCGCATGGCGTTGGGGTTGGTGGACCAGCCGGTGCCCGGGGCGACGCCGAAGAGGCCGTATTCCGGGTTGACGCCGCGAAGCTCGCCTTCCTTGCCGATGCGCATCCAGTTGATGTCATCGCCCAGGGTCTCGGCCTTCCATCCCTCGATGGTCGGATCCAGCAGGGCCAGGTTGGTCTTACCGCAAGCCGACGGGAAAGCGGCCGCCACGTTGTAGCTCTTGCCTTCCGGGTTGGTCAGCTTGAGGATGAGCATGTGCTCGGCAAGCCAGCCTTCGTCGCGGGCCATGACCGAGGCGATGCGCAGGGCGTAGCACTTCTTGCCCAGCAGGGCGTTTCCGCCGTAGCCCGAACCGTAGGACCAGATGGAGCGCTCTTCGGGGAAGTGCACGATCCACTTGTCCTCGTTGCACGGCCAGGCGACATCCTCGTCGCCCGGGGCCAGCGGGGCACCCACGGTGTGCAGCGCAGGAACGAAGAAGGCGTCCTCGGCTTCCATCTTGCGCAGCACATCGTTGCCGATGCGGGCCATGATGCGCATGGAAGTGACAACATAGGCCGAGTCCGAAATCTCAACACCGTACTGTGGCTGCTCGGCGTCGAGCGGGCCCATCACGAACGGGATGACATACATGGTGCGGCCACGCATGGAGCCGTCGAAAAGCCCGTTGAGCTTTTCCTTCATGACCGCCGGGGCCATCCAGTTGTTGGTGAAGCCGGCGTCGTGCTCGTTTTCCGAGCAGATGAAGGTGCGTTCCTCGACGCGGGCAACGTCCTTGGGATCGGAGAATGCAGCGAAGGAATTCGGGAACGATTCGTGCGTGAGCTTCTTCAGGGTGCCTGCAGCAACGAGTTCGGCGGTCAGTCGATCGTTCTCTTCCTGCGTGCCATCTACCCAATAGACATGGTCAGGCTGCGTCAGTTCCGCAACTTCCTGCACCCAAGCTGCCAGCTTTGAATGCGTAGTCGGTGCTGCATCGATGACCTTCTGGTCCGAGCTCTCGCTCATGTCCATTCCCTCCATTGGGCTGAATTTGCAATAAGTCGATGCTAGGTTGCCGACCAAAATAAGTCCTGTGACTCAGGTCGCCAAAATTCATGGAACAGGGTTACGCTCAAACCAAAACCGCTATTTTTCGGGACTTCGGTCCCGGCAAGTCCAGATCTTAAGTGACGAAGGTCACGTAGACCGGTATACCTCAACATTTGAGACACTGCGCAATCACTGGCCCGAGCCTTTCGATTTTGCGTGAGCCGGAATCGTCTGTATAGTTGTTCGAGGTCGAGCCGTGAGGCACGGACCGAATTGAATATGCGCCCATAGCTCAGCTGGATAGAGCGTCTGTCTACGGAACAGAAGGTCAGGGGTTCGAATCCCTTTGGGCGCACCAACAAGAAAAGCCACGAGAAATCGTGGCTTTTCTGCTTTTGGTTTCCGTTTGCCCGCTTCGGGTCGTGAAGGGCTCCGTCGATATCGCCGAACCCGCGCGATTGGCGGCCGCGCCTCAGGGCCTCGGCCCGAGGACCAGTCCGTCGATGCTTTCCAGCGGAACGGGGCCGTAGTCGCGCGAATCGATGGATCGCTCCCGGTTGTCGCCCATGACAAAAACGGTCCCGGCGGGAACCTCGGTGCGCGGATAGTAGGTTCCGTCGATCGTGGCCAAGTCAACGAACGGCTCGTTCACGGGGGACGAATCGACATACAGCACGGCGTCCTGGACCTCGATTTGCTGTCCTCCGACGGCCACCACTCGCTTGATCACGGGCGTGCCGTCCGCCGGGGACGGGAAGACCACCAGATCACCGGAATGCACGCCGGAGAGTTCCGGCCCCGGCTTGAAGACAAACACCAGACTGCCGGCACCGACCGTGGGTTCCATGCTGTCCGATTCCACGGCGACCGGCTCCAGGATCCAGAGCCGGCACGACAAGGCAAGGAGCACCGCGAGGACGACGGCAACAGCCTTTCCCCGCCGCCGGGGAAGAGCCCGCGCGCCGGGGCGGTCCGTCCTGGCCGCGCTCACGCCGGCCCTGTTTCCGGGTCCAGCTTGGCCGGCGCGGCCAAGATCGGATCATTGACGTCGGGATCATTCACGCCCAGGCCCACCCGGAACTGGAACATCATGGAGTGGTCCTCGTGGACGAGGTTGTGGCAGTGCACCATGTAACGGCCCTTGTGCGGACCGAATTGCATGATCACCTGGATCTTCTCGTTTTCTCCGACGTACATCACATCCTTCGGCCCCCGTTCCCAGGCCGCGGGTGGCTTGCCGTTGCGGCTCAGGATCTGGAAATCAATCAGGTGGATGTGGATGGGATGGAACCAGCCGCCGGACTTGTTCTCGAGTTCCCAGATTTCCACGGCGCCCAGCTTGGGGTCCGCGCCGGCGAGCTTGAAGTTGCTGGCGATGACGTCTTCCCAGGTCATGCTGCTGATGTTCCACGGCCCGTCCTCGTCGCCCCGCTGCACCCTGAACTGGCGTTTTTTGACCGCGTCGTTCTTGGTCAGCCGCATCACGTGGCTGTCCACCAGCGTGGTGGGGATGTAGTTCCACTTCGGGTCCAGCTTCATCTCCTTCTCGCTAGGCGGCGCGACGACTTCGAAGGCCATGATCTTGTTCGTGTTGTCGAAGTCCCGGTTGTTTTCGTTCGACAGGTTCCGCAATTCGATCCGTTGGCCCGGCTTGTACTTGCTGAAGTCGATCAGCACCTCGTACCGTTCGGCCGATCCGTGGCGCCAGTACTTGACGGCCTGGGTCGTCGGCATCAGCCCGCCGTCGGTGGCGACCACATAGACAGGGTCCCCCGTGCTGAGCGTCGGCCTGTACGAGCGCGAGACCGAGGCGTTGAGGACCCGGAAGCGGTAAACCCGGGGCTGGACCTTCATCAGCGGCCAGGGCCTGCCGTTGACCAGGACCACGTCGCCCCAGAGGCCTGAACGGTTCCGGTCGTCGTAGCCAAGGCTGCCGTTCGCTGCGAACATCGCGTCACTGATCACAATGGGAACGTCAAAGGCTCCCTGCGGCAGTAGCGCCCGCTCCGCCTTGTCATGCATGATGTACATCGCCGCGAGGCCGGAATAGACATTCTGGGCAGTGAAATGGACGCCGTGGTCGTGGTACCAGAGCGTGCGGGCAGGCTGGAAGTTCGGGTAGAAATAGTCCTTGTAGAACCCGGGCAAAGTCACATCGCTGGCATAGCCGTCATACTGCGGCAGTGATGCCGAGCCGTGCAGGTGGGTGGAAGTCGCAAGCAGATGGCCGAGCGTCGGGTGGTTTTTCGGCAGCTGGTTGCGCATGTGCACCATTGAGCGGGTGCCTTGTTCCAGCTCGATGGTGGGGCCGGGGAAGATGCCGTTGAATCCGAGGATGTTGGTAGTCTTCCGCGGCAAGATCTGCGCGGAGGCCTGGCGCATGGTGATCCGATAATGGTTCACCTTGGCGCCGTCGGGGTCCGTCGTGACGTACTGCGGTGTCAAGACCGGCGGCCGGACGAAAGCGGCCGCATACGGCCTGGGCATGTCACTGTCCTTCAATTGGCTCGCGGACTTCGCAGAAACCGTGGAAATCGGCACCGTCACCAGACCTGCACCGATAATTCCAAGACCCCCAAGCCCTCCAAATTTGATGAGTTCCCGCCTTGATACTGACATTTCGAGTCACCTCCCAATAGCTGACTGGTCTTTCGTGAAACGCAGGCGATCAGCCACCGGAATGGTGTTCCTTGCCGAGCGAGAGCCTGCTGCCGGTTGGGCCTTCGAGAACCAGGGCAATCGCCTTGTTTGGCAGTTCGAAAACCATCGTGGCACTGACCGATTCACCTTCGTCCACGAGTGTGGATTCGGGAGACGACCACAGCGGGCCGGGCCGACCGGAGCCGAGTCCGTCGACGATGAAGCCCGCCGGATCCAGCCGCAGTCCGCCCGGCTCCATGGCCGTGAACTGCACCTCGATCCGCACCCGGTGGGCCCCCTTCTGGACACCCTGCTGGAGGGCGGCGACAGGAGAGGGCGACTGCCATCCATCCAATTCAACCGGGACAACGCCGGTGATCATCGCGATGCCGCCGGGAACCTCCCCCGGAGCCCCCAACTGCACGCTTGGCTTGGCCTCGGCCGTGGCGAACAGGTAGCCGAGCCCGATGGCGAGTATGCACAAAAATGCAAGGGGGATGAAGATAAAGCGCCGCCGCCGGATCCTTGCAGGCCGGGTCTTGTGTTCCACACCAGTTCCCATGCCCATGATTTTCCGCATACGACCTTGGGGAAACCATGTTTGCCTTGACCTGCGGGAGGATCGCTGGCGGGCCAGATAGCATCCGGTGCATGCCGTTGAAAACATCCCGAGTCCGGGGAATCAGTCGGCTCAAGAAGCGTCGTGGTCCTCGTGGACGACGAACACATTCCCCGGCCGCGGCACCGATGTGTTCCATGCTGCGGGGCACGGCGTTCGGGATGCACAGGACGCCATAGGCGAGCCAGATGACAACGCCGGTCCAGACCCGCGGTCGAATGCGCGGCCCGGCGGCGCGGCGATCTGTCCTGGAGTCCCGCTTCCGCGCGCCCTTGATGGCGCGGTACCTGCTGTCCTTCGGGAACGAAGGACAGCAGGTACCTTGTGCCGCTACCAGATCCCGGGCAGCAATCGCTTCGTACGGGACATGTACTGCGCATAGGGATCGCCCAGCTTGGCAAGCAGGGCCGCTTCCTCAACGTGGATGCGGAAGACCAAGCCAACCAACGGAAGAACGATGAGAACGAGCAGAGAAAGCCAGTTTCCGAGCGCCAGGCCCATTCCGGCGAACGCAACGATCAAGCCGGTGTAGCTCGGGTGGCGAACACGCCTGTATGGGCCGGAGGTTACGACGTGCTGGCCCGCCACCACGCGGACATCCGCGGTAAAGAAGTGTCCCAGCGTCCTGATCGCCCACAGCCTGAACAGCGACCCGGCAACCATGACGACGATCCCCAGGATGAACACGGACCACCTGGTGACGGGGCTGTCAGGCGCGATCGTGGCTGCCAACACCTTGTTGGAAACTGGAAAACCAATGCCGAACCCCAGGGCAGTCGTCAGCGCGACGACCAGCAACGACCCTCGGTCCAGCGCGGGCTCCCGCAATGTGCTGGCTCCACCCCACCAACCCGCGCCTCCCATTTGAAGGTTGACCAAGACAAAGCCGGCGAACGCCGCCGCGAAGACCGTAGCGGCAGGCAACGACTCGAACGGTAGCGGTTTCATTCGGTTTACCCCCTCTCATTGGCGGGCAGCCGCATCATGATTGCGGTCATTTTTCAGTGTGGCACGCCCTGATTGGCAGGGGGAAGCGGCCCCCTCGACGTGGCCACGGTTTTCCCCTAGCGTGCCGTTTTCGGTTCGCGGCTCGCCCGAATCAATTCGGCGTAGGCCAGACCGCTGTCCTTGATCGTTCGAACCTGGGTGTCGTAGTCGACCCGGACGATGCCGAAACGCTTTCCGTAGCCCCAGGCCCATTCGAAGTTGTCCAGCAGCGACCACACGAAATACCCCCGTACATCCACCCCGTCCTCGATGGCCCCGGCCACGGCGCCGATGTGCTCCATGATGTAATCGCGGCGTTCGGGATCCGCGACACTGCCGTCGGCCTCCACGCGGTCCTCGTAGGCCGCACCGTTCTCGGTGATGTAGAGGGCCTGCAGGTCGGGGTAGTCGTTCGCCAGCCGGTTGAGCAGCACTCGCAGCCCCTGCGGGTTGACCTCCCAGCCCATGGCCGTGCGCGGCAGGTTCCGGCTCGGAAAGCTCACGTATTCGCTGCCCACGAACGGGGATGACTTCGTGGACCCTGTCGGCAGCAGCGGCGCCGCTTCGCCCGCGGGCAGCGGATGCCCCGAGACGTTGTCGTCGTGGTAGTGATTGACCCCAAGGAAATCGATCGGCTGGTGGATGGTTTCCAGGTCCCCGTCCTGGATGACCTCCCCGAGGCCCAGCCCCTCTACGTCGCGGAGCAGATCAGCGGGATAGGAACCCCGCAGGACCGGGTCCAGGAACATCCGGTTCCACAATGCATCAATGCGGCGGGCTGCTTCCTCGTCCGCCGGGTCATTTGGATCGTTGGGCACGGCGTTGGTGAGGTTCAGGGTGATGCCGATTTCCCTTGCGCCGAGCTCGCGCAGGCGTTTGGCCACCAGGCCGTGTGCAAGGTGCTGGTGGTGCACGGCTGCCAAGGCCGCGCGCGGTTCCGTTCTCCCCGGGGCGTGTTCCCCGGCGGCATATCCGATGAGTGACGAGCACAGCGGTTCGTTGAACGTCGTCCAGTGGGCGACCCTGTCCCCCAGCGCTCCGTGGACGGCCTCGGCGTAATCCGCGAAACGGTGGGCCGTCTCGCGGTTGGCCCATCCGCCGCGTTCCTCGAGCTCCTGGGGAAGGTCCCAGTGGTAGAGCGTGAGCCAGGGCAGGATTCCGGCCTCGAGGAGTTCGTCCACCAGCCGGCCGTAGAAGTCCAGTCCCTTCTGGTTCACCGTTCGTCCGCCGGGGACGACACGCGCCCAGCTGGTGGAGAACCGATACGAATCCAGTCCCAAGGTTTTCATGATTCCCACGTCTTGGGCATAGCGGTGGTAGTGGTCAACGGCGGTTTCCAAGTTGTGCCCGCCCGAGATCGCCCCCGGCACCCTGGCAAAGGCATCCCAGATCGAGTCTTCTTTGCCGTCTTGGCGTGCCGCCCCCTCGATCTGCGCCGCTGCGGTGGCCGAGCCCCACAGGAAACCCTGGGGCCATGGAAATTCTTGGGCTTCTAGGTTGCTTTTCATTCCTTGACGGCTCCTGCCATGATTCCTGGACCGAGGTTTCGCGGACACGGCCGGAGAACGGTGCCCGCTTCCACTTGAAGCGGAGCTTGGCGAGGGAATCGCCGGCCAGCATGGAGAAACCGAGAATGGGCGGCGTGGCCACCGGGGACACCATCTCACTGTTGCCCAGTGCCGCCCGGAAATCAACCACCGGAAAACTTCGGCGACAGTGGCCCCCGAAGCGCCCCTCCGGCAGCAACGCCGGCCACCGACAAAATCGGGGCTCCCGCCCCACGATGACGTGATGTCGCGCACTGTTTGCCCGCTTGGATCGACCAGCGGGCCAAAGCTATGTATAGTTGTTCGAGGTCGAGCCGCGAGGCACGGACCGAATTGAATATGCGCCCATAGCTCAGCTGGATAGAGCGTCTGTCTACGGAACAGAAGGTCAGGGGTTCGAATCCCTTTGGGCGCACCAACAAGAAAAGCCACGAGAAATCGTGGCTTTTCTGCTTTCCAGCGCGGTTCCCAGCCGGGCGAAGTTCGAGATCCCCATGCCAATGGCGCGTACCAACACGAACGCGCGTCCCGCCACGTCATCCGTATCCGTGGCGACCACATCGAGACCGCCCGCTTGGACTTTTCGCGCCGCCATGGTCACGGTATTGCCGGGATCCCCGGAATCCCGCCTCAGGCGCGGGCCCGGCCCAAGCCACTTCAGGGAAGTGTCTGGGCGGCGAGGCACGTCGGGCTCTCGAGCTTCAGGCAGCTCAGCCGGCGGTCGGGCCTTCCGTCCTCTGCATTCAGCCCGAACGCCACGATGGTGTTGGAAAGCTGGTTTGCGACGATCAGCGCCTGCCCTGCCTGAACATGGTGCCGCGGCCAATCGCCGGCGCACGATTCCATGCCGATCGGCAGCGGCACCCCGTCGGCACCGATACCCAGCACCGCGATCGAGCCCGCGCCGCGCACTCCCACGTAGAGCCGGTTGGCCCGCGAGTCCAGGGATATCTCCGAGGGATAGTGTTCCCCGGGGATGAACGCGTCGCCCAATGCCGTGCGAGAGCGGACCTCGTAGCCGCCCTCCTGGCTCGGGGCCAGCATGATGATTTCAACGCTGTGTTCGGTGACCACGTAGATCAAGCCGGAGGGGTGCTCAACCAGGTGGCGGGGGCCGTCGCCCTTGTTCAGGATGATGCGTTGGCGCAACACCAGCTGGCCGGCCACCAAATCCCAGACGCGCAGGCTGTCGTGACCCAGATCGGTGGTGATGATGCGGCCGTTGCGTAGCGTGGCGCTTTGGTGGGAGCGCGACGCCCGCGGCGCGTGGCCCTCCCTGGCATAGGGGTCTTCCGAGGCCACGGCCAAGTGTGGTTCCCCCAGCGAGCCGTCGGCGGCAATCGGGTAGGCAAGGACCCTGCCGTCCCCGTAGCAACTGCCGATCAGCGTGCTTCCCACGGCGTCAAGGGTGAGGTGGCAGAGCAGGGCGCCGGCAGCCACGGGGCGGCCAAGGGATTCGACCTTGTTGGAGGAAACGACCCGGTAGGCAGCGATTTCGCCACGGTGCTCGAGCGCCGCATAGATGACGGGGAGTCCAGGGTGCGCGGTGATCCAGGAAGGGGAATCGGCAGGGTGGGCCAGCCCAAGGTCATGCAGCGACCCGTTGCGATACTCGATCGCACGAATTCCTTGGCTTGTGCCGCCGCCATCCGGCGAATAGGCGCCGACCCAGTACTGGTTTCCCATTTAATAATCTTCTCGCGACCGGCCCCCTTCGGGCGCTGTCGGCTGCCAATCGATACCTGATTGTGTCGCCGCCGGCCTTCGAATCACGGGAGAGTGTCAAAACAGACATCCACACTATTTGAACTGACCGGTCAGTTTGATTTACTCTGGGTTTGTGCTTATCGCTAACTCGCTGGCCATCGCCGGACGCCACCAACCACTGCTGGAACCAACCAGCCTCGCCGTTGCCCGCGGGCAGATCCTGTTGGTGCAAGCCGAACCGCAACCGACCCGAACCGCACTGTCCCTGGGCCTGAGCGCACGCATGCGCCCCTCCTCGGGAAGCGTCGCCTGGTCGGGCAACTCCACGCTGCGTTCGGTGCGACGCATCAGCGCCCTTGTCGACTCGCCCGAAATCAACGAGCCGGAGGCCCACCTCAAGGTCCGGGACCTGGTGGCCGAGGACCTGGCCCTGCAGCCCGGCCCGCTCTGGCGGCGCAGCAGCATCGATTCCTGGATGGAGCGCCACCGGATGGACCACCTGGCCGACTCATGGCTCGATGCGATAGACCCGCTGGACCGGCTGGCACTGTTGACGCACTTGGCGCTCGAAGACCACCGGGTTGAGCTGGCCGTCTTCGACTCCCCCGACCGGCACGGCATCCCGGAAGAATCCTGGATCGACTACCTGCAAACGGTGGCCGCCGGCCGCCGTTCCCCCGCCGTGGTTGCCGTCGTGACCCGCATTCCGCTCTGGTGGGAGGGCGCCGGCACCTACGCCGGGGCCGTTCAACGACATGACGCGTTCGAACCGCCGGCAACCCCCGGCACCGCGGAGACCACCGCGGATGCCGCGGCAACGGATTCCATTCCGCCCGTGGAAGATGCTCCGGCAGCGCCGGAACCCTCCGTTTTTTCAACAGCATCGAAGGAAACCCGATGACCACGCTGCGCCTGGCGCTCTCCGAACTCAAGCGCATGACCTCCGGCCGCCTGCCGCGGCTGGCAATCTTTGCCATGTGCCTGGTCCCGTTGCTCTACGGCGCGCTGTACCTTTACGCCAACTGGGACCCCTACGCGCACCTGCACAACGTCAAGGCCGCCATCGTGAACCTCGACGCCGGTTCCGAGCAGGACGGCAAGGAGCTGCAGGTCGGCGACGACGTCACCAAGGAGCTGCTCGACGACGGCACCTTCGGCTGGACCGTGGTGAAATCCGAGGCCGAGGCCGAGGCGGGGGTTGCCAGCGGCGACTACTCCTTCTCCATGACCATCCCCAAGGATTTCTCGGCGAACCTCGCCTCCCCCGGCGACTTCGAGAAGGCCCAGCAGGCCATCCTGAAGATCACCACCAATGACGCGAACAACTACATGGTCGGCACCTTCGCAGACAAGCTCGCCGGCCAGGTCCACAACACCGTGGCCAAGGAGGTCGGCACGCAAACCGCCGACGCCCTGCTCACCGGTTTCTCCGACATCCACACCAACATGGTCAAGGCCGCGGACGGCGCCGGGGACCTGCACACCGGAACCGTGAAGCTCTCCGACGGAGTGGGCACCCTTGCCGACGGCGTGGGCTCCCTCAACGAAGGGGCCACCAAGCTGGACACCGGTGCCGGGGACCTGGGCAACGGCGCCAACACCCTGCACCAAGGCACCTCGTCGTTGGTGTCCGGCCAAAAGAAGCTGGCCAAGGGAGCCGACCAGCTCGCCGACGGCGCCGGCACGCTGGCGGACGGCACCAAGGACCTCAACGCGGGATTGGGCCAGCTCAAGTCCAAGACCAAGGAGCTTCCCGCCAAGACCAAGCAACTCGACGACGGCGCGGACACCGCGGCCGAGGCCTCCAAGAAGCTCTCGACCGGCGCCGCCCAGGTCGCTGCGGGCAACAAGGCCCTGAATGACAAGGTCAGCCAGGCGGCGGACACCATCACCGCCCTGGAGAAGGACGCGGAAAAACGCCTCGACGCGGCGAAGGCCACGCTCGATGCCCGCACCGCGGAACTCATCAAGTCCGGGGCCATCACCCAGGCCCAGGCCGATGAACTGACCGCCGCAGTGAAGCAGACCGCGGGTTCCAGCGGCATCGAAACCCAGGTTGCGGACACCAAGAAGCAGCTGGCAACGGCCCGCTCGCAGATATCGGCACTGGCCGACGGCTCGGCCCAGGTTGCCGCCGGCGCCAAGGAACTTTCCGGAGGCCTCTCCATACTCGCCGACGGAACCGGCCAACTCGCCGGGGCCATGCCCGCCCTGAAGTCCGGCATTTCCGATGCCGCCGCCGGGGCCTCCAAGCTCAACGACGGTGCGCACACCCTGGCTTCCGGCGCCTCGACGCTGGCCGGCGGCCAACGCGACGCCCTGGCCGGCGCCAAGAAACTCGACACCGGCGCGGGTTCCCTCGCCGCCGGCGCCAACACCCTGCACGAGGGCACGGGCACGCTCGTGGCCGGCGTGACGGACCTGGGCGACGGGGTCGGCGAACTCGGTTCGGGTGCCACCGAGCTCAAGGACGGGGCCGGGGAACTGAGCACCAAGCTGGCCGACGGAAGCGCGGAGGTTCCCAACCCGAACCCGACCACGCGCGAACAGATCTCCTCCGTCATCGGCGACCCCGTGGACATCAAGCGCACCGACCAGGCCAAGGCCAGCGTGTACGGCGAGGGCCTGGCACCGTTCTTCATGACCCTTGCCATCTGGATCGGAGCGTTCATCCTGGTGCAGATCATGCGCCCGATCACCAAGCGCGCACTGGCCTCCAACGCCGCGAACTGGAAGATCGCGGTGGGCGGCTGGCTGCCGTTCCTGGGCATCTCGATGCTCCAGGGCACGATCCTCTACGCCGTGGTGCTCTTCGGCCTCGGCCTGAACACCGCGCACCCGTGGATGACCTGGGGATTGTTCCTGCTGGCGTCCATGGCGTTCACGGCGATCATCCAGGGCATCTGCGCGCTGCTGGGCACCCCCGGCAAGATGGTGGTGCTGGTGCTCATGGTGCTGCAGCTGGTCTCCTCCGGCGGGACCTTCCCGTGGGAAACCACCCCGGACGCCCTGCACGTGGCACACCGCTGGCTGCCCATGGGGCACGTCGTCACCGGGCTGCGCCACCTGATGTACGGCGCGGACCTCAGCGTGCTCGGACCCATCGTCGCGGGCCTGGTCGGCTACACGATCCTGGGCCTGGTTGCCAGCACGATCGCAGTACGCTTGCATAAGACCTGGACCCTGAAGACACTGCAACCGGAGCTGAGCGCATGAGCGAGACCCCGTCCCCACGCACCCGCGTGCGGGTCACCGATTCGAAGCACAGGCTCTTCAGCGCCTCGATGGAGCTGATCGGCACCCGCGGGCACCACGCGGTGAGCGTCGATGAGATCGCCAAGGCCGCGGGCGTGTCCAAGGGCACCGTGTATTACAACTTCGGGTCCAAGGGCGAGCTGATCGGCGAATTGCTGAACTACGGTGCGGCGATCCTCTTCGAGCGGCTCGATGACGGGGCCCGGCACGCCGATGCCGACCTCGGCCTGCGGCTGATGGTTTCCGGCGCGCTGGAGTTCATCGCCGAATACCCCTCTTTCGCCCAGCTGTGGATTTCCGAGCAGTGGCAGGCCGACAGCGCCTGGGCGGCGTCGCTGGCCCAGATGCGCCACGAGGTCATCTCGCTGGTGCGCACGGCGCTGGGGCGGATGGCCGCCGACGGACCGCCGGCCCCGGGCTCGCCCGCGGTGGACCTCGATGCGTTGGCCACAGCAATCTTCGGCGCCGCGTTGATCCTGGGCAGGGACAGGCACGTCTTCCATCCCGAACGTAGCGTGGAGGGCTGCGTGGATGCCGTCATGGCATTCACGGCGCCACTGCGCTAGGTTTCGCCTCCCCCGGCTCCCCGGCGGCTTGCCCCGCAGCTTGCCCCGCAGCTTGCCCGGTGGTCCCGCCCGAACAGGCCTCGGGGGAACCGTGTCCTTCGGTCGCCTTCCGCTCGGCCTTTGGCCCTGCCGGCGCCTTTGCCCGCGGCTTGAAGCGCAGCGTCCCGACGGCAACCCCCAGGACCAGCACCGCGGCCCCGGCGATTTCCAGGTCGTTGGGGTATTCGCGGAGCACCAGCGCGGCACTGCCCATGCCGATCGCCGGGATCAGCAAGGTAAAGGGCACCACCTTGGCGGTGGGGTATTTCCCCAGCAAGGTGTTCCAGATGCTGTATCCAATCAGCGATGCCACCAGCGCCGTGAAGACCACTCCCCACAAGGTTTCCGGACCCATCGTGGTCAACGCGTCTCCCACGGCAGCGGGGCCATCGAGCAGCAGCGAAAGACCCAGCATCGGAACCGGCACCCACAGCGCCGAATGCACCACCAGACCGAGGCCCGATGCGCCCGAGGCCGAACGCGAAATGACGTTTCCGATGCCCCAGCTGAAGCCCGCGGCTACGCACACCACCAGCGGAACCAACACCGTTGCCAAGGCCGCGCCCTCCGGCAGCGAGGCAACCCGGCCGAGCCCGACCACGGTCAGCCCCGCAATGCCCAACACCGATCCCACGATCTGCTGGCGCGTCGGGTACTCACGCAGGAACAGGGCGCCAAGTGCGATGGTGAAGAACATTTGCGCCTGCAGCGCCACCGGCGCAAGCCCGGTGGGCAGCCCCAGGTGCATCGCGGTGAAAAGCAACCCGAACTGCCCCGCGCTCATGGTCAACCCGATGCCGGCAACAACCTTCCAGTCGACATTGGGCTTCGGCACAAAGAAGACCAACGGGAAGGCAACAGCGGCAAAGCGCAGTGCCACAAACACCAGCGGCAGGGTGTCGCGCAGCCCCAGGTCGATGAACAGGAAGTTCAGTCCCCAGAGCAGGGCGACGAGCAGGGCAAGGAGCATATCGCGGGGTTTCACATGCCCACCTTCCCACCGAATGACCATGTAGCACCAGCTTCGAATCCTTCATGGTTTCTTGTAGCATCGCTTCATGATCGATTTGCAGGCACTGCGCTCGCTGGTGACCATTGAGCGGTACGGCTCGGTGATCGCCGCCGCCGACGCGCTCGGCTTCACCGCCTCGGCCGTCTCGCAGCAGATCAAGAAGCTTGAACGAACCCTTGACGCCCCGGTGCTCGAACGCCAGGGCCGGGGCGTGCGCTTGACCGAGCGCGGCCACCTGCTGGTGGCGGAGGGCGGCCCGTTGCTGCGCGAGCTGGAGCGGGTGACCACGCTGGTCGAGTCACCCGTGCTGGCCAAACGCAGGCTGCGGGTCATCGCGTTCTCCACGGCGATGCGCGGGCTGGTTGCCCCGGCGCTGGCGCTCTACCAATCCAGCGGGGCACACCATGCGAAGCTGGAAACCCAGTTGCGCAGCGTCGAGCCGGAGGCCGCGGTGCAACAGATCGCGCGCGGGGATGCCGATCTGGCGGTGGTGCACAACTGGAGCTCGATCCCGCTGGCCATTCCGCCGGGCGTGCGTGCGCAGGCCCTCGGGTTCGACGAGGCCGACGTGGTGCTCCCGGCCAACCACCGGCTGGCGTTCCAAGCCGCCGTCGCCCGCAGCGAGCTCATCGACGAGCCCTGGGCGGCGACCCCGGCCGGGGCCATCTGCCACGAGGCGCTCATGCGGCTCTTCGCGGACTTGGGAGTGGTGCCGCGGGTGGTGGCCGAGGACCCGGAGTTCGCAACGCTCATTGCGCTGGCCTCCGCCGGTGTGGCGGTTGCGCTGGTCCCGCGGCTTGGCCGCGGCCCGCTGGACGCCTCGGTGGTGGCCCGCCCGCTGTCCGACGCGCCACAGCGACGCACCATCCAGGTGATCTACCGCGATTCAATGGCCGGCTCGCCGGCCGTCACCGAACTCACCGGCCTCCTGCGCGAGGTGTTTGAGCGGACCGAGGGCCGGGTCGGCGGGCAGGGCGCGGGCTAGCGCGGCACCACGAAGTTAGTCACGCGCATGTCGCGGCCGTCGACCTCCGCCCACGGCTTTTCGGTTTCCAGGACCGTGAGGCCCAGTGTCGGGTAGTTCATGGCCAGTTCGTAGACGGCCTCCTCGTCCGAGTCCACGCTTGCCAGCCGCATGGCCAGCTCCTGCAGGACCGGCTGGTGGCCGATCACCATGAGCGTGGTGACAGTGTCCGGCGTTTCGTTGATGATCGCGCAAAGCCTGGCGGCCGAGGCGCCGTAGACGCGTGAATCCAGGTACGGCGTCGGGGCCTTGTCGCCCAGCTCGGAAATCACCCAGGCGCAGGTCGAACGCGTGCGCAAGGCATCGGAGGTGACAATGAAGTCCGGCACCACGTCGTTTTCGCGCAGCCACGCCCCCGCCGCCGGCGCCTCGCGGTTTCCGCGCGCGGCCAGCGGACGGTCGTGGTCGCCCACGCCCAGGGGGTAGTCGCTCTTGGCGTGGCGCAGCAAGACGAGGCGTTTCAGGTGGTGCTCACTCATGTACCCAGCTTAGGCCGCTTAAACGTTGGGGGCGTCGCATCAACGGATGCGACGCCCCCAACGGGATGGGACCTGGAACTAGATGGTGTATTCCGGGGCGGCCCAGACGACGACCTCGGGGTGCTCGTAGAAGCGGTAGCCCTGGCCGCGCACGGTGCGCACGGTGTTGGCAAGGCGGCCCAGCTTCGAGCGCAGGCGACGGATGTGCACGTCGATGGTGCGCTCGTTGGGGACCTCTTCGGCGTTGCGCCACAGGTTGCTGAGCAGCTCGTCGCGGCCCACCGTGCGGGTGCCGTTTTCCACCAGGTAGTTCAGCAGCTCGAATTCCTTGAACGTGAGGTTCAGGGTCTCGCCGTCGAGGTGGACCTCGCGGCGGGAAAGGTCGATCAGCACGCCGGAGGGGCGCGGTGCCGCGGGGCGGGCGTCGGCGCGCGGGCGGCGGTTGACAGTGGGGTCGCCCAGCGCGTGGCGGACCACGTCGATGTTCTCGCCCTGTGCACTGGCCGGGGCCAGCGCGACCGCTGCGTGGGTCTGCGCTTCCGGGGAGAGCGTGGCCAGGAAGGCGCGAACCTGGGTTGCCAGCTTGCCCAGGGAGGTTCCCTGCGCCTGCGCCACCGATTCGTCAAGACCGACATAGAGCACAAAGCCGCGGGCCGTGGTGTCGTTGGCCACCGGCTGCGGACCCGGGGTGCCGCTCGGGGCGACGATCGGGGTTGGAGCTGTCATCGGTCGAGTCTCATGGGTAGCTGGCACCGCATGAAGCTGGCGATAACCGGCCGGGGCATAGCCGCCGGGAGTCGTGGTGCGCTGCGCTGCTGCTGCGCGGGACTGGGCGTTGCGGATGGAGACATGGACGTATCCGGACGTAACCGACATGCTGCTTTACCTCTAACTCGTGTGAATGCCACGGAATGGCGCGAATGCTTAGGTGTCCCCAATCCGCCGGTGCGGAATCGGGACCGATGCGAGTTTCACTGAGCGTCGAAATAGGTTCGACACTCAGCTGGGCATTCGACAACAGCACTGGAGGTGAGTGATCACCACGCCTCCGCGGAGGCCCTGGGTTGCTGTTGCTGCGCTATTCACAAGTTTCAGTTTCCTCGTAATAATCGGAACCCGCAAGTAACAAACTTCGATTCTGTCCATATGTTGAGACGAACGGTATCGAAAGTGACCATCATCACATTGCACAGATATGCAATAGACAAGCCGTATAGGTCACGGTATGCCCGATCTTTTGCAAAAGCATGCGCAAAGTGATCAATCAAGCGCATAACCCTGCAATCGTGGGCAGTCTTACACCCGCAAAACGATCCAAACAATGGGCAATTCAACCGCCCGGTTTAGAAACGCCGTCCATGCCCCGCACGGCAGGCAATAAGCTGTATTCAACACGGTTCACAGGCCGCGCACAGGGTCATCACAGTCGCGTCCTACACCCCGGATGGAGAGTTGAAACATGCCAGCCTCACGCTTTTCTCCCACCCAGCTGCCCCGCCTCACCCACCCGGACGGAACCCCCATCCGGGTCTTGGTGGTCGACGATGAACCCTCGCTTGCCGAACTGGTCTCAATGGGCACGCGCATGCTCGGCTGGGAAGCGACGGTAGCGCACGACGGGCCCAGTGCCGTCAAAGCGGCACGTACCTCCAACCCGGACGTCTTGGTCCTGGACTGGATGCTGCCCGGATTCGAGGGCCCAGAGGTGCTCCGCAAGGTCCGCATGTACCTTCCCGAGGTGCCGGTGCTCTTCCTTACCGCCAAGGACGCCGTCGAGGACCGCATCGAGGGGTTGGGCATCGGGGCCGACGATTACGTGGCAAAGCCCTTCAGCCTCGAGGAAGTCCTGCTGCGGCTGCACAAGCTGGTTGAACGCTCCGGCGCCAGCGCCGCCGACACCGCCGAACTCGTCGTGGGCGACCTGGTGCTGAACACCGATTCGCACGACGTCACCCGGGCCGGGGTTCCCATCAACCTGACCGCCACGGAATTCGACCTGCTTTCATACCTGATGCTCAACGCCCGCCGGGTGGTTTCCAAGGCCCAGATCCTGGACAACGTGTGGCACTACGATTTCGGCGGCCAGGCCAACATCGTCGAACTCTACATCTCGTACCTGCGCAAGAAGATCGAGGCCGACTGGCCCCCGATGATCCACACGGTGCGCGGCGCCGGGTACATGCTGAAGCCCGCACAATGAGCAATCACGCACGGCCCCGCATCACGCAGCCGGAGGCACCGGAGAAGGATTCCGGCACCGGCCCGGAGGACGATCTGTCGGCTTCCGACTCTCCCCCGCCCGCCGGCAGCCCCGCGGCTCCGAACGATCCACCGTTCCCATCCGCACCAGAAGGGACTCCCGAGGACCTCCCCCGAGCCGATCCGTCCGCGGAGCACTCATTCTCCCGGCGTTACGGCCACTTCACCCTGCAGCGCCGGCTCCTGCTGGCCCTCATCGGCTCCCTCGCGATGATCTGCGCGGTGATCGGCCTGCTCATCAACGCCGGCATGCGCCAGACACTGTCCAGCCAACTCAACGAGCAGCTGGCTTTCGCCGCCGACCGCGCCGAAGCCTACTCACGCTCGCAGGGCCACCCAACGAATCCAGCGCCCCTTTTTGCGCCCGGCCAGGCCTCGGGAACCCTCAATGCCAAGATCGTCTCCGGATACCTGTTCGCCGCCGGTGTGCTCGATGAAAAGACCGGCGAGCGCAAGGACATCGTCGACACGGACACGCTGCCGCTTTCGCAGCTGGTGGTCGGTGCCCCTCCCGTCGTCAGGCACTTGAGCATCGGCGACTACCTGCTCTCTGCCCAGCCGGATCCGGCAAACGGCGGCATCCTGATCACCGGTCTGCCGCTGGAACCAAACGAGCGAACCATCGCATCCCTGACTTGGCTGACAGTGATCATCTCGACTGCCGGGTTGGCAGCCACCGGGCTGGCCGGCTCGATCATCATCCGCCGCTCCCTGGCGCCACTGAAGCGTGTCTCGTCCGTGGCTTCCTCGGTGGCCAATGCCGAGCTTGATGCCGGCACCGTGGCCTTGGAGGTACGGGTGGCACCGGAGGACTCGGTTCCCGGCACGGAATCCGGGGACGTCGGCAACGCGCTGAACGCACTGCTGGACAACGTGGCAACCGCCTTCGCCGCGCGCGAGCAGTCGGAGGCACAGATGCGCCAATTCGTGGCAGACGCTTCCCACGAGCTGCGCACCCCGCTGTCGGCCATCCGCGGCTACACCGAACTTCTCAGCGCCACCGAGCATTTCAGCGACGACGGCCAGCGCTCGCTGGACCGTGTGCTTGAACAAAGCACCAGAATGAGCTCGCTGGTCGAGAATCTGCTGCTGCTGGCCCGCCTGGATGAGAAGCACCAGCTCAAGAAGGCTCCGGTAAACCTCGGTCAGCTGGTTTCGGAGATCACCGAGGACTTCCGCATCACCACCCCCGACCACCACTGGGTCACCCGGGTGCCGGAAACTCCGGTCGTGGTCTCGGCAGACGCCAGTTCGCTGCGCAGGGTCATCACCAACCTGCTGGCCAACGCCCGCAAGCACACCTCGGCGGGAAACACCGTCATGGTAAGGCTGGACACCGATTCCGCTGCCCAAGAGGCCGTGCTCCAGGTCGAAGATACCGGGGAGGGCATCGACGAGGCGTTCCTGCCCCACGTCTTCAAGCGCTTCACCCGAGCGGATTCCGCGCGGTCAGGGGCCGACGGCACCACAGGACTGGGCCTGCCCATCGCGCAAGCCATTGCGGAGGCCCACGGCGGCACCATCTCCGTCGTCTCCAAGCCCGGACAGACTGTATTCACCGTGCGGCTGCCGTTGCCAGACGACGTCCCGCCCAAGCCTGACCACCCGACCAAGGTGGCGAAGCCACCCACGCAGCCGAGGGCTTAGCTTCCGCTGCGTTCGCGAAAATCGCGGGATAGACCGCCGGCGAGAACTAGAATCCGGTCATGACCGTAAATTTCCTGCCGATGTCCCCTGCCGATACCGAGGACGTCATAGCATTCCTGACCTCAAACGGGTTTCCATTCCATGTCCAGGCCGAGCCACAGCCCCAATCCGTGCGGGCTGGCGTTGAAGGCGGCAGGTTCTGGAATTCGGAGACCCAGGGTTACTGGGTTCTCCGGGACGGTCAGCGCCTCGGCATTGTCTCGCTTGAGGATCTGCAGGATGCCTCCCCGTTGTTCGACCTGCGCCTGGATGAAGCACATCGCGGCAGGGGCCTGGGCGTGGAAGTCGTCCGTGCGCTCTGCGACCTGGTCTTCACCACGATGCCCGGTGTCCTGCGTTTCGAGGGGCAAACCCGCGAGGACAACATAGCGATGCGCAAGACCTTCCTGCGGTGCGGCTTCCTCAAGGAGGCCCACTACCGCATGGGCTGGCCGACCGAAGACGGCGGGCATGTCGCCTCCACCGCCTACGCAATCCTGCGCCAAGACTGGCAGCACGGCACGGTAACCACGTTCGACTGGGAAGAGATCCATATCCAAACATCGTGAAGCCGGATCGCGGCTTAAACACCGTGGCGTCCGTTCCCGCCCCCATGCGGGGAAGCGGGAACGGACGCCACGGTCCAAAAACTGCGGGACTAGTGGGCCACGCCGTACAGGCGGTCGCCGGCGTCGCCGAGGCCCGGAACGATGTAGGACTTCTCGTCCAGCTTCTCGTCCAGGGAAGCGAGCACCAGGTGCACCTTGTCGTTGTCTCCGTAGGCCTCTTCCAATCGGGCCAGACCTTCCGGGGCTGCGATCAGGCAGATGCACGTGACATCCTCGGCACCGCGGTCGAAGAGGAACTTGATCGATTCGATCAGCGTGCCGCCGGTGGCCAGCATTGGATCGAGCACGAACACCTGGCGGCCGGTCAGGTCCGACGGAAGGCGTTCTGCGTAGGTGATGATGTCCAGGGTTTCCTCGTTGCGGGCCATGCCCAGGAAGCCGACCTCGGCGGTCGGCACCAGACGGGTCATTCCCTCGAGCATGCCCAGGCCTGCGCGCAGGATCGGCACCACCAACGGGGTCGGCTTGGCGAAGGCGATGCCCGTGGTCACTGCCACAGGGGTCTCGATCTGGACTTGTACGGTCTTGACCTCGCGCGTTGCCTCGTAGGCCAGCAGGGTCACCAACTCGTCGGTCAGCTGCCGGAATACCGGCGACGGGGTGTTCTTGTCTCGAAGGACCGATACCTTATGGGCCACCAACGGGTGGTCAATTACCTGTACGCGCATGAAGCAAAATCTACCAGCCTGATCCGGTAAAAATCCCGTTTTCGCCACTGAATTCATCGTGATTCCCGCCATTGACCGGTCCCCCGGACAGGCGGACAATGGGCTACGTTCCGGGCCGGGTGTGGCCCGGACGCGACTCAAGGTTGGAACCATGGGCACACAGGATTTTCCCGGGGCATCCTCTCTTCGGACGCTGTCCGCTTCCCTGCACGGCACACTTGTCACGGCCGCGGACACCGAATACGACGAAGCGCGGACAGTGTGGAACGCCATGATCGACCGCCGCCCGCTGCTGGTCATCAGGGCGGCCGATGTCGCGGACGTCCCCGTTGCCCTGACCTTTGCCAGGGAGAACAACCTGCCGTTGGCGATCCGTGGCGGCGGTCACAACGTGGCCGGGCACGGCACCGTCGACAAAGGGCTCGTGCTTGACCTGCGGGCGCTCAACACCGTGCACGTTGATCCCGCGTCACGGGTGGTCCGGACAGGGCCCGGAACACTGCTCGGCGAATTGGACCGTGCCACCAGCGCCCATTCACTCGCCGTCCCCGTCGGCGTCGTGTCACAGACCGGGGTGGCGGGCCTGTGCCTCGGAGGAGGATTCGGCTGGCTCACCCGGACCCATGGCCTGACCGTGGACAACCTCCTCGCTGTAGACCTGGTCACGGCCGAGGGTGAAGAGCTCCACGCCGATGCCGAAACCAATCCAGACCTGCTCTGGGGTCTCACCGGCGGCGGCGGAAACTTCGGTGTCGTCACGGACTTCACGTTCAGGGCCCACCCAATGCCGGAAAACCTCTACGCCGGAAACCTCATCTACCGGGCAGAGCACTGGACGCAAGCCCTGCGCGCGCTGCGCGATTGGTCAACGGGACTGCCCGACCAGATGACCGTCATCGCCACCGTGTTGGTGCCGCCGGCCGACTGGGACCTGGGTTCCAAGAGCATCCTCGTCGTCGGTTTCCTGTGGGCGGATCCGGACCAAGCTGCCGGCGCCGCCTGCGTGGAGGCTTTCACCACCGTGGCTCCCCCGGATGAGCAGGACATCTCGCCCGTCTCTTGGCCCGCATGGCAGTCCGCCATGGACTCGCTGTTCCCCAAGGGCGTGCGCGCCTACTGGAAGAACACTGCATTCGATGCCTTGTCGGACGGGGCAATCGACGTCTTGGTCGCCCACGGGACACAGCTCGACTGGCCCGGAACGGCATTCGACATCCACGTCATGGGAGGCTCCATGGGCAGGGTCCCCGCCGACGCAACCGCATTTCCCGATCGTTCGTCCCCGTTCTGGATCAACATCTACGGGTTCTGGAACGATGCGACCCGGGACAACCACCACGTGGCATTCATCCGCGGCTTCCACCGCGAGATGCAGCGATTCTCCAGCGGCGGGGAGTACGTGAATTTCTCCAGCGGCGACGAGAGTCTTCCCCATGGATTCGACGCGCTGGGTGTGTATGGAGCGGAAAAGCTTGCCCGGCTCACGGCGCTCAAACGCCGCTACGATCCTCACAACCGGTTGCGCTTGAACCACAACATCACCCTGCCCCACGCCGGCGGTTGAAGCTGATTTGGTTCCAAGGCGGCAGGGACTGGACCTGCATCGCCAGCCCAGCGAGCTGCGCTTCGAGGCACGCCCAAACTAGACTTGGCCGGGTGATTCCTGAAAGATCCAGCCATCGTGAGCTCATGGGCCTGGCCCTCGCCGAGGCCCGCGCCGCTCTGGCCACCGGCGATGTACCCATCGGTGCGCTGATTTTGGGGCCGGATGGCAACGTGCTTGCCACCGGCCGCAACGAACGCGAAGCCCACGGGGATCCCACCGCGCATGCGGAAGTGATTGCCATCCGAGCGGCCGCGGACGCTCTGCGTGCCTCGGGAAACGACGATGGCTGGCGTCTGGAGGACTGCACGCTGGTGGTCACCCTTGAACCCTGCGCCATGTGCGCCGGGGCGATCGTGCTCTCCCGCATCCCCAAGGTCATCTTCGGGGCCTGGGATGAGAAGGCCGGGGCTGTCGGTTCGGTGTTCGACATCCTGCGCGAACCGCGGCTAAATCACTGGGTCGAGGTCTACCCCGGTGTGCGGGAAGAGGAATGCGCCAAGCTGCTCACTGATTTCTTCCGCGCAAAGCGGTAGCGCCCAGGTTTCCGGGAGCGACGTGCTCAGCCCGCCGGGAGTCGATTCGGTGCTACCTCGACGGCCAGGTACCTGAACTGCCCAAGCCCCTCGACGGGCGGGGCATAGTCGTCCCACCGCAGGTCGTAGTTCCCCTGCAGGGTCCGCGTCTTGTGGTGATCAGGCTGGCCCGCCCAGGCCCGGGTTTCTCTCAGGGTCGTTCCCTCGTGCAGCCGGAAATCCTCGTCGTGGCTTGCCTGGCCCGCACACGCCGACTCACTCCACAGAGCCGGGACATTGGACATCAGAAGCGCGAGGCCATTGCCGGCCGGTTTGGCCTGGCAGAACCTTTCAAGGCGGAAGATGTCGTGTACGAACCCGTGTCGCAGCAGGTCATCCGCACCCTGCTCGCGGAGGTTGAATTCCTCGCCCCTCAGGTCCTTGCCCTGCCCGGCAGTCGGATAGAACTTGAACTCGACCGCAGTACTTCCTGCGTGCGTGAAACAGAGCATGTCAAGGACTTCCCGGGGGTCTCCGACATCTTGCTGCCTCATCTCCATGCGAACCTTGATCCGTGGATCAAGCCTCCATATCGCACGGCCGAAGGCATGCTGCAAGTCGCCTTCGGAATGAAACACCTGACGATCCTCGGACAGCTGGCGCATCACGGACTGCAACGGAACTCTTCCTGCAATCAACATATTTCAGGCCCCTATTCGGTTACCGGGCGACGCGCCCTGTGAGCTCATTCACTCCGCAACCTATCCAACGCGGCGATGTTCTTCAAGCGTGATTTTGGCGAATCCAAGCTAAACGACCTGAAGTCCCCCAGATCCTCGCCGATCCACGCCTGCACCTCGGCGATGCGTTTCAGGACCTTCTTGCTCGCCGGCTCAAACGTCCACCACGCGATTCGTTCATTCTCCGGATCGTATTGCCACAATCCGATGATTTTTCCGCGGTCCACGATCGGGTGGTCGGACAAATCGGCCGCCAAGGCGGAGCCACCCATTCCGGTGACGGCTGCCCGTCCCGCGGCGTCGAATGCGTCGCTTGAGTTCCGGCGAAGCAGCACCAGGGAATCCGATCCGGCCAGCAAATGCACATCCTCATCGGCTGGCATCTCGAACCTTGCCATCAAGGACACGTCCTCCGGCATCATCCACAGCACGTCATCGCCTGCGGTCTTGACGTCCACCGCACCGATCGAAGCCAGCGCAGCCTTGGTCTGCGCAACGGTGAACGCCGTAAACCAACGAATCTGTCCCGTCGTCGCCCCGCCGGTCCATCCCAGGAACCTCTCCACCATCCGAGACCGCACCGCTTCGTCGCTCTCCCCCGTGGCCGGAAGCTCCCACGCCACGTACGAATAGCGCTGCTGGTCCAAGCGGCCGTTCACCGGGACCCGCCGGATTCGTCCGTCCGCCTGCAGCAATCCAAGCGCCGCGGGCAAAGTCGTGGTGGCGCCCTTCTTCTTGCCCTCCTCGCCCATGTTGCGGACTTGGTCGCCCAACACCTCCTTGAGCTCGCGCGGGTCCATCGGCGGTTCTCCGGCCGCCTTGGCACGCAGCAGGACTTCCTTCACGGAGTCGGCCAGTCGTTCAATTTCGTCTCGCTCGACGCCCAACCGCAGAAGGATCTTCACTGAGGCTTCCGCAGAGGCTCCTCCCAGCTGCAATCCCCATGCGAAGTCGGCAGCTGGCAAGACGTACGTGCACCCGCGCGCCGTGGGCAGTTCGTGAATTTCCTGAGTTGCCACCAATCGATCGGCGGCTTCCCTCCTGATGCCGGCCCTGGCAAAGAGCGTCAGGTAGATATTGGCGCCTCCCACGGAACGGGCCCATCCCACACGATCCAGCACGCTTGCGGCGTCCTCTCCCATGAGATTCCCGTCAAGTCCCTGCCGGTGCCACGACCACGCACGGAGAAACTCCTGGGTCAGCTTGTCGATGGGAATTGTCGGCATTTCGGTCCTCAGCATCATGGCTACATTCTTCCCCGGCGACCCCTCGTTTTTGTTGTACGCCATTCTTCCGATAGAGTGTTCAGGTCTGGTGACGTGTCCGAGCGGCCGAAGGTGCAACACTCGAAATGTTGTGTACGGTAACCCCGTACCGAGGGTTCAAATCCCTCCGTCACCGCCAGTTTGAAGGGTTCCAACTCCGCAGGGAGTTGGAACCCTTCAGTCGTTTAAGACTTGGGCGCAGCGACCGGTCGTTAAGTTACTCTCCGTTTAAGACTCGATAGTGGAGATGCGCTACCCCATTCGGAAAAACACGCTGCCCCAACAAGGCCAGATTCAATCGAACGTCATGCGGCAAAGCTCGTTTGCCGCCTCCGACAATCACCGGAGACACCAAGAAATGGATCTCGTCGACCAACCCGGCTTTCAAGGCCTGACCGGCAAGTTCTGCGCCGCCCACGGAGAGGTCTGCAGTGGCCTCGGTTTTCATTCTTCCGACATCCACCGGATCAAAGCTCGATTCAATCCGGGTTCTCTTGGTATCAACTTCCCGCAAGGTTTTGGAGTAGACGATCTTCTCCGCATCGTGCCAAATCGTGGCATAGTCCTCAATGAACGGCGGCAAGTCCTTTCGCCCGTACATCGGCTCCCAAAATTTCATGACTTCGTAGAGTTTCCGGCCCATCAGTTGCGTTCCGATACCTCGTTCGAGTTCGTTGGCAAAGGCATGCACATCGGGGTCGGGCATACTCCAATCGAAGTTGCCTTCTGCATCGGCTACATAGCCGTCAAGTGAGGCGATTGCAGTGTAGAAGAGCTTAGCCATGGGACCTTCTTCGTTTGGTTCTGGTGAACAATTACTCAAAGATCGACGCACACCCCGGACCATCAGGGGTTGCTCGGCAGTTTTCTGCGACAAGTACTTTCTTGGTTCGCCAAACGCTAATGGTCACCGATGTGCTCGGCACATTGGCTACGCCTGGGATCGGGGTCCACGGACCGCCTTCGGTGGAATACTCCCCACGGAATCTAGTCGTAAGACCCACGCCAAAGTCTCCGGTTTCCTTATAGACATGGCTGGTGGAAGTCGGCGCATCAAATCCGCGATTGGTTTGCCGTTCGCCGGGGAAGTTCACGGTACGGGACGAACCGTCGCCATACGACCACGAATACGATGTCGGGATGGCGCGCACTCGTACGTCTTGGTCAAAGATCACGATGTCGAAATTCTGGTTTTCCGAGTCTGCGTACAGATGGGCGTGACCATTTCGAAGCGAGAAGTTCTCCGGTTGGCTAATGATCGTTGAAGCCAGAATCGGAAGCTCTCGGAACCGCTCTGGGGTTACTTTTGCAATGTCTTGCTCAGCGCCTGGAATGTCAGCTGGAGGCTCGTTTGAACAATAGGATTGCCTCGATATCTGTTGACCTTTTCGAGGTCCGTTCAAAACATAAATTAGACGTAGCATCGGATAACTGCCGTCCGCACATGGGGGATCCGTATTTGCATTGCATCCCATGAGATTCACAAGGGACGGCTCGCATTGCCGGAAATACAGCACTTTGTACTGGATCTTCGGACCGTTGTTGACTAGACGACTCTTGCTAGCGTCATTGAAGTAGCCTGGGACGTCAGACCTGGCTCCACTAACACAACCAGACTGGGCACTCTTAATCGCTTGGCCGCCCAGCGATGTGCTCGATCCGCATCCGTCTGGCAGGGTATCTGCCGTAGCCGGAACCCCCGAAAAGACTATACAAATTGTGGCCGTAGCTATTGAAATCAGACTGCGCGACCTCATTATGATTTTTCCCCAGGCTCGATGAACTCAAGGTCCACGACCTGCCACCCTTTTTTGAATACTAGGTATAACGTCCCAACCATCGGTTCTGAGGTTTTAGGGAATGTCCCTTGGACCTTCCCAGAACTTATATATGCGACTATTTCTTCCCGCTGCAACGCGAATCCAGCGACTCCATCGTCACCGATTGCTTTTGACAAAGTGATCGAAACATCAATCGCTCCACCTGCGCGCCAAGCACCCACCGCTTTGTTTTGATCAACTGGATCAACAATCTGTTCCGCGCACAAGAAGCACGACCTTTGCGTAACCGATTTGAGAGGTTTCGTATCGTTGGTCGCATCGGAGTAGCTAACAAGCTCGAACCAGTACTCGGTAAATGCAGCAACTCCCGCTTCTGTTCTTTCTTTCGCGGCTTCCGGCATTTTCGGGACGGGCCAGTTTTGCGCAGGGCCCGTCGAGCTCGCTGGAACTGGTTTCGGCGTCGGGTTGGCACTCGGCGTGGGCGACAAACTGGGTGCGTTGATCGATGCTGGTGGTAGCGAGCTGGAAGGCTCGGCGGGATCCGCCGAGGCTGTGCAGCCAGCGGCTCCCATCAAGAATGCGCCCGCGCATAGGGCGATGATGACGCTTTTAGTTTTGCCAAACATGCCTGGCCTACGATTCAGGTCGGAGTCATTTGATCGACATCGTAGACCGGATCGGCTGTGTGCGGCAGGGGTTATCCACAAGCCATTTCAATTCAAAGACGAAATATCGAACTGGAGAGCAACTCTCACTGAGTTCAAACGCTTTCTTGACGCCTTATCCCGAATTGCTTGCTGTTCTTCCGTTGGTCAACCACTCCTCGAATGTAGTCGGATCCTTCGCGACCCCGACTCCTGGCAGCAGTCCGCCGTTCAAGACCTTGATTCCGGGCACCGGGACGGCAATGACCCGGGTATGCGGAGCACCATTCTGAAGCACGTTGTTGTTGTGTGCGACCAACCGTGCCAACTTCGCCATGTTTCGAGGTTCCGGGCCCGCCAGCTCAACTCCAGCAGGTGCTTCCGTCCCCAGTTCAACCGCGGAAACAATGACTCGGGCAACGGCATCGGCGGCAACAGGTTGGCTCATCATCCGTGGCACCAGCGCAATCGGGCCGACACGCAGTTGGTTGATGAGTGTCTCCGTAAGTTCAAACCACTGTGTTGAACGGACGATCGTGGTTGGAACCGGGGCGTTTTGGTATCGCGCTTCTTGCGCCGCCTTGCCGCGATAGTAACCCATGTGTCTGTTGATCTCGGGGTTGCGCGCGTTCACGATCGACACGCACACGAGATGCGCCACGCGGGCGTCCTCGGCCGCCCGGATCACGTTTCGAGCGGTCGTCTCGTAGAAATCGACGCATACATCGGCCTTCATCGAGATGATGTTCAGGCAGTCGACCACCGCGTCGGCACCCGCAAACGAATCCGCCAGACCCGTTCCCGTGTATGCATCGATACCGGTCGAACGGCTGGCGAGGATGGCTTGGTGACCGGCAGACTCCAGCAGCTGTGCCACGCGCCCGCCCATGTTTCCCTGTCCTCCGAGAACAATGACTTTCATGCCCCGAGCCTACGCCTGGGGAGCACCTAAACAGATAGGCCTGCCTGGAATGAAAGTTCCCCGGCAGGCCCATCGGCAATTCCGTTACGGCGTACCTAGACCATGATCCAGTGCGCAAATCGCCGATTCTTCAGCACCACAAAATGGTGCAACGAGATGACGATTGCCGCCCAGGCGCCGCCGATCAACAACCCTTGAAGCACGTCCGTCAGCCAATGGTGTCCCAGATAGATGCGGCTCCATCCAATGGCCAAGACCAAGATTCCCAAGGAAACCAGACTCAAGATGCGGGCTAGCTGGCTCCGCAGGACAAGGAAAAGCAGGTAACCGACGACCCCGAGAATCGCGGTGGCATTGAGCGTATGGCCGCTGGGGAAGGCATACGACGTGGGCAGAGGCTCGACGACCTGGGCCAGCAGCGGACGCGCTCGCGCGGTCAGGTTTTTCAGCAGCACGGTCAAGGCAACCGAACCCGCCGCGGTGAATCCGATCAGCAGCACCGGCCAATAGCTGCGGGTCCGCCAAGCCAGAAACCCGGTGGCAAGAAGTGCAATCGTCGTCATGCCCCAGGCGCTGCCGAGCGTCGAAAAGAACCATGCAACATTCGTGGCGACGGGCGTCCGGTGTGCGACCATCCATTCAAGCGTCGGAACATCCCACGTTCCAATTCCTTCGCCCATCCGCGCCGAAACCCACAAGCGCCGGGCAACGCCGAAGAGACCCAGCGTCAGGGCAAGGACAAGGACAAATATGGATCCGACGCTTGGAGCACGTCCGGGTCCGCGGCGTCTGGGGGTGTTCATGCTTATCAGCCTAACGTTCCAACATGTCAGTGCCTTGATGCTCGCTGGGAGGACGCCCGGATACGGAGGCAGGCAGTGGATGCGGGAAGATGGAAACATGACAATCCGCGTGCTGGCCATCGGCAAGAAACATGAATCCTGGGTGACCGAGGGCATCGACCGCTACGAGAAGCGCATGAAAAAGCCCTTCGACGTGAAGTGGCAGCTGCTGCCGCATTCCTCCCGCGATGGCGACGCCGCGCGCACCGAGGAATCCGAGCGCATCCTGGCCAAGGTCGATGCGAAGGACTTCCTGATCCTGCTCGACGAGCGCGGCAAGAACATCGACTCCCCCGCACTGGCCACGACGCTGCAGCGCCCGCTGGACACCTCGCGCAGCATCACCGTGGTGATCGGCGGGGCCTACGGCGTCGACGAATCGGTGCACAACCGCGCCGACTTTATCTGGAGCCTGTCCAAGCTGGTCTTCCCGCACCAGCTGGTGCGCCTCATCCTGACCGAACAGCTCTACCGGGCACAGGAAATCGCCGGCGGCGGCAAGTACCACCACGTCTAAACCAACACGTCAGCAACGCCGCGGCGCATATTGGCGGTGCAGGCACTTAAGCTGGGAATGATGGCCAAGCAACCGGATCCACGACACGTCCTCGAACGATTCACGCCCGCCACGCGGGCCTGGTTCGAAGGTGCCTTTGCCGCGCCGACGCCGGCCCAGATCGGCGCGTGGGACGCGATTTCCACCGGGCGGCACGCCCTGGTCATCGCCCCGACGGGATCGGGCAAGACGCTCTCCGCGTTCCTCTGGGCGCTGGATTCCTTTGCCCGCACGGCCACCGAAATCATGGCCCCCGCGCTGCCGGGGCTGGAAAACGGCGACCGGCCCGCAGCCGCCACCCGGCCGAAAACCGGAGGCACCCATTCCGCCGGAACCAGGGTGCTCTACATTTCGCCGCTGAAGGCCCTGGGCGTTGACGTCGAGAGGAACCTGCGCGCCCCGCTGGTGGGCATCAAGGCCACCGCCGCACACCTGGGGCTGGCCGTGCCGCAGGTGTCCGTGGGCGTGCGTTCCGGCGACACTCCGGCGAACGAGCGCCGCAAGCTTGTCACCAACCCGCCGGACATCCTGATCACCACCCCCGAGTCGCTGTACCTGATGCTGACCTCCCGGGCCCGCGAGTCGCTGGCCGGGGTTCACACCGTGATCCTCGACGAGGTCCATGCGGTGGCCGGCACCAAGCGCGGGGCGCACCTAGCGCTCTCGCTGGAGCGGATGGATGCGCTGCTGGGGACCCCGGTGCAGCGCATCGGGCTTTCGGCAACCGTGGAGCCGCGCGAGGAGGTGGCGCGCTTTGTGGGCGGCGGTGCCCCGGTGTCCGTGATTGCCCCGCCGATCACCAAGACCTGGGATTTGAGCGTGCGGGTGCCTGTGGAGGACATGACGGACCTGCCGGCCGCCGCGGCCGCGCACGACCTGGGCCCGGGTTCCGGGCTGGCCCCGCAGGCGAGCATCTGGCCGCACGTCGAGGAACAGATCGTCGATTTGATCGAGGCGAACCGCTCCACGATCGTGTTCGCCAATTCCCGGCGCCTGGCCGAGCGGTTGACCGGCAGGTTGAACGAGATCCACGAATCCCGGGTGACCGGAATCGATGTGGATCCAGGCTTTGCCCCGGGCGGCATCGGATCCACCGGCGCGGAGATGACCGGTGGGTCGGCGCCCCGGCGCGTGCAGCCGGGCAGCGGCATGCCCGCCGCCATGATGGCGCAGGCCGGCATGGTCTCCGGGGCCGGGGAAGTCGGCGTGGTCCCGCTGGCCCGGGCGCACCACGGATCCGTCTCCAAGGAGACCCGCGCGCAGATCGAAGACGACCTGAAGACCGGGGTGCTGCGCGCCGTGGTGGCCACCAGTTCGCTGGAACTGGGCATCGACATGGGGCTGGTGGACCTGGTGGTGCAGGTCGAATCGCCCCCGTCGGTCGCGTCGGGCCTGCAGCGCGTGGGCCGCGCCGGGCACCAGGTCGGCGAGACCTCGATCGGCACCTTCTTCCCCAAGCACCGCGCGGATCTGCTCTCCACGGCGCTGACCGTCTCCCGCATGCGCGAGGGGAAGATCGAGAAGCTGCACATCCCCGCCAACCCGCTGGACGTGCTGGCCCAGCAGACCCTGGCCGCCTGCGCGCTGGAGGACCTGGACGTGGAGGCCTGGTTCGACACCGTGCGCCGGGCCGCCCCCTATGCCGGGCTGCCGCGCGCCGCGTTCACCGCGACGCTGGAAATGCTCGCCGGCAAGTACCCGTCCGACGAGTTCGCCCAGCTGCGCCCGCGCATCGTCTGGGACCGGGACACCGGCACGCTCACCGGACGCCCAGGCGCCCAGCGGCTTGCTGTGGTCAGCGGCGGCACCATCCCGGACCGCGGGCTCTTCGGCGTGTACCTGGTGGGCTCGGAGGAGAACTCCGGGGCCAAGGGCGGGCGCCGGGTGGGCGAGCTCGACGAGGAAATGGTCTACGAGTCCCGGGTCGGGGACGTGTTTGCGCTCGGGGCGACCAGCTGGAAGATCGAGGACATCACCCACGACCGGGTGCTGGTCTCCCCCGCGTTCGGGCAGCCCGGCAAGCTTCCGTTCTGGAAGGGCGACACCCAGGGCCGGCCCGTGGAGCTCGGCGCGGCGCTGGGAAAGTTCACCGCCGCCCTGGTGTCCATGCCGGAGGCCGCCGCGCGGGAGGAGCTCGCGGGCATCGGGCTTGACGCCTTCGCCTCCGGCAACCTGCTGAACTACCTGGGCGCGCAGGCGGAGGCGACCTCCGTGGTGCCCAGCGACAAGACCATGGTGGTCGAACGCTTCGTCGACGAACTCGGCGACTGGCGGGTCATCCTGCACTCGCCCTTCGGCCTGCCCGTGCACGCGCCCTGGGCGCTGGCCGTGGGTGCCAGGTTGCACGAACGCTACGGGCTGGACGGCTCCGCCATGGCGGCCGATGACGGGATCGTGCTGCGGGTCCCGGCGATGGACGACGAACCACCCGGGGCCGAGCTCTTTGCGTTCGAGCCCGAGGAAATCGAGGACCTGGTCACCGCGCAGGTGGGCAACTCGGCGCTCTTCGCCTCCCGCTTCCGCGAATGCGCGGCCCGGGCGCTGCTGCTGCCGCGCACCAACCCCGCCAAGCGCACGCCGCTGTGGCAGCAACGCCAGCGCAGTGCGCAGCTGCTGGACGTGGCACGGAAGTACCCCGACTTCCCGATCATCCTCGAGACGGTCCGCGAGTGCCTCAACGACGTCTACGACCTGCCGTCGCTGAAGAACCTGCTGGCCCTGATGGGTTCGCGCGGCATTTCGGTGCGCGAGGTGCAGACCCGGTTGCCCTCGCCCTTCGCCCAGTCGCTGCTCTTTGGCTACGTGGCGCAGTTCCTCTACGAGGGCGACTCGCCGCTGGCCGAGCGCCGAGCCGCGGCACTGAGCCTTGACCCGGCGCTGCTGAACGAGCTGCTGGGCCGCACCGAGTTGCGCGAGCTGCTCGATGCGCAGGTCATCCTCCGCACCGAGGCGGAACTGCAGCGCCTGGCCCCGGGCCGGCAGCTGGCCGGGATGGAGGGCGCGGCGGACCTGCTGCGCATGCTCGGACCACTGGGCATCGAAGCCGTTGCCGCGCGCCTGCGCGCTGAGACCGAGCCCGCCGAGATCGCGCCAGCCGGGACCGGGCAGGATACCGACGCCGCCCGGACCGCCCATGTGGCCCATGTGTCCCTGGCCGAAACGCACTTGCGGGGCCTGGTCCGCGCGAACAGGGCGCTGGAGGTGCGGCTCGGCGGCGGCGCCGTCTTCGCCGCCATCGAGGATGCGCCGCGGCTGCGCGACGGGCTGGGTGTGCCGTTGCCGCACGGGGTGCCGCTGGCCTTCATCGACCCCGTCGAGGACCCTGTCGGCGACCTGGTTTCACGCTTCGCCCGAACCCACGGGCCCTTCACCGCGGCGGATGTCGCCGCCGCCCTGGGGCTGGGCGTCGCGGTGGCCAAGGCCGCGCTGGACCAGCTGGTAGCCGAAAACCGGCTCATGACCGGGGCGTTCAGGCCCGCCGAGCTCCTGGTGGAGGACGCCGCCGGGTTCCGGTCCGCACAGCTTGAGTATTGCGAGGCCGGGGTGCTGCGGATGATCCGCAGCCGCTCGCTCGCGGCCCTGCGCGCCGAGGTCGAGCCCGTCGACCAGCCGACGTTCGCCAGGTTCCTGCCTGCCTGGCAGGGCATCGGCCAGGGGCTTTCCGGCATCGACGGGGTACTGGCCGTGGTCGAGCAGCTGGCCGGGGTACCCGTCCCGGCCTCCGCCATCGAATCCTTCGTGCTGCCGGTGCGCGTGCGCAACTACGCCCCGGGCATGCTCGACGAGCTGATGAGCGCCGGGGAGGTGCTGGTCTCCGGGGCCGGGGCGCTGGCCGGAACCGACGGCTGGGTCGCGCTGCACACCGCGGAAAACGCGCCGCTGAGCCTGCCGCAACCGGACCGCGACCACCTCGGGGCGCTGGCCCGCCGGCTGCTGGTGGTGCTCGATGCCGGCGGGGCCTACTTTGTGCCGCAACTGGCCCGGCTGGTGGCCGGGGTTCCCGACCCCGCGGCCGTCCCCTCCATCGTCCCCGGCGCGCACGAGGCATCCGGGACGGAGCCGCGCACAGAGGCGGTGCTCGAGTCCCTGTGGGAGCTGTTCTGGGCGGGCGCCGTCTCCCCCGACACGCTCGCGCCCGTCCGCGGACTGCTCTCCGGCGGCAAGTCCGCGCACCGTGCGCCGGCGCTGGCCCCCCGGGCACGCACGGCACGGCTCGGGCGGATGGCCATGCTGCGGCAGGGCAGGGCAGGGTTCGAGGCACCGGGTGCCGGCGATCCCGGCGTCATGCGCCTGCAGGGGCGCGAGCTGGGCCCGCGCTCCGGGTTCGGCGGGGTCCCGGAATCGGGCACGGGCCGCTGGGCGGCGCTGCCGCACCCCGTTCAGGACCCGACCATCAGGGCCCATGCAAGCGCCGAGTTCCTGCTCGAACGCTACGGCGTGGTGACGCGTGGATCGGTCGCCGCCGAGTCGGTGCCCGGCGGCTTCGGCCAGCTCTACCGGGTGCTCGGACGGCTGGAGGAGGCGGGCCATGCCCGCCGGGGCTACTTCGTCGAAAGGCTCGGGGCCGCGCAGTTCTCCACCTCCCCGACGATCGACAGGCTGCGCACCTTCGTGCGCGACGCTGGATCGGAGACGGGTCCGCCCGGCGCCCTGGCCCTGGCGGCAACCGACCCGGCCAACCCCTACGGTGCCGCGCTGGCCTGGCCGCAGGGACCCGGAGGGCACCGCCCGGGCCGCAAGGCCGGGGCCATGGTGGTGCTGTTGGACGGGCGGCTGGCCCTGTATATGGAGCGCGGCGGCAAGACCGTCCTCGATTTCGCGGGGGCCGGAGCGGCGGAAAACCTGCTCGACACCGCGGCTTTCGAGCTCGTTGCGGCCCTGCGCCGGGCCGGCATCGAGAAGCTTGCGGTGCACAAGGTCAACGGCGAACCCGTCTCCGATTCACCCTGGGGTGCCGCATTACGACGCGCTGGATTCTATTCCACCCCAAGTGGGCTACGGTTTAGGAGCTAAGCGCAGGAATTTTCCCCCAAGCGCGGGATTCTCGGGCTAGTCTAGTGACCAGGGTCACCCGACTATGGGGGTCGGGTGTCCGACTAGGCGATTGGTGGTAAAGACAATGCCCGAAGGGGATACAGTTTTTCGCACGGCACGTCGATTGGAGGCCGCGCTGGCCGGCAGGCGGCTGAGCGTCAGTGACTTCCGGGTTCCGGAACACTCGACTCTGTCGATCGTGGACTGGATGGTCGAGTCCGTGGTTTCACGCGGCAAGCATCTGCTCATCCGCGTCAAGCCACCGGCCAAGATCGCGGCCCCGCCGCTGAGCATCCACTCGCACCTGCTCATGGATGGGCACTGGGATGTCTATGCCACCGGCGAGCGCTGGCGCACCCCCGCGTTCAAGGCCCGCGCGGTGCTGGGCAATCCGGCCTTCACCGCCGTCGGCTTCGAGCTGGGGTTCCTCCACGTGCTGCGGACCACCGACGAGGTCGAGGTCATCGGGCACCTCGGACCCGACCCGCTGGGCCACTCCTGGGATCCGGACGAGGCGGTGCGCCGCCTGATGAGCAGCCCGGACCGGCCGATCGGCCTGGCGTTGCTCGACCAGAGGCTGATCAGCGGGCTGGGCAACATCTACCGCTCGGAACTGCTCTTTGTCACCAGGGTGCACCCGCGAACCCCGGTGGGCGCGATTGAGGACCTGGGCCACCTGGTGGACATCGCCCACCGGCTGCTGCACGCCAACAAGGACCGTGCGCGCCGGGTGACCACCGGCACCGACGGCATGAACCCCTATTGGGTGTACGGCCGGGAGGGCCTGCCGTGCATGCGCTGCGGCGGCTTGTTGCACAAGGATACGCTCGCCGAATCCCCGCGCAGCGCCGAACGCGACGTGTACTTCTGCCCGGACTGCCAGAACGTCTACGTTCCGACGAGTGAAACAGCGCATTAACGCATCACCGGTCCTTGGGGGACGCGGCCCGGCGGCTCCGATGGGGGCCCGGGCTGCGTTGGTCCGCGGCCGGGTCCCTCGGCGGAAGCATGACACACTGGATTCCATGGCCATGATCTCCCCCCTGCCCGTGCGCAACGGCGTCAACGCAACCCGGCTCCGCATCCCCTCCGCGGGGGAATGGGAGACGGTCTGCGACTACATGCTGCACAGGTTCGGGCACGTGGACGAGGCCGGCATCGTGCGGCGTTTCGAGACGGGTGAGGTGGTAGGCCTGGGCGGGGTGCCGATCGAGCTCTCCACGCCGCTGGGCGAACACGAATTCATTTGGTACTACAGGAACCTTCCCGTTGAGGCGGAAATCCCGTTCACCGAGTCGGTCCTGCACCACGACGAGCACCTGCTGGTCATCGACAAGCCCCACTTCCTGCCCACCACCCCAGGCGGGCGCTTCATCCAGCAGTCCGCGCTCGTGCGCCTGCGCAACAGGGTGGGCAACCCTGACTTGATTCCCATGCACCGGCTGGACCGGGCGACCGCCGGCGTGCTGCTCTTCTCCACCAACCCGGAAACCCGCGGCGACTACCAGACCCTCTTCGAACGCCGCGAGATATCCAAGACCTATGAGGCCGTCAGTGCCCTGGAGGACGTGGACGGCCGCCCGGCGGGCGAGGTCATGGGGGTCGGCGGGCTCGGCGGGCGCGCCGAGGACCGCAGCGGCAACTTCATTCCCGGCGCAGCGGGCCCGGGCAACAGCCTGCTGGACTCCGCGGGGCTGGAGGCGGCGCTGGAAGACCTGCCGCTGATCTACCGGAACCGCATGAGCAAGATCAAGGGCCAGCTGCGCTCGCTGGTGGAGGCCGGGGAGCCGAACGCCGAATCTCTCGTCGAATTGCTGGGCGTCGGACCCTCCGCCGGCAACTTCGCGGGGCTGAAGGTCGCGAAATTCAGGTTGAGCCCGCACTCGGGAAAAACCCACCAGCTGCGCGTGCACCTTGCCGCGCTGGGCCTGGGCATCCTGAACGACCCGTTCTACCCGACGCTGCTGGACTTGGCGCCGGATGACTACACCCGGCCGCTGCAGCTGTTGGCCCGCTCCATCTCCTTTGTCGATCCAATCAGCGGGGAGCCCGTCACCTACAGCTCCAAGCTTGAACTTTCCGAGTCCCCGGCGGCGCAGGCGCCGGGTGCGCCCGGGCTGGCCCTGGGCTAGGGCCGGACGCAGGGATGCTCGCCGGCATGGAATCGACACTCGGGGATTTGCTCGATTCCTTGCTGGCCGGCGGGGATTGGTTCTACCCGGTGCTTTTCGTTCTGGTGGCCCTCGACGCCTTGGTTCCCCCAATCCCCAGCGAGGTGCTGGCCATGGGCACCGGGCCGATGGCCGCGGCGGGGCTGCTGAATCCGGTGGCGGCGGTTGCCGTCTGCGCCGGTGCCTGTTTTACCGGGGATGTTGCCCTCTATGTGTTGTTCAAACACGGCGGGCGACACCTGGCCCGCTACAGGTGGGGCCGCTGGCTGCACCTGAACATGACACGCCTGATGCTCAAGCTCGGGACCGGTGGAACCTACGCGTCGCTGTTGGGCATGCGGTTCCTGCCCGGCGGGCGCAGCGCCTCCATGGCGGCGGCCGGAATCTCCCGCATCACGTGGCGTGTTTTTGCGCCTCTTGCGGCGGCCGGGGCCGTTCTGTGGGCGATCTGGATGCTGCTGCTGGGGCGCCTGAGCGCCAGTGTCACAGGATTCCCTGTCTGGGCTTCCACCATCGTGGGTATGATTTTCGGTACGCTGGTCGGAATCGTACTGGCTGGGGCCTTGGCCATGTACCGGCGACGAAGGGGTTGAGCATGAGCACATCGGACACCCACACCACTGCCGCGTCCGCGGCGTTGGCCCGGCTTCGCAACGCCGCGTCCGGGTCCGAAAACGGGCCGACGGCACCTGCCCTCCCCGATGCCGACAGTTCCAAGTCGGCCCCCAACGCCAAGGCCCCCCAGGCGCAACCGGCTCCGGCTCCGGCTCCGCCCGGCGCCAACCGGCCCTTGCCGGACCGGGTGTCCGAACGCATCGCCCATCCCGTGCCGCGCCACCACCAGGAAATCCCGCAGGACCTCGACGAAATCCTGCACCCCGCGCACCCGCAGCCGCACACGGGACCGCCCTTCAGGCACATGGACAGGCAGTCCGGATCCGGTGCCGATCCAGACGATCCGCACGATCCTGCAGCACCGGAAAAGGCCGCGGCCCGGACGGCAGCAATCCCGCCCAAGCCATCCACGGCCCCGACGCTTCCTGCCGCCCCGCCGGACACTGCGGCCCCGGCGAGTCCCGCCACCCCGGCGGACACCCACGAGGCAACGGCGGTTTCCGGAGGCTTCTCGCCGGTCAACAACTGGCTGGACTCCCTGCCGGAGCCCGAGTGGCAACGGATCGGCGACAAGATCTACGAATCCCCCGCAAAACTCAAGGCCCGGCTTGCACGGGCAAAGGATGAACACGCCCGCGCGGCCGAGGCGCGCGAACGGACCCGGCTGATGGACGCCGCCCATGCCGAGGCCCTTGCGGAGGAAGCCAAACGCGCCGAAGCCGAACATGCCGCCCGGCTCCGCGCCGAGCAGGAAGTCGCCGAACGGCAACTCTTGGAGGATGAACGCCAAGAGCGGATCCTGGAGCTGCATCGTCTTGAACAGCAGCAACTTGATCTACAGCGCCTGGAACAACAGCGCTTGGAACAGCAACGCGTCGCCGCCGCCCAGGAATCCAACTTGGTGCCGTTGCCCGCCGTGGCACCGCCGGCACCCACCCGGACACCGACGGATCCCGCCCAGCTTGCGGCCTTGGTGGCAAGCGCCAAGGCCGCCATCGACAGGCAACAGGATCTTGCCGACGCCCTCTACGTCACCCCCTACACCCTGCCGGACACCTCTCCCAACCCGGAAGCCACCGCGCAGGACAGCATTCGGCGCCTGCTCTTCATGCTTGCCGCCGCGTTCATGGCCGTCACAACGATCTTCGGCACCGGCAAGCTGGTGTCGGGTTCGCTGCCCGGCCGGGACACGTTGTTGTCCTTGGCACCCGCCGCCTACATGTTGTTGCCGGTGATTGCCGGCTGGTCGTTGCTGGCAGCGTGGTTCGCGCGGCGTCCTTCGCAGGGTTCGGCGGTGCGCCAGCGCGCCGTGGGCCGCACCTTCCCGACGGCACTGGCCGCTGCCGCGCTGTGGCTGGTGTCGGTGAACGCCGAGTCGCTTTTCCTTGCCTTCTGCACGGCCACCCTGGCCGCCGCGTTGTTGCTGGTGACGGTGCGTGAGCTGAACGGCCACACGGCCCGGAGCACCGCCGAACGCCTGCTCACCGACGCCCCGGCGGGTTTGATGGCAGGCTTCTTCCTGGTGGTGTCGGCGTCGTCCTTTGCCGAGCTTTTGCAGTCCTGGAACTTATTCGTGTTCCCCCATGTCTTTGCCTGCCTGATCGTTTTGGGCCTCGGCCATGTTGCCATAAGCCTGTCCCGAACCGAACGCGGGCGCATCGATCTGGCCTCCGGCTTCGCCTGGGGCATGTTCTGGTTGCTGATGCCACGGCTGCTTGGCCCCGACCAGTCGATCTGGGTTGCGGTGTTGGCCGCCATGACGGGATTTGTGGTGCTTGTGGCCACGGAGAACCGCCGCTACCAGATCACCCATGCCGAGCACCGGGCAGCCCGCGGCAAACCCACGGAATTCTGACACCCGGAGTCCCGTGGCACGGTGTTCCAGCCCCAGCCCCCAAGGCACGGCGCCTAGCGTCGCAGCAGCACCCAGCGGCCCTTGACCCGGCGCAGCACCACAAGCTTTTCGGTCACCGCCACGCCCTCCACCGCCGCGCGCATCAGCGCGGCCGATTCGATGCCGCGGGCGTCGGGTTGTCCGTCGTCCTCCACGGTGTAGCGCACGGTGATGCGCGGGACCCCGGCGACCACGTCGAGTTGGTTCGCATCCACGTGGTGGCGTTCGGCCAGCGCCGCCACGGCCGTGTCCATGACGGCTTCCGGGGCGTGTCCCGGGCGCAGGCCCATGATGTTCAGTTGTGCACGGTATGAAGGCATGTCTTCCAGCTTAATGCGCGGAACAGGCCCGGGGCGGGACCGCCAAAGGTGGCAGACTGGTTTCATGAGTGCACCAACAGATTTCACCCAGTGGCGACGCATGCGCAACGAGGGTTTGGCCGTTGAATTCGGCTGGTTGACCCTGAGCAGCTACCAGTGGCTGCCCGGCACGCCGGGGCCCCTGGATTTGCTGCCCGGCTTCTGGAGCGCCGACGCCAATGGCGCCCACGCCGTGTTTGTCCCCGAGGACGGTGTCACCGACCCGGACGGCGAACCGCTGTCCGGCACGCTGGAAAAGCAGCTGGATGAGGACGAGTCGATCCACTTTGTGCGCGTCGGCGACGTACTGGTCGAGCTGGGCGTGCGGGATGGGCGGTACATGGTCCGCACCCGCAACCGCAGCCATCCGACGCTACGCGAGTTCACCGGCGTGCCGGTCTTTGCGTACGACCCGGCATTCGTTGTCCAGGGCCGCTTCACCGCGTTCGAGCCCCCGCGCACGGTGCCGATCGGCAGCTTCCGCGAGGATGCGAACTTCACCGCCGAGCTGGTGGGCAAGGTCGAATTCGAGTTGGCCGGGCAGACCCATCGCCTTGCGGCGACCCAAAACGACAACGGTTCGCTGGTGCTGGCCTTTGGCGATGCCACCAACGGCATGAGCACCGCAGCCTGGCGCTTTGTCGGCATCCCGGCCCCGGCGGCCGACGGTTCCGTCACGATCGATTTCAACCGCACCTTGAACTACCCGATGGCGTTCTCGCCCTATGCGGTCTGCCCGGCGCCCGCCGCGGGAAACCGCTTGGACGTCCCGGTCAACGCCGGGGAACAACTGCCCGAATAGATTTTCGGTCGGAGCCACGGAGGGCCTGCGGCGTCGATGCCGCAGGCCCTCCGTTCTTGAACCGTCGCCCTACTTCGGTCCCATGCGGATGGCGCCGTCGAGCCGAATGGTTTCGCCGTTGAGCATTTGGTTGGCCACGATGTGGGAGACCAGTGCGGCGTACTCCTCGGGCTTGCCCAAGCGCGCCGGGTGCGGAACCTGCGCGCCAAGCGAGGCCTGCGCCTCGGCGGAGAGCGAGGCCATCATCGGGGTCTCGAAGATGCCCGGGGCGATGGTCATCACGCGGATGTAGTGGCGGGCCAATTCGCGGGCCAGCGGCAGCGTCATTGCGGCGACGGCGCCCTTGGAGGCTGCGTACGCGGGCTGGCCGATCTGGCCGTCGAAGGCGGCTACCGAGGCGGTGTTGATGATGACGCCGCGCTCCTGCGTGCCGGTTGAGGCATCGGTGACGGCATCCTGTGCGGCCATGGCCTCGGCTGCCAGCCGGACCACGTTGAACGTGCCGGTCAGGTTGATCGCGATGATCTTCTCGAAGTTCGCGAGCGGCAGCACGCCCTCGCGCCCCAGCACCTTGCCCGGGGTCGCAACGCCGGCGCAGTTGACGACCACGCGCAGCGGGCCGAGTTCCCGGGCCGCCGCGATTGCCGCGCGGACATCGTCTTCGTTAGTGACGTCGGCCGGCACGAAGCGGGCCCGCTCCCCCAACGCCGCCGCCGTTTCCGCTCCCTTGGACGAGGGCAGGTCCAGCAGGACCACGTAGGCGCCGGCATCGTGGAGCGCCTTGGCCGTCGCTGCGCCCAGGCCGGAAGCCCCGCCGGTGATTAGCGCTACGGAATCGGTGATCTGCATGAATCCTCCATCGTGGATAAGTTCCGGACCGGTGCCCCGGAGCTTCCTTTTAAGTTAGCGGCTATTAACTCATGCCAGCGTAGACCGGGAACGGCCGGGACAAAAGGGTCTTGCGTACGCGTGGCGTGCTTCCCCAGTTGCTTGGGCGGCGGCCATAGACTGTGGCCATGAAGCGCTTCATCTTGGTTTCCACACGTGAACACGATCTGGCCGCGGCCGACGAGGTGCGCGGGGTGCTGGCCGCCGGCGGACTGCGCGAGGACCAAATGCAGGTGATCAGCCTGGCCCGGGGCCCGCTGGGACCGATCGACGAGCTGGACCTGGACAACTGCGCGGGGGTGATCCTCGGCGGCAGCCCGTTCAACGCCTCCGATGACCCCGGCAAGAAATCCAACCTGCAGAAACGCTGCGAAACCGACCTCGACGCCCTGCTGGACGTGCTTGTCGCCGAGGACTTCCCGTTCCTTGGCGCCTGCTACGGGGTCGGAACCCTTGGAGTGCACCAGGGCGGGATCATCGACAGGCAGTTCGGCGAGCCGGTCGGCACCTCCCGCATCAGGGTGTTGGATGCCGGGCGGAAGGATCCGCTGCTGGCGGGCCTGCCGGATGAATTCGATGCGTTCGTGGGACACAAGGAAGCTGTGTCGGTGTTGCCCGCGGGAGCCGTGCTGCTGGCGGATTCCGCGGCGTGCCCGGTGCAGATGTTCCGCATCAAATCCAACCTGTACGCCACGCAGTTCCACCCGGAGCTTGACCCCGCGGGTTTGGCCCAGCGCATCATGGTCTACCGGGATGCCGGCTATTTCCCGCCGCACGAGGCGCAGGAACTGCACGACAGGGCCCTTGCATCCCAGGTGGACTGGCCGGAGCTGATCCTGCGGAACTTCGTGGACCGCTACGGGAAAACGGATAGGCAAGCCCCGCCCGAAATCTAGAAGATTCCTTCGCCGGCGTCCAGCTTGGCAATGAATTCGGTGATTTTCCTTCGTCTGGTTTCCTCGCGCTTGACCGTGTGCAGGCGCAAATAGATCGCAAAGCGTTCGCTGCCGCCCAGGGTTGCCAGCTTTTCCTGCGCAACGGGATGCCCTTCCAGCGCCGCCACGAAGTCCTCAGGCAGTTGAGCGTCCTTCTGCCCCGCGTAGGCATTCTCCCAGCGGCCGTCGGCCTTGGCCGCCTCAACCGCGGCGATTCCCGAGGGCGCCATCAGCCCCGCATCAGTCAACCGAGTGATGGTTTCCACGTTCTTGGCTGACCAATTGCTCTTTGTAGTTCGCGGCGTGAACCTATTGCTGAAGCTCTCCTCGTCGCGGCCGTTGCGCCGACCATCGATCCACCCAAAGCACAGCGCCTGGTCGACCGCCTGCGCGTAGGTGAGTTCGGTGACGCTGCCGCCCTTCTTGTGAAGCACCAGCTGCACGCCGGGGTGCGAGGCATGGTTCTCAACCAGCCATGATCGCCACGCATCCTCATGGGGTACCAAAAGTTCTTCAAGATCTAACGCCATGGGAACCATCCCATCACACTGCGGGCCCGGAGCAACACAAAAGCCGCATCAGGGCTTGGCACGCAATCCCGGGCCGTGTTGCTAGCATCCCAAGTAGGGCAACGAATCAGGATCCCGCGGTTCCACGATTTCGGAACCCGCGTTTGCCCTGAAAACCCCCGCCATTTTTCTGGAGGAACACCAATGTTGCGCGTCAGGCCGATTCTGCACACCCCCCACGCACCCGAATGGGTTGCGCTGCTCACGGCACTGGGGCTTGGTGAAATCCGGGTTGCCGACAACGGTCTTGGCACCGCCCTTGGCGTTGCCGGAGGCCGGTGTTTCGCCGCGGACGCCGGACGCATCCTGGTCTCCGAGTCCGACACGTTCGGAACCCGACTGGGGTTCGAGGTGCGTGATGTCCAGAAATTTGCGCAGTGGACCATCAGCGACGGAACGCCGGTGCTCCTGGGAACCGAAGCGGCCGCTGGCGGCTCGGTGACCATTGCGGAAATCGTTGCCCCCGACGGGGTGTCCTTCAGTGCCCGCCCCGTCGACCCCTTGATCACCGACGGCACGCCCCAGGCGCCCGACCCGCATCCGCACGGCTTGGCCGTGGTGGCGTGCTGGGGCACACCCGATGTCCCCGGGGCGATTTCCACGCTGGCAAACACCGGCGCAAAACCCGAAGCAGCCAATGGGGGCCCGGGCCGGGCGAGGTACCGGGCCAAACATGGAGGATACGTCGACGTCACCGAAAACGACGTTCCCGAGGCCGGACTCTCCTTTGAATACACGGGCTCAGCTTCGGCCATGGAAGAACGACTGGCCCTGGCCGGGTACGAGTCCTCGGTCCTCGAACAGGGGCCGAACACCGTGCTGTCGGTGCGCCACCCCGACGGCGGCCGGCTGCGGGTCGCCTGCACACAAGCCAAAGGGAATAGCGTTGCCGGCGAACCGGTTGGCACCTGACATGAGCAAGCTTTTTGCCCCGGCAACCCTGGGCACACCGGACGGCACGGGCCTGGAACTGCGCAACCGCACGTTCCTGGCACCGATGTGCCAGTACTCGATCACCAAGCGGGACGGGGTGCCGCATGCGTGGCAGATGACCCACCTGGGGGCCCGTGCCGCGGGCGGGTTCGCCCTGGTGTACACCGAGGCCACCGCCGTCACCGCGCAGGGGCGCATCAGCGACCAGGACACGGGCATCTGGAACGACGACCAAGCCGAAGCCTGGGCGCCGATCGTCGATTTCATCCACTCGCAAGGGGCGGCGGCCGGGATCCAGCTGGCCCATGCCGGCGGCAAGGCCTCCACCTACGCTTGGCTGCCCGGCCACACCGCCGCCGGGCAACGCGGGAACCTGCGTCCCCGGGACGGCGGCTGGGAAACCATCGGCCCGTCTGCCACGGACGTGCTGGGGCTGGCCTCACCGACGGCCATGACGCAGGAACAGATCGACGCGTCGATTTCCGACTGGGCCGCCGCGGCCCGGCGGGCGGACGCCGCGGGGTTCGACGTCGTGCAGATCCATGCGGCCCACGGCTACCTGATCCACCAGTTCCTTTCCCCGTTGACCAACACGCGCACGGACGCCTACGGCGGCAGCTTCGAGAACCGGACGCGCTACGCACGCGAGGTCATCACCGCGGTGCGAGAGGCCTGGCCGGCGCACAAGCCGCTGGCGATCAGGCTCTCCGGGGACGACTGGGTTCAGGGCGGCTGGAGCATTGCCGACACCGCACGTTTTGCGCTCGAGGCCTTCGGGATGGGCGTCGGCGCCTTCGACCTGTCCAGTGCCGGGATCGGGGCCTACCACGGGCCCAGCGGCCCGGGCTTCCAGGTGTCGCTGGCCGCGGCGGTCAAGGCCGCGGTGCCCGGTGCGTTTGTCACGGCGGTGGGCCTGATCACCGAACCGGCCCAGGCCGAACAGGTCCTGGTGACGGGCGCTGCCGACGGGGTGTCGATCGGGCGGGCGGCCTTGAAGAACCCGAACTGGCCGGCGATCGCGGCCGCCGAACTCGGCGAACCGCACGAGAACATCCCGTTCCCCGCCCAGTACTGGCGCGCCAACTGGTAACCACCCCTTCCCTGAGACCCCAAAAAACCGGGCACGCACCCCCTGTGGAGTGCGTGCCCGGTCTATTTGGCGGGCCGGCGGGTCCTAGCCGTTCAGGTCCTTGCCCGCGGATTCGGGCAGCTTGTAGGCGGTGACGGCACTGGTCAGCAGCAAGACCATCGCGTAGACCGAGAAGGCCAGGGCACCTGTGGCCATGCCGAACCAGGCCGCGAAGCCAGCCTGCAGGAAGGCCGCGGTGCCGCCGAATGCGGCGACGCAGATGGCGTACGGGATGGCCACGCCGACGGTGCGGATCGCCGTGGGGAACAGTTCGGCATAGACGGCCGGGACGATCGAGGCGGAGGCGGCGATGAAGATGAGCATGACCGACATCGAGATGAACAGCTGCCAGGCCTCGCCTCGGACAAACGATGCCATCGGGATCTGCAGGGCGGCTGCGCCGACGCAGGAGATGATCAGCACCGGGCGGCGGCCGATGCGGTCAGAGAGCTTGCCCCAGAACGGCAGGGCGATCATGAAGACGATGTTTGCGGCAACGCCGGTCCACAGCGCGGCGGCGGGATCCATCTTCAGGGTGGAGATGGCGTAGGCGGGGGTGGAGATCGACCAGATGTAGTAGACCACCGTCAGCCCGACGGTCAGGCCGATGACCTGCAGCGCCTTGCGCCAGTTGGCGATGATCTGCGAGAACACCGAGGGTCCGCGGTTGCCCTGCTCGGCCTTGGCGGCCTTCTGCTCCTCGAACTGCTTGGTCTCCTTCAGGCGCGAACGCATGATCAGGGTGTACAGGCCCATCAGGGCGCCGATGGCAAACGGGATGCGCCAGCCGAAGCCGGCCATCTGTTCCTTGCTCAACGTCATGGTCAGGATGGCGCCGAGCAGGGTGCCGACGACGATGCCGGCGGTGCCGGAGAAGTAGATCAGCGTGGAGTACAGGCCGCGCTTGGGGGCCGGCGCCATCTCGGCCAGGTAGGTCTGCGCGCTGGGCATTTCACCGCCGTGCGCCAGGCCCTGCAACAGGCGGGCTACCAGCAGGATCAACGAGGCTGCAGCGCCGATGGACTCGTACGTCGGGGTGATCGCGATGATCAGCGAGCCGACCGAGGCCAGTGCCACCGCGAAGGTCATGGCGGCCTTGCGGCCGACCTTGTCCCCGATCAGGCCGAAGAACAGGCCACCGAAGGGGCGTGCCACGAAGCCGACGGCGAAGATCGCCATGGTGGCCAGGAACGCGGAGGTCGCATCCGCCTTGGAGAAGAGCTGCCCGGAGATGAAGGAGGCGAACGTTGCGTAGATCGCCCAGTCGAACCACTCCACGGCGTTGCCGGCACCGATGCCCATCAGGGTCTTGACCTTGGACTGCGGGCGTCCGCCGTGCGGGGAAACGGGATCCGCGTGGCGCGGGCCGGCGGGAAGCGTGTCCGACCCGGTGGCCGGGGTGAGGTTCTCGGTGATGCTCATGGTGTGGTTCCTTCGGGAGGTGCCGGGGAGAAGTGGTGGGAGCGGGTTAGTTTGCCGCTGATGCACGAAGTGCTTGTAGCCGGCTGACGGCCAGGTGCGTGTAGAGCGCGGTGCCGCTGGAGAGCACCGAGTCGTCGAACTTTGCATACGGCGAGTGGTTGTACTCGGCCGTTGCCAGGTCCGCCCCGGGGGTCAGTGCGGAGAGGAAGAGGAAGGAACCCGGAACCTCGTTCAGGACGCGGGAGAAGTCTTCGCTGCCGGCCAGCGGGTCGCGCATGGCCTTGTAGCTGGTTGCGTCAAAGAGTTCCTCGACCGCGTTGCGCGCAAAGAGCGTCTCCGACTCGTCGTTGATGGTGGTGGGGTACTCGGTCTGGTAGTTGACGGTGACCTCAAGGCCGTGGGCCCGGGCAATGTTCTGCAGCAGCTGCGGAACGGAGGCCTGGAGCTTCTCGTGGGCCTCGTTGCTGAAGGAGCGGATGGTCGCCTCGAAATATGCGGTGTCCGGGATGATGTTGCGCACCGTGCCGGCACGCAGCACTCCGACGGAGATGACCACCGGGTCGAAGATGTTGAACTGGCGGGTGACCATGGTCTGCAAGGCAGTGACCATTTCGGCGGCTGCGGTGACAGGGTCCTTGGCGGCGAAGGGTGCCGAGCCGTGGCCGCCGGCACCATGCACCGTGACAAAGAGGCCGTCGCTGGCGCTCATGATCGGGCCGCTCTTGGCAGTGAACACGCCGGTTTCCTCCATGGCGCTCATGACGTGCAGGCCGAAGGCGGCATCGACCTTCTTGCCCGAGGCCTCCAGCACGCCTTCGCGCACCATATAGGAGGCTCCGTCCCAGCCTTCCTCGCCGGGCTGGAACATCAGCACGACGTCCCCGGCCAGCGATTCGCGGCGTTCGGACAACAGTGTTGCTGCACCGGCCAGCATCGAGGTGTGCAGGTCGTGCCCGCAGCCATGCATGGTGTCCCCGGTCTGCGAGGCGTAATCGACGCCCGACTTTTCCTGCAGCGGCAATCCGTCCATGTCACCGCGCAACAGCACCACGGGGCGCTCGCCGACGGGGACATCGGCCGCGGCGCCGCCGCGCAGGACGGCGGTGACCGAGGTCAGGTCCTTGCCCATGCTGATTTCGTACCCCAGCGGTTCCAGCCAATCCAGCACCCGTTCCTGGGTGCCGGGCAGCTGCAGCCCAACCTCGGGCGCCCGGTGCAGCGTGTGGCGCAGCGCCGTGATCTCCGGCGCCAGTTCCTGCGCGTCCTGAAGGATTGAGGTTGGTGAGTTGCCCATGCCGTGGTCGCTTCCTGTAGTTCGGTGATTTCGATTCACTTTTCGTGAGCCGTATCACTTTCGATAGTGAGGCACGGGCAGGATCATGGGATAAAATTCGAGAAAAATTGCGCAAGGCATGCCAAAAACCGCGATCTTGTGCACGGGACGCCAGGGAGCTAAACGTGGAACTACCCGTCGAAGACCTTCAACTGGTCCATGCGCTTCAAATCGCGCCGCGGGCCAGCTGGGCCGAGTTGGGAGACATACTGGGCCGACACCCCGCCACGCTTTCCGCGCGGTGGGGCAAATTGCGCGAGGACCGCATGGCCTGGGTGCTGGGCCACCTGGGCGGGTTTCCCGAACAGCATTGCACGGCCTTCGTCGAAGTGCAGGCGAACCCGGAACTCATCGACCAGGCCACCTCCGAGCTCTGCTCCATCTCCGAGGTGCTCACGGTCGACGATGCGAGCAGCACCGCGGACTTCCGGCTCACCTGTCTGGCCGCCGACTGGCTCACCATGGCCAGGGAAGTGTTGCCGCAGATCCGCAATGCCACGGGCGTCCAACGCATCAAGGTCTCGCTGTGCACAAGGCTCTTCGCCACGGGCAACGCCTGGCGCCTGGACGTGCTGTCCCCCGCGCAGCAGGCATCCCTGCAGCGGCTGAGCCACCCTCCCGTGGCCCCGCCAACCATCATCCCTGACACCTTCTGGCCGATGCTGCACGTGCTGATGCGCGACGGGCGGGCCACCGCCTCGGAAATCGCCCAGGTCACCGGCCAGCATCCCTCCACGACCGGGCGCGCGTTGAAGACCGCACTGGAGACCGGTATGGTGAGCCTTCGCTGCGAATTGGCCAGCCACTACACCGGCTACCCGCTGACCGTCCAGTGGTTCGCCCGCGTGCCGGCGGGATCCGAGGACGCCGTGGCGGTATTCCTGCTGGAGCATCGCACGCTGCGCCTGTGCGCCTCGACCACCGGGGTCTCGAACTTCACGTTCATGATGCAGCTGCGCACCCCCGCCGATATCGCCGACATCGAGGCCAAGCTTGCGGCCCGCGTGCCCGGGGTGGCCATCGTCGAGTCGTGCGTGGGGGTGCGCTCGTTCAAACGCATGGGATGGATGCTGGATCCGGAGGGACGGCCGACCGGGGAGGTTGTCGTCTGACCCTCCCGTCCCACGCCAAGCTCCCCCCCAGGCTGGATCGGCGCTTAACGCACGAATGTCCCCGACCGTGAACAGTCGGGGACATCTGTGCAGGCGGCAGCCGCCAAGGATTGGCTAGTGAACGTGCGCCTTCTCGGCAAGTTCCTCGGCCGGGGCCTTGGACAGGAACAGTGCAACGACGACCATGCCGAGCCCGCAAATCGCAGCCACGGTGAATCCCGCGGAGAAACCGGAGATCTGTGCGGCGATCGGATCGGACCCGGCCGCGGCACCCGTGGAAATCCGCGACGCCAATACGCCGACCAGCAACGCGGTGCCCGCGGCGCCGCCCAGCTGCTGCAGGGTGCTGAGCACCGCCGAACCGTGCGAGTGCAGAGAGTGCGGCAACGGGTTCAGCGCGGTGGTGAACGCCGGGGTGAAGATCAGCGCGAGGGACAGGGACATGGTCAGGTGCAGGCCGATGATCACGGGGATCGGGGTCTCCGCGCCGAGCAAGCGGGAGTACCCGAAGAGCACCAGGGCCAGGATGACGGAGCCGGGGATCACCAGCGGGCGCGGGCCGACCTTGTCGTAGGCACGTCCCACAAACGGGGCCAGCAGGCCCATGAGCAGGCCGCCGGGCAGCAGCATCAGGCCGGTGGCCAGGGTGTCCAGGCCCCGCACGTTCTGCAGGTACATCGGCAACAGGATGATGACGCCGAACAGCGCCACCATGGCCAGCACCATCAGCACCAGCGACAGCGTGAACGGGCGGTAGGTGAACGGGCGCATGTCCAGCAGCGCGTGGTCCTTGCGCTGCAGCTTCAGCTGAAGCATCACGAACGTCACCAACGACAGCACGGCAATCACCAGCACGGCCAGCGTCGTGGCGTCCAGCCCGTTGGAGGAAAGCTTGCTCAGCCCGTAGACCAGGCCGCCGAAGGCCGGGACCGACAGGATGACGGAGGGGATCGAGAGCGGCGTGCCCGAGGCCTCGGCGTTCTTGTTCAGGCGCGGGGCACCGATGAGCAGGGCGGCGATCGCGATCGGCGCGATGATCAGGAACATGAAGCGCCAGTTCAGGAACTGCAGGATCAACCCGGAGATCGTCGGGCCGATGGCCGGGGCCACGGAGATCACGATCGACACGTTGCCCATGATCACGCCGCGGCGGTGCGCCGGCACCAGGTCAAGGATGGTGGTCATCAGCAGCGGCATCATGATCGCGGTGCCGGAAGCCTGGATCACGCGGGCTCCGAGCAGCATTGCAAAGCTCGGGGACGCCGCGGCAAGCAGCGTGCCGGCGGAGAACAGCCCCATGGCCAGCAGGAAGACCCCGCGGGTGCTGAAGCGCTGCAGCAGGAACCCCGTGGCGGGGATGACAACGGCCATGGTGAGCATGAAGATCGTGGCCAGCCACTGGATGGCGTCCTCGCTGACCTTGAATTCGTGCATCAGTACGGGCAAGGCGACGTTCATGATCGTCTCGTTGAGGATCACGATGAAGGCGGAAATGATCAGCACCGTAATGGTGGCCAGGTCCTTGGGATTGAGCCGGGTATTGGTCTCGGTCACGAAGTGTGGCCTCTTCCATGAAGTGTTTGGTTGTTGGTGAACATCTAATTCTAGCGTTCGGGGCCGTCATTTCATTCCCGGGCAGCAGTTAACTCTTGGCGGCCCGCGGCACAACACGGCGACGCCAAGATCGCCATTGGGGCACCCATGCGCCAAGATGGAGAACATGAACGTACGCACTCCGGATCCATACCCCGGCTGGTTGTCAGACGAAGACCTCTACGAGGCTCGTGCCCGCCTACCGATGCTCTACGTCGAGGCGATCCCGGTCCGGCTGGATCCCCTCGGCTACGTCACCGAACTGGGCCTGCTGCTCACGGCCGATCCGGAGGGCCGGATGCTGCGCTCCTTCGTCTCGGGCCGCGTCGTATACCGCGAGACTATTCGCGCGGCGCTCATCCGCCACATCGAAAAGGACCTGGGTCCGATGGCCATGCCGCAGCTGCCGCCGAGCCCCGCCCCCTTCACCGTCGCCGAGTATTTCCCGTCCCCTTCGGAGACCGGACTGACCGACGAGCGCCAGCATGCCGTTTCGATGGCCTACATCGTGCCGATGCGCGGCGAATGCTCGCCGCGCCAGGACGCGCTCGAGCTGACCTGGCTCACCCCGGAAGAGGCGCTGAGCCCGAACATCCAGGAAGAGTTTGCCGGAGGGCGTGGGAACCTGATCCGCCAGGCCCTCTCCCACGTGGGCTACATCCGCTAGCGATCTGGGTTCGCTGTGCGGCGCCTGTACCAGCTGCCGCACAGCGAACCCAGCAGCACCACCGCGATGCCGACCACCGCGCCGATCACCGTTTCGAGCACGCGGTCGTAGAGCAGCTTGGTGCTCAGCCCCGTCCCGATCGAGGCGCCCATCAGGGCCAGCGGGGTCACGAAGATCTGTGCAATGAAGTAGTTCCGCGCGATGAACAGCTCGGCGCACATCTGCAGCAACCCGATCAAGACCAGCAGCACCCACACCGGCGGCTGGAACGCGATGATCGCCGCCATCAGCACAATGCCGGTGAGCGTGCCGAGGATGCGGTGAATTCCCCTGCGCACCCGGTGCCGGGTGGTGTGCCCGACCAGCGGCACCACCGCGGCGACCATGGCCCAATAGCTGTGCCCGGTGGAGAGCGCCGGGGCCAGCAGGTTGGCGATGCTGCCGGCCAAACCGGCTGCGACCACATAGAAGAACGCCTCCCACCAGATGGCCGTGCGCACACTTTTGGACAGGGCGGGCGGGCGCGTGCGCTCTCCCCATCCCTTGGAACCGGGAAGCAGCATGCCGGAAAATCCGATCACGATGGCCAGCAGCACCGCAACCAGCGCAGCTCCCAAGGACTGGGCCACCGGTGGCTGGGTTGGCATCGAGGCGATCGCGGCGAAGGCGAAGATGTGGAAGAGCGAGCCGCCGGGGCGCAATTGCAGCAGGCCGGCAGCCACCGCACAGACTCCGGAGACCACGGTGGTCAACGCGACGATCATCCAGGCCCCTCGCGCCGGATCCACATGGTCCACCAGGTAGGTAGAGCACAGCGCGGCCAGCAGGATCACGGCCAGGAACAGGGCTCCTGCCTTGGACTGGGCGACCAATCGGTTCGCGTAACCCGGCACGCGGCCGTAGACGCCGGTGAAGGCGCCGAAAACCGCGAATGGCACCAGGTCAAGCCGGCCCATCGCCAGCAGCGCCAAGAGCGGGACGAACACTCCGATGCCCGTGCGCAGGGCAATCAAATGATCGTCATGTGCCGGGCCCAGAGTCAGCAGTCCCCCGAATTTTTCGCTCATCTGGGTGCTCCGCTTCCTTTCACCGGCTCACAGGAATTCGTTTCTAGTCTCCGATTTCCGGTTTCCAACGTTACGCCCGGAACCGGGAAGCACCACAGGATTGTGACCCGGCGAATAGCGTGGGGTGAGCCAACGTACCCGCCTGATTTCCCGGTTCCTTCGAAGTGAAACACCGCCGGGCAAGAGTTCCGGATGCATCTGGTCGCCGGGTAGTGGTCAGTCCAATGACGCCATCTGCTCGGCGACCTGGCTTCGGTCAGGTGGTGCGCCTTCTCCGCGTGGCCTTCCGCGCTAGACTCAATCAACCTTCCGAGGCTTGTCTTCGGCCAGCGATTCAACTACCTTGGGGGCGCAGTGGGATACAGGCTTCGAAGGGCAGATTTCTTTTCCGAGTCCGCGGTGTATGGGCTGGTCGTGGTTTCGGCCATGCTCCTCGTCACCAACCAATACGAGGTCACCTCACGTGAGGTCTTTCTCAAGGTCTTGGGGACGGTCGTGGTCTTCTGGCTGGCGCACGTCTTCGCCACGGCGGTGTCCCGCATGGGCGTGGTGGCCGACGCCAAATCGCCATTCAGTGAGTCCCTCCGTTACGCCTTCGCCCATTCCGCGGGACTGCTCATTGCCGCGGTGGTGCCGTTGACAATCGTGCTACTGGGCGTGGTGGACCTGATCAGTGACGACATCGCCCTGTGGACCGCGCTCTGGGTGGACGCGGCATTGCTGGGGCTTCTGGGGTATTTCTCATCCGGCGCATGGACCCGCAACACATCGCTGCGTCTTAGGGTGGGGGCCGGGACCGCGTTGTTGGGCGTGTGCGTCGTTCTGCTCAAAGCATTCATTCACTAGGGCCGCCAGTTGACGCCGGCTCGGGCGCGGCCGGATTACAGTGGAAGGCAAGGGCAGGACCCGAGCGTCGGGGAAAGAATCAGAGTGTGCCCAGGAGAACGGGCAGGTGAGGGGGCTCCAATGGTTTGGACACAACGCGCAGCAGTCGCCGCGCTGGCCGCTATGGCGCTCACCGGGTGCTCTGCCAACTCCGATCGCGGCGAATCGACACCGGATTCCTGCGACGGAGGTCCGGGCGTTCCCACAGCCGTCACTGCGATGGAGATCCTGCTTGAAGCCGCGAGCCAGTCCGACGTCGCCATGGCGTGTACCGTAACCACGGGCACCCCTGAGGGCAAGAACCTGGGACGCGAACTTGAGAAGCTACGGATCTCGGCCGAGGAACGCGGTATCACCGCGGAAAACGTCCGGATCGTGAAGAATGGCGACGCCGAGTTTGAGGCCGGCAGCTACACGCTGGGCGGCGGATCGGGAATCGAGCTGGAACCCCTGACGCTCCAGATCGTGCAGCAAAAGGACATGGGATACCGTGTCCTCTTCCTCGTGCCCGAGGAGTTCAACCTGTGAGGCCTGCTCGCAGCTGTTGGCCAGGCCGCGCCGAATCGCCCGCGCGGCAGTGAACGCAGCATGCATAAGGCCAAGACAAACGACGGTGAGCCACCGCACGTCCCGTTTTTCCGTCTATCGCCGGGCCATGCGGCACACTAGATAGGTGCCCCACGATTCTTTTGACCCCACAGCGCCCCATCCACGCCAAACCGATTTCTCCTTCGAGGTCGGGACCCGGCTGACCAACCCCGACGGCTCGCAGGCGCTCGGGCGCACCGGCGTCATCAAGACCCCCCACGGGGAGATCAAGACCCCCGCATTCATTGCCGTGGGCACCAAGGCCACGGTCAAGGCGATCCTGCCCGAGGCCGTCGCCGAGCTCGGCGCCCAGGCCGTGTTGGCCAACGCCTACCACCTGTACCTGCAGCCCGGTTCCGACCTGCTCGATGCCGCCGGCGGCCTGGGCAAGTTCATGAACTGGTCCGGCCCCACCTTCACCGACTCGGGCGGATTCCAGGTCATGAGCCTGGGCTCGGGCTTCAAGAAGGTCATCGACATGAACCTGGTGGACCAGTCGGGACCTGACGACGCCGTCGCCCCGGGCAAGGAACGCCTGGCGAACGTTGACGACGACGGGGTCTGGTTCAAGAGCCACCTCGACGGCACCAAGCACCGCTTCTCCCCCGAGATCTCCATGAAGGTCCAGCACGAGATCGGCGCGGACATCATGTTCGCCTTCGACGAGCTGACCACGCTGCAGAACTCCCGCGGCTACCAGGTCGAATCCCTGGAACGCACCCGCCTCTGGGCCGAACGCTGCGTCAGGGAACACTTCAACCTCACCGACGATCGCGTCGGCAAGGAATATCAGGCGCTCTTCGGCGTCATCCAGGGCGCCCAGTACGAGGACCTGCGCCGCAAGGCCTGCCAGGACCTCGGCGCCATGGCTTTTGACGGCTTCGGCATCGGCGGGGCGTTGGAGAAGGAAAACCTGGGCACCATCGTGGGCTGGTGCGCCGAGGAACTCCCGGAGAACAAGCCGCGCCACCTACTGGGAATTTCCGAGCCCGACGACATCTTCACGGCCATCGAAAACGGTGCCGACACCTTCGACTGCGTCTCCCCCACCCGGGTGGCCCGCAACTCGGCGTTCTACACCCCGCACGGCCGCTTCAACCTCTCGGGAAGCCGGTACAAGCGGGACTTCACCCCGCTGGCCGAGGGTTGCGAGTGCTACACCTGCCAGAACTACACGCGCGCCTACATCCAGCACATGTTCAAGTCGAAGGAGATCCTCAGCCACACGCTGATCTCCATCCACAACGAACACTTCGTGGTGAAGATGGTCGACGACGCACGCCAGGCCATCGAGGACGGTACCTTCCACGAAATGAAGGCGGACGTCATGGCCAAGTACTACGCGCGCAAGCCGGACCCGCAGGGGCTCCCGGCCCTGGTCACCACCGCGTAACGGCGGCGGGGATGCCACGTCGACAAACCGACGCGGCATCCCCGGCCGTCGTGCGTTGATGCTGCTTTCGGGCCGCGCAACCTTTGGCCTCTCCTGCGCCGGTGAACGATTCGCCTAGAGCCGGCCGGCGCGCGGACGATCCCGCCAAGCAGCCGTGGACCACAGCGCAGCCACAACCAACAGCGGCTGGAAAAGCAGCCTGGCGAAGCGTTTGGAGTCGGTATCCATGCCAAAAGCCTCACGGGCGTGAGTCCACTGGGAGATGTTGCCGGGGAACACACCAACCAGGAAGAGGGCTGCGGCCCAGCCGATGGGCACACGCCGCTTGGCCAGCAGCATCAACGCCGCTCCCAGGCAAATTTCTACGACCCCCGAGGCAACAACCACGGTGTCGCTCTCGACGGGAACAAAGGCCGGCACCAGCGCCGAGAACTCCTCACGGGCGAATGTCAGATGGCTGATCCCGGCACCGACAAAAAGTCCGCCCATGGCGTTTCGAACGCCTAAGCGCTTGCGCGAGGTCGGCACCCGGGCTTCCAGGAACCGGGCAAGGGATCCCTTCGCGGCGTCAGTCATCGGAAACGACCACTGTGACTTCGATGTTGCCGCGGGTGGCGTTGGAGTAGGGGCAGAGAAGGTGCGCTGCGTCAGCGAGTTCCCGGGCCTGGTCATGCGGTATTTCCGGAATGATCACTTCGAGCACAACGGCCAACTGGTATCCGCCCTCGCCGTTGCTGCCGATCGTGACGCGTCCACCCACGCTCGAGTTCTCAACCTTGGTTTTCCTGCTGCGGGCAACGGCCTGTAGCGCGGAGTGAAAGCATGCGGCGAATCCCGCGGCGAACAGCTGCTCGGGGTTGGTTCCCGCGCCCGATCCTCCCAGCTCCTTGGGCGGTGCCATGGTGAGATCGAGGCTTCCGTCCGAGGTTGCGACGCGCCCCTCTCGTCCTTGTCCGGTGGAGAGCGCTTCGGCTGTGTAAATGGCGTTCATGGTTTATGCCTTTCGAAGGTTTTGGATGCGGCCAATATTGTTGCCGCCGATAACTGGGGGTGGAATTTGCCAGCGCTCAGTTTTTAGCTGTTGATCTTGCCGAGTTGGCCCATAGCTTTTGTGAGCTTTTGCAAGGTGTCGATGAGTTCCCGGGCCGAAGCCGCGTCCGGAAGACCCGTGGCGCACGCAATGCTCATGGGAACGTGTCCCAGTTCTTCCCGGAGTTCGCCGGCACGTTGAGTCGGCACGATGGTGACTACTCGGTTGTCTTCATGAACTCGTTTGCGTTCGATCAGGAGTTTTGCCTCCATGCGTCGAAGCAGTGGTGAAAGAGTTCCCGAATCAAGCTGGAGCAACTCACCAAGCTCATTCACCGATTTGTCCCCTTCCGACCAGAGGACCGCCAGGACCAAATACTGGGGATACGTTAGGCCCCACGGAGCCAACAACTCCGCATATGCCCTCGTGGTGGCCCGTGTGGCCGAGTACAAGGAGAAGCAGACCATTTCATCGACAATTGACATGGTTAACATGGTTGCACACAATCTAGTTGCGCACAATATATATTATTAAGGTCGTTGCCGCCCCGACGCGTTCGACATCACGCACCTCACTGCCCAAAACGGACAACCACAAACCGCAAATTGTTCTGGGCTCGAACGAAGCGCAAGGGTGGACAATGGTCGCCTTCACCCACAGCATAACCACGGCCCCGAGGTCTTGGGCGCAAAAGGCAGCCGGCATTCCCCGCTCAAGGCCGGCAACCGGACCCGCAGGAACCCCTAGTTCCTTGACGTGGAGGGGCGTCGTCGCAGCACCAGGTACAACGCCAGCGCCACGCAGGTGAGGTAGGTCAGGGCCACGGCCGTCCACCCGGCGGCGAACCCGCCTGGCGAGCCGATCAGGGCTCCCATGGCCAGCGGACCGATCGTGAAGCCGCCGAATTGCCCGGCTGAAACCCAGCCGGTGGCCGATCCCATGGACCCCGCAGGGACGCTGCGCAACAGGCCCGCCATCAACACCACCGACACCCCGAGTGCCGAGGATCCGTGCAGCGCGACGGCCAGCCACAGCAGCGCGGCGTAGCCCGTCGCGCCGGCAGCAAGGAATGCCACGGCGCCGCAGGTGGCCATGATCGCCAGGAGCAGCAGCAACTTGGGTGCGGCCACCCCGCGGCTCATCATCCGGCCCCAACCCACCCGGGCGCTGACCCCGATGGCTCCGGCCACGGCGGCGGTGAGACCGCCAAGCACCAGCGAGAAGCCCAGTTCGCGCACGGCAAAGAGCGGCAGGTACACGTTGGTTGCCTGCACTCCCATGCCGTTCACAAACCCGAAGACGGCCAGCGCGACAATGACAAAGCGGGTGCTGGGTGCCTGCACGGCGGTTGCGCCGGCGGCCACCGGCTGCGCCGGACGGGGTTCGGCGGGCAACAGCGGGAAAGTGGAAATCGCCCGGACGGCGAGCACCGCCAGCACCGCTGCAACCACGGCGCCGATCGCGCTGGCCCCGTGCCAGCCGATCCACGCGGCCAGGACCGGGAAGCCGAGGCTTGCCACCAGCTGGCTAGCCTGCACGCCCGACTGTTTCACACCGATCCATCCGATGCGGTAGTCGGCAGGCACGCGTTCGGCCAGGATCCTGTTCGTCACCCCGTTGGGGAATGACTGGGCGATCCCCGCGACGGCCGATGCCGCCAGCAGGAGGACATATCCGCCGGGAATCGCGGCCAGCAGCAGGCCCAGGGCCGCCAGGCCGAAGACCAACAGCAGCAGCGTCCTGTCCGGCTGCCTGTCGGCGAACCGCCCGAAGACCGCATTGCCGATCGCCGCGCAGGCAAAGCACATGGTGGCCAGCAAGCCGAACTGCGCGGTGCTGATGCCCAGGTCGGAAATGATCAGGTCACTGGTGGCACTCAGGCCGTAGGTCAGCAGAGGGGCGATGCCCACCGCCGCCAGCAAAATGGCCAACAGGCTCAGTGGCGGGCGCCCGGCACGGGTCTCCATGGCGCTCCTTTCGGCTCAAGCGGGGGTGGGCGTCCGGGGCAATGCCGGACCGCTCTCCAGTTTTGCATGGCGACGGCACGCCCCGGTGATCGGTGTCGCCCGTATTAACCAGCGTGGCCGGCCGGCTCCGCGCGGCGTCCTACGGGACCCGCCCGCCGTGGCCGTGGGCCTTGGAGTTCGCCGAAAGGGAGGTTCCGACGCCCCAGGCGATCGCTGCCACCACCGAGGCGACCACCGGCAGCAGGGCAGGAACCGGGCTCAGGAAAAGTCCCGCGACCAGGGCGACCACGGCAACAACCATGACGTCGTACCCGTAGGCGAAATGCTGGATCATGGGCCCGGTCGCCTGCCCCAGTGCCGCCAGCAGCATCACCGAGCCCCAGTCGAGGGCCGGCCTGTACGCCAAACGGACGGCCCCGGCGGCCAGTCCCGCGCCGGCAAGCGCGCCCAGCACAAGGAGCGTCCCCAGCGAAGCCGCATCGGCGGAAACCGCCCACCCCAGGAATCCCGCAAGGGCGATTCCCCAGGGAACCAGCAGCGTTGCAGCCACCGCCGCGTGGGTCTGCCGCATGGCGCTGCGGCCCAGCGGAATGATCGATTCGAGCGACGGAACATCGGCCGCCTGGGCTGCCGCCGTCGAGGCGGCCTTCGCGGCCACGCAGGAACCGACGACCACCAGGGTTCCCAGCACCAGCGGTTGCCCGCCCTGCACGGCAAAGACGCCGGCCGCGGGAATGCCCCAGCCCGCCAGCATTCCCCGCCACACCTTCGGTGCGCGCAACAAAACCAAGGCCTCGGCCCGAATGAGCGCCGAATAGGGGCCGCGCACCAGGGAAACCGGAAGCATGCGTGAAAACGCGCCTCCCCCGCGCAGGCGCATGCGCTCCAGGCAGGCAAGACTTCGGCGGGTTTCACCGGCACCCGCCTGGCCTATCGCGGCCGACAGGGATTTGTCGTCCAACAGTGCCAGCGCGGCACCGGCATGGGCGCTGGCGGCGCCGCGGGAAATCAATTCCCGGCCGGGAATGCGTTGCAGGTGCCGTCGCAACCCCTTGGACACCGCGACGACAAGGGCCAGCAGGAACACCGGGATCCACCACGCGCCGTCCTGCGCAGCCGCGGGAATGGTGGATGGCAGCACCGCCCAGAAACCCGCCAGGGAGCCGGTTCCCGTGAGACGCAACAGGACATCGGCCCCGTAGGCGATGACAACCGCCAGGTAGGCGGCATGCACCGCGGCGCGGAAATGTCGTGCCCAACCACGGCTTTGCGCCAAGGCCGCCAGCAATGAAAGCAGCACAAAGAGCAGGCCCAGGCTGAACGCGCCCAGCAGAACCCCCGCAAAGCTTCCGTGCGAAAGGCCGCCCAGCACCGTGCCGTATCCGACCGGAAGCCACAAGAGCATGCCGTAAAGGCAGGTGGTGACCAGGCGTTGGCGCAGCAGCCGGGACAGGAACGGCGTCCGGTCCACCGGCAGGCTTAGCCACCAAAACCCCTGGGCCCGGTCCACAGCGACCGGCCCCAGCCTGGAAATCAGCGAAAGCGCGGCGAGCAGCCCCAACAGCACGAGCGCGGAGGCGGCGGATTCACCGGGAACCACACCGATTCCGCTGCGGACCACCCCGCTTTGGGCATCTTCCCTCAGCGAGGCGGAAAATGCGTGTGCAATGCCCGCCGCGTAGGCGAAGGCAATGGCGGCGGCGAGCAGGGAGATATAGGCGTCCCCCATGCGTTCCCAGAAGTTCTCCCGGCGGACCTTCCTTTCCGCGACGCGGTTGCGTTTCCACGGGTCGAAGTCGACCGGCGAGTTGCCGGGAACGGCAAGCGGCCGGCCACCGGGCGCGGCCATGAGCTCAGGCATGGGCGATTGCCGCCACGCCTTCGGCAACGGTGGAGGGAATGACGCGCCCGCCGGAAATCACCAGGACGGAGTCGGCCACCTTCGAGAGGAATTCCGCGTCGTGGGTGACCACCAGCAGGGCGGTCCCCGCGTCCACCCGCCGGCGCAGGCGTGCTGCCAGCGCGGCACGCATTGTCGGGTCCAGGCGCTGTTCCGGTTCATCGAGCACCAGAAGCCTGCAGGGGCGCAACAAGGCGGCGGCCAGCAGCAATCGCCGGCGCTGGCCCGAGGACAGACGTTGCGGAAGTTCGGTCCTGGCGGCGGCAAGGTCGAAGAACTCGAGTTCCCTGTCCACGGCGGCCTGCGGGTCTGCCACTGCGTGCCCGCCGGCGATGAGCTGCAGGTGCTCCTCGACGCTGAGCGACGGGAAGAAGGCGTCCTCGTCGAGGACCACCGAGACCGCCTTGCGGTAGATGAAGCTGGAGTCGTCGGAAAACGAACCCAGGATGACCGATTCCCCGCTCACCGGTTCCTGGTAGCCGACCAGGGTCCGCAGCAGCGTTGACTTGCCGGCGGCGTTGAAGCCGACGATGCCCCATGACTGTCCGGGCTCGACCAGCAAGTCGATGGGCCCGCACACGTCCTGATGGCCGTATCCGGCCACGAGGCCGGTGGCCTTGAGCAAGTCCCGCGTGGTGCTGTCCATAGGACGACGGTACCCGCAGGTGGCGAGCGACCCGTTCAGCACTGCGGATGATTTTTGTTCGTTGCCGCTCCTGTTCCACGGCGGCAACGCAAAGGGCGGCAGCCCGCCCACCAGTGCTGTGGGTGTGCCGCCGCCCGGAAGGGGCGCCTGCTGCCTTAGGCGGCTGCGGGCGAGGCATCCGCCAGCAAATAGCTTGGCTCGCGGCGCTTGAACCAGCGGATGACGAACGCGGTCACGGGAACAAACGCGAATTCCACTGCCGTCTTGTAGAGGAATCCGACCAGCACGTAGTTGATGAACGTGGGTGCGTCGGCGATCCCGATGACGGATGCCGCGATGGAGCAGAAGATCAGGGTGTCGGCGAACTCGCCCACGCCCGTGGACCCCATCAACCGGCCAACGAGGCCGCGTTCGCCGAAACGCTCTTTCATCTTGACCAGTACCAAGGAATTCAGCGTCTGGCCCACCAGGAAGCCGAGCAGCGAGGCAAGGACGATCAGCCAGACGGGGCCGAGGGTACGTTCGAGGGCTTCCTGGCCGTCGTACCACTCTGCCGCGGGCAGGGCGATCATGATCCAGAAGCAGAGCGTGGAGAATGCGGCCAGCGCAAAGGTCGTGATGATGGCCCGGCGCGCGACCTTGAATCCGTAGACCTCGGAGATGACGTCACCCAGGATGTAGGCCAGCGGGAAGAGGAAGAATCCGCCGTCGGTGACGATCGGGCCAAAGGTGACTCCCTTGGCCGCACCGATGTTGGAAAGAATGACAACCACGGCCATCAAGGCCAGGACGGTGGAGAAGTAGGGGCTTCCCGCTGCCGCGAAAACCGCGCGCGAAGCCTTTGGACGTTGTGAAGTTGAGGCGGAGATTTCGCCCATGGTTATACCCAATCGAAGAAGTGGTTCGCCAAGTCACTCCCGGGCAGCATTCTTCCCCGCGATTCGAGCATCTTTCGGCGGGTGGATTGCGGGCTGTTGGGAGCACTCGCTGTATTAGCACTTGAGGTTCAAGTATCCCACGGCATTTTTCGGGATCAACTGCGCTTTTCCGACCGTTGCACGCAATTTTGGTCACGCTTACCCCGCCCTAGTGTGACCTGTGCCACGAAATCCGCATATTGAACATGTTCAAAAAGTACTATGATGGTCAACATGCCTAATGAATCAAGGGGCCACGTGGCGCAGCAAACCGCAAAGGGTGCCGAAACCCGCCATTTGCTGCTAAACACCGCCCTGCGGCTCTTCGCCGAAGACGGCTTTTCCGGAACCACGATGCGCGCCATTGCAAGGGAATCTGGCCTTTCGCTGGGAAACGCTTACTACTACTTTGATTCCAAGGACGCGATCGTCCACGAGCTCTATCGAGGCCTGTCCGAACAGCATCGTGCGGCCACATGGCCGCTGTTGGTCGAGGGAAACAACCTTGAGACAAATGTGCGCCTGGCCCTCGATAAGAACCTCGAAATCCTGGAGCCGTTTCACGAGTTTGGACCTGCGTTTATTCGCACCGCGTTCTCCGGCCCGCAGGGGGATCCCGGTGATGCCCACCGGGCACAGGAGTTCGGGCTGTGGCGCCAGGTTGTCACGGCTTCCAGGCCGATTCCTCCGCTGGCCATCAGGCAGGACCTTCCCCAATTGCTGTGGCTCATCCAGCGCGGCGTTTTCCTCTTCTGGGCCTACGACTCGTCCCCCGGAGCGAAACGAAGCCGCAGGCTCGTGAAAAACATTGCGCCGGTGGTTGCGCGCCTGGTGGTTCTTTCCCGCATGCCGGTGGTCCGGACGATCCTGGACGACGTGCTCTCCCTGGTGCGCACTGCATCCTGACTTCGGCGTACCCACTCGCAGCAACAAGGTTGCGACCTCGACCCGCGGTGACCTCGATCCACGCATTCCGGACAGGAGCGTAGAGTCGATCCTGAAGTCAGGCGAGGGGAAACCACAATCCGGCTCAACGCGCTGCGGTTCGTTTCAACGCCTTCACTGGCTTTCTCGTTTCAGCAGATACATGAGGAGACAACGAATGCCATCCGAACCCAAGAATCTTCCAGGCTGGGTCCGCGAACTTGCGCCGCTCAAGGATCGCACCATCACCAACGACGATTCCTCCGAGCTGCACAGCATCGGCACCGCGAACGGCGACTTCGAGCTGCTGCGCTGGTGGCCGGCCCTCGACGAGGTACATTCTCTCCACAACCTGGTGTCGGAACGCGCCCAGGGACGCTCCGCACGGCTGACTTTGCTGGGTACGCCGGATGAAGGCGTCATCAGCGAGCTGGCAACGCACGGCTGGAGCGTCAATGGAAACCATGTCCTGTTGGCGGCAACCACAGATGACGTGGAGCAGGTGGCCGGCCTTCCGGAGACGGCGACACTCTTTGAGGCGCCCATGGACGATTACGACGTCGTGGAAATCGCGGATTTCGATGCACCGGCAGGACGGGGCCGCATCCGCTTTGCCGATGGCTTTGCCTTGTTGAGCGAACCCGAGATCATGTCCAGCAGCAACGCCGAACAATTCCGTTCCGCGATAATCGCCAATCTGGCAGCATCGGCATCGCGGCAGGGCCTGCCATGGTTGTTCATGGTCGCGGCAGCCGACAATTCCGCGGGAACCCGCACCCTTCGCGGCACTGGCTGGTCAAACGCAACCTTGATTACCACCTTCACGCGCAGCTAAACCCGCTGTCCATCCTGGAAGCCCCGGCCCGGGCGTCGATGAATCCCTCCGGGTCCTGCGGCATGCCCCGGCAAGGGGCGGCAGCTCACCGGGCCCGTCGTCCCGCGACTCTCGACAGGCGCTGTGGGCATCGCCGTCCTGGTCCTCGACGCCCGCCGATGCATCCGGGTGGCCGCGGGTCGTTTCCGCCGGTCTGCGTCCTGATTGGCGCAGTCTCCCCGATTTCGCGAGTGCGCCGTCGGCTTCGCGGATGAAAACGGCGCCCGCCAATCGCTCTAAACTAGAAAACATGACTTCTGCCACCAACGGGATTCGTCCCGCCATTACTTTGACCATTGCAGGCTCCGAGGCCACCGGCGGCGCCGGTGCGCAGGCCGACCTCAAGACCTTCCAGGAACTGGGCACCTACGGCATCACGGCACTGACGTGCATCGTGTCGTTCGACCCGAAGGACAACTGGAACCACCGCTTTGTTCCGGTAGAAACCCAGGTCATCGCCGACCAGCTCGAGGCAATCCAGACCTGCTACGCAGAGGACCTCAAGACCGTCAAGCTCGGCATGATGGGCTCCCCCGCCACCATCAACACCGTTGCCACCGCCCTGCGCAACCAGAAATGGGACAACATCGTTCTGGACCCCGTCTTGATCTGCAAGGGCCAGGAACCGGGCCACGCCCTGGACACCGACGAAGCGCTCAAGGCCAACCTCTTGCCGCTGGCAACCTTCGTCACCCCCAACCACTTCGAGGCGGAATCCCTGTCGGGCATCACCATCAACAACGTTGATGACCTGACCGCCGCGGCAAAGAAGATCCACGAGCTCTCGGGTGCAGCCGTATTGGCCAAGGGCGGGGTCCGCCTGGCCGGCAGCGAAGCAGTGGACGTTTACTACGACGGCGAAACCCTGGAGGTGCTCTCCGCACCCAAGGTCGGCGAAGTTGCCGTATCGGGCGCCGGATGCTCGCTTGCAGCGGCAATCACCGCAGAACTGGCCAAGGGCGCAACCCCGCTTGAAGCCGCACGCAACGCCAAGGCGTTTGTCACCGAAGGCATCAAGAACCGCGTTTCCTCGGCGGCGCCGTTCGACGCCCTGTGGCAGGGTGGCGCGCGCTAAAGACCAGGCGCGACCCGAAGCCCCACCCCGCGGGCCGGAGGGCGGAATCCAAACGGTGGCCTCATTCAACGAATGAGGCCACCGTTTTGCGTTCCCCCAGCGCATGGTGACGCCTGCGGAACCGCCCTCGCGTCCGGCGCCCTTGCCCGGTACCGCACGCGCGGCAGCTCCGCGCAGAAGGCCCGTCCCCCCAAGGAACGCGTCTCCGCAGCAGACACTACTCATCAGGCCCGACGTTTTGATCGCCCGTTGTGGCCGGCGAAAAGCTGAAGGTTGAAGGTATACAAAAGTACACAATTAGACACGCTCTCAAACAACTCCTTGAGATATGGGCTGGCTCACATAGTATTTCGCTTGTGACTTGCAGGCTCTTTGGCCACACGTCCCACTCATCACTCCCACTGGATTCAAGGAGAACTATGATCAACCCGCGTCGCCCAAAACTCGCGCGGACGATCTTGGCTTCGGCCACCGGGCTAGCCCTGGCCGTCACCATGTCCGTCCCATCATTTGCGACACCACCCGACATCGACCCGTCCCCGGGGGGTGATGCCACATCACTTGGCGGCCTTGCCACCAAGGAGTTGAAATCCCTCAAGGTCGCAGGATCCCTGAAGAAGGCCCAGGGAGAGGTTTCGGTCTTCGTCCAGTTCGAAGGCGAAGGAGCCTTCGAAGCAACCCAGCCCGCGGCAGCTGCGGAATCCGCCGGCGCGCTGGTCAAGGACACCGCAAAGGTCAAAACGATCCGCGACGGCATCAAGGCCAAGGGCAAGGGCATGGCCAAGGAGGCCGACGCAAAGGTCATCTACACGACCACCAACGCGATTCCGGGCGTGGCGCTGCACGGCGACGCCGATGCCTTGCGCGCATTGTCCGCACGCAGCGACGTCAAGAAGATCACCGCCATCGTCCCCAAGACCCCGGACAACAAGAACTCGGACATTGACACCAAGTCCATCGAAGCATGGAGTGCCCTGAAGCAGACGGGCAAGGGCGTCACCATTGCCGTGCTCGACACGGGCATCGACTATACCCACGCAGGGTTCGGAGGTCCGGGCACGCTGGAGGACTACAAGAAGGCGCAGTCCTCCACCGAGCTGCCGGCCAAGGACTCGGGTCTTTACGACCCCGAGAAGTTCATTGGCGGATGGGACCTGGTCGGCGACGACTACAACTCCGACCCGCGTTCCCCGGGCTACCAGCCGGTTCCCAAGCCAGACTCCAACCCGTTGGACTGCTCCTCCGCGGGACACGGTTCCCACGTGGCCGGTTCGGCCGCCGGATACGGCGTCGACGCCGATGGCGGCACCTACAACGGGGACTTCACCAAGCTCACCAGCGAGGATGTCTCGGAAATGCGCATCGGCCCGGGCAGCGCCCCGGAGGCAGCCTTGGTCGGCATCCGCGTCTTCGGCTGCGAAGGCTCCTCCTCGGTGGTCGGCCAGGCACTCGACTACGTGCTTGACCCCAACAACGACGGCAACTTCGACGACCGGGCACAGATCATCAACATGTCCCTGGGCTCCGACCAGTCCCCCGCGGACGACCCTGAAACGGACATCGTCAACGCCCTGGCCAAGCTCGGAATCCTTTCGGTGGTCTCCTCCGGAAACGCCGGAGACGTGACCGACATCGGCGGGGCGCCGGGCAATGCCCGCTCCGCGCTCACCGTCGCCAACTCGGTGGGCTCCAAGGCCACCCTCGATGGCATCAAGGTCAACGAACCGGACAGCCATGCCGGGGTTTCGGCAGGACAATACTCCTCGAACTTCAACTACGCCGCGGCCGATCCGTCCGCGTTGACCGGGCGGGTTGTCATGGGCCCGGCGGGCAACGCCTTCGGCTGCAACGCGTTCGCACCCGGCTCACTGAAGGGCAAATGGGTCTGGCTGAAGTGGAGCGAAGACCTGGCCTTCCCGTGCGGATCCGGCGTGAGGTTCAACAACGCGCAGGCCGCAGGGGCCACCGGAGTGATCCTCGACTCCGAGGTTTCGGTCTTCGAGGCCGGCATCGGAGGCAACGCAACGATCCCCGGCGCGCAGTTCACCAAGGCCAACTCGGAGGCCATGCGTCCGGCCGCCGAAGCCGGCACCCTCAGCATCACCCTCGACCCGGCCATGGTGGGCACGGCATCGGTCGATTCGGGCCTCGGCAACACGCTGAACTCGTCCTCCTCCCGAGGCGTCCACGGTTCCGAGGGAATCGTCAAGCCAGATGTCGCGGCACCGGGCACCTTGATTGGCTCCGTCGGCGTGGGCACGGGCAGCGGCGCGGCCGTGAAGTCCGGAACCTCGATGGCAGCCCCGCATGCCGCGGGCATCGCCGCCTTGGTTGCAGCCAGCGGCAATTACACCCCGAACCAGATCAAGTCGATCGTGATGAACACCGCTTCGGTGGACGTTTTGGCGCCCAACGGCAAGGCCTATGGCCCCAACCGCGTGGGTTCCGGCCGGGTCATCGCCTCGGCGGCCCTGGAAACCCCCGCCTATGCCTTTGCTACCGATGCCCCCGACCTGACCAGCGTGGTCTTCGGTGTCATCGAACTGGACAAGGAGAAGTTCAAGGATTCCAAGTCAATCACCGTGGTCAACAAGTCCTCCAAGACCCAGACCTACAACGTGAAGTACGTTCCTTCCACCGAGATCCCGGGTGCCACCTACTCGTTGAGCGACCGAAGCGTGACGCTCAGGGCGGGCAAGAGCACCAAGATCAAGGTCACCCTGGAAATCGACACCACGAAGTTCGCGAAGACCATGGACCCGACCATGGACCGCACCCAGCTGGGCCTGCCGCGCGCCTGGGTCAGCGACGTTTCCGGCCGTGTGGAGCTAAGCGGTTCCAAGGTACCGACCTTGCGCGTTCCGGTTCATGCGGCGCCCAAGCCGGTCTCCGACATGGAGGTCGATGACGAGATCGAGTTCAAGAAGGGCGCCACCACCGCCAAGGTGGAACTCGAGGGCGACGACATCCGTGCGGGCCAGGGTGACACCCAGGTCGTTTCGTTGGTCTCCGCCTTCGAATTCGGGGCTTCATCCCCGCGCCAGGGCAAGACGCTTGACTCGACCCCGGGTGCCCGGGAAATGGACCTGCAGTACGTCGGAGCGGCTTCCACCGCCCCGACCACCGGTGCCGCAAAAGGATTGTTGAACTTCGGCGTCAGCACCTGGGGCAACTGGGCGCACCTTGCCGGCGGCACCGAGATCGACATCGAAATCGACACCAACGGCGACGGTGTGGCCGACTTCCTGACGTTCAACACCACCGCCGAGGGCCTGGACCTTGACGTCGTTGCGACGTACGACATGCGCACACTCAAGCAGGTCGACATGCAGTTCTTCAACGGCCTGCCCGGAAGCGTCGACAGCAACACGTTCGACACCAACACCGCAACCTTCCCGGTATCGCTTGCGGCACTGGGGCTGAAGGGCACCAGCGCACCGATCAAGTACCGCGTGCTCACGTACTCGCAGTACAACACCGACGAGACCGGCCAGAACGTGCCGGTGGACGGGACCAAATGGATCGGCTTCGACGCCATTGCCCCGGCCCTGTCCTTCGCCGGAGAAGGCACCGTGTTCGCGGACCTGGACAACACCAAGTTGACCGCACAGCTGAAGGCCGGCACCAAGGAGGCCCAGGCACTGTTCCTGCACCTCCACAATGCCACCGGTGACCTGAGCGGCAAGAACAAGAACGCCACGGGAGACCGTGCCGAGGTTGTGAAGGTGGAAATCAGCAACAAGAAGTAGGTCCCCCGGGACCTGTCCATGCCGGGCTGCAGCCCGGAGGCAACCTGAATGCGGCGCGGCCGGATTCGCGGCGGAGTGGTTTTCCGTGGCGGAACCAGCCGCGCCGTTCGCGTGTCCCGGGACGGTATCCGGAAGCCGCGGCGCACCCGTAGGCTGGGGCACATGGAAGAATCACGCGTGCTGGAGGATCTTCTCGCCCTGCTGCCCAGCGGGTCGGTTGCCGCCTACCGCGGCCCCGAGGAACCGTTCGGGAACATCAGCCACAGCGGGTCCACCGAGCCGCTTCCGGTGTACAGCGTGACAAAGATGTTCATCTCCGCGGGCGTCCTGCGGGCCATGGATGCCGGGGTCCTGAAACTTTCCGATTCGTTGGCCTCGCGCCTTGAGGGGGCGCCTGCCGGGTGCACCGTCCGCGAGGTCCTGCACCACACCGCGGGGCTGGGCAACTACACGGCCGAGCCCGAGTATGTCCGGGCCGTCGCGGCGCGGCCGGGCGAACCCTGGGGGCTGGACCTGATCGCTGAAGCCAGTGCACCCGGGACCCGGGGCCGCTTCGAGTACAGCAATACCGGGTTCTGGTATTTGGGTGCCATGCTGGAGCAGGTCTCGGGCATGGCCCTGGGCCAGTACCTGCACCGGGAGGTGTTCGAACCGGCAAACATGATGGACACGCGATATCCGGAACTTGAAACCTCGATCACACCCAGCGGCTATTCCACGTTGTGGGCGGGTCCCGCGGGGGCCGCATTCTCCACGCCCACCGACCTCTTGCGCTTCCAGCAGTTCATGCTCGGTGTCGAATCCTCTTGGTCGCCGCCGTTAAGCGCCGCGGCAACCAAGGAATTCTTCGCGTCGGTTCCGGTGCCGGCCCAGGATCCCTGGCGGGTGCCGCGTTACGGTGCCGGGGTCATGACGGATCCAGCCCTGGGCATCTGGGGGCACGGCGGCTCGGGACCCGGGTATCGCGGTGCGGTGTTCAGCAGCTTCGGCAACCGGGCCGCGGCGGCAATAATCTGTCCGGGCGCCGGTTCGTTCGAGGCTGAGGAAACCCTCGTGCGTTTGCTGGGTCGGGAGGGGAAGCGCATCCTGAAGTTCGCTCCGGACTACGGAATGACGTGGCCCTTCTGCGGCGAGAACGTGGTGTTGGAACTCGAGCCCTGTGAGCTGGGGATCAGCGACGAGTTGACCCGGAGGATCCGTGCCTGGATGGATGACTGGGACAAGAATTACCACCACGAACGCGGGTGGGTGGATGAACAAACGCGTATTGCCTCACGCGTCGAACGGCTCAGCATCCAGGACGCCCTCCGGGCCGAGGCGGGCGGCTACCTGGATGTTGTCGACGATGTCTTTTTCGACTAGCCGGCTTTCTTGGTTTCCAGAACTATCAGTGCCGCCTGGTCGATTAGCCTGGCGAATTCAGGGTCCTTCGAGGCCTTCTTGACCAAGGCGTCGGCCATTGTCGCGGTCTTTCCGGAATCCACGCACAGCAACATGGTTCCTCCCGCTTCAAAGAAGCGCAGTGCCCGGTCGCCCAGTCCCCAGGGCGAAAGCTGGTTTGCCTCGCACACGTCGTCGGACACGATGATGCCCTCGAACCCCAGGTCACTTCGAAGCATGTCCCTCATGATGGTTCCGGAAAACGGTGCGATGTTCTCGGCATCGATTTTGGAATAGTACGCGTTCGAGACCATGACCCACTGGTTCCCTGCCTCGATTGCGTCCCGGAACGGCTGCAGGTAGTCATCGTTGCGCGTCGTATTCGTGTCGGTCACATCGGATGCGACATCGGTGTTTTTCGTGACTCTTCCCAGTCCAGGGAAGTGCTTGACGACCGGTTCCACGCCGGCCGCCAGCATGCCTTCGGAGAACGCCATGGATGAGGTTGAAACCGCTTGCGGGGTGAACCCGAATTGCCTGCCGAAATGTCCGATGGGAGCATTCGAGGGGGCGAATGCTGCGCTCGGCACCGTGTCGGCGACCGGCGCCAGGTTGACGTTGATCCCCGCGCCGGCCAATTCATTGCCCCACGTGGTTGCCTTGGCCTTCAACTCAGCCGGGTCCCAGGTTCCTTGGACCTTGGCCGAGGGCATTGATTCAAACCCACTGCCCTTAAGAACCTGGACAAGTCCGCCTTCTTGGTCCGTGGCAACGTACGGGCTAACTTCCGCAGCTTGGGACTTGGCAATTGTCTTTTTCACGCGGTCGACGGCGGTCTTGGTGGCCTCGAGCCCCTCGGTGCTCCGACCTTTCAGGAAGACGTTTCCGAGGGAGTGTTCTGCGATGTTTTCTCGGTCTTGCGCGCTGCTTCCGGTGGCGGGAAACCCCGTCATCAAGACCTGGCCGACTTTTTCCTCGAGGTTCATCCGTGCCAACAGCGCCTGCGCGTTGCTGGGCTCCTTCGTTTCTCCGGTGCCGGAATCCGACGCGGATTCACTGGCTCCTGTTGATGCGGGAGGCTGGCTTCCTGGCCCGGGAACTTGGGTTTGTCCGGGCGTCGAAGCCGGGCTCGAAACCTCCTGCGAGGCCGGACTGGAACTGCAACCCGATATCAAGAGACACGGGATGGCCAACCACAGCATCACTCCGTGTTTTTTTGAAACCGCCTTGCTCATTCTCATCACTGCCCGTCTTCCGCCTGCATCCGTCCTATCCCAGCGTGCCAGATATTTACTTGGGGCATTGCCCCTTGGATCTGGAAAGAAGCCATGAATTCCGCTCAATAGGCGTCGCATTCGAAAAAGTCGGTGAGTGTTCCTAGCCTTGGCACAGCAAGAGCTGAAGGAATGACATCGGTTGCAAATTCCTTGGATTCCTTGGCGATAGGCCTTCGTTCGCCCAGCCTGACTGCCCAGCCGCAGACCCCTGTCATTCCTTTCAGACCCGCTGCGGCCCCCGCTCCTTGGACCATGCCCTCGCATGGCAGCGAGTGGTGCGATTGCGGGGAACATCACGACTTGGACAGGGAAACCGTCTCGTCCTTTGCCGGGGACCTTGTGAATGACCCGAGTGGATGGCACCCGAGGAATTCGTCGACACGGCCATGGACCTACATTGAGATGTGCGAGTTTTTCCTGATGGGCATTCGCGTCTCTGCGGGATCCGTCAACGGCACGTCGGTGCCCAAGTATCACTTCGAATGTGGCCTTGAAATCGTCGCCCATTTCTCAAGGAACAGGCGGGTACCCGGATAAAATCCACCCCGGGTGCGGAACCGCGAAAACTAGGCCCGGACCACGGGCAGTTCGGCCCATTCTGTGGTGAACTTCGGCGAAGAATACTCTCGCTTCATCGACCATTTTGGTTCGACGGCGAGCCCTCCCGAACCCAAGCCAATGGCCTTGTCACCGAATTTTGCCTTGACGGCACCCAGCACATCGCCAACGTGTTTTTCGGAAACCTCGTCTTCGAAAATGCCGAAGGCTTCTTGGCCCGGGTCCGGTTGGAGACCGGAGAGCACGACCCCGCCGCGCACATAGGAAGCACCGGGACGCATGATGTCGCGCATTGCCGCGCTTGCCAGCCGGGTGAGCAGGATGGGATCTTGGGTTGGCCGGGGTAGTTTAAGTGTCACAGAAGGGAACGAGGCCTCGCCCGAGGCGAATCGGCTGGTTCCTGCCGTCACCGTGAGAAGCGTCGCCCACAGCCCGTCGCCCATAAGCCTGGACGCGCCGCGTTGGGCATAAATGGACATGACTTCCTGCATGGCGTCCAAGGTTGTCACCGGGCTCGAAAAGGACCGCGAATACATGATCTGTTGTTTGTCCGCGCGTTCCTCATGGTGGGCGATGCAGGGAGTGCCGTTGAGCTCAAGCACCGTGCGTTGCAAGACCACGGAGAACTTCTTGCGGATCTCCGTGACGTCGGCGCACTTCAAATCGGCGATGGTGGAGATCCCCATGCCGGCCAGCTTGGTGCCAGTTTTTCCGCCCACTCCCCACAGATCCGTAACCGGCACCCTGGACTGGATCCGCTCGATCAGGTCCGGGTCCATGGAATCCATCGAACAAACCCCGTTCAAGTGGGCGTTGTGTTTTGCCACGTGATTGGCGAACTTGGCCAAGGTCTTGGTCGGGGCGACGCCTACGCACACCGGCACACCAACGCTGCGGCCCACTGTGGCCCGGATGCGTGTGGCCAGTTCCCCGAGTTGGTCCGGAGTGCCTTGCACCCCGAGGAAGGACTCATCGATGGAGTAGACCTCTTGCCAGGTGCCGAAACGCGAGAGCACCTCCATGACGCGGGCGCTCATGTCGCCATAGAGTTCGTAGTTGCTGGACCGAGCGACCATGCCGTGGCTGCGCATGAACTGCTTGACCTGGAAAAACGGGGCCCCGGTGGTGATGCCCAGGTCCTTGGCTTCCTGCGAGCGCGCCACCACGCAGCCGTCGTTGTTGGAGAGGACGACAACCGGACGTCCCACGAGTTTGGGGTCGAAGACGCGTTCGCAGGACACGTAGAAGTTGTTGACATCGATCAGGGCGATGCGTTCGTTGCTCATGGTTGTGGCGAACCGGCGCCGGCCGCGGGCTTGAACGGGTTCTTCATCGGGGTGCCTTTGATCGCTTGCGGGTATGCCTCCAGATTAGTTGACCGGCACCATGCTTTAGCGGCCTGATCCGCCGCCGCGGCTCCCCTAGATGTTTTCGGCCACGGGCACGGCGAACTGCGCGTTGTAGAGCTCGAAGTACGCGCCGCGGGCCGCGAGCAGCTCGGTGTGGTTTCCCTGTTCGACGATCTGCCCGGCATCCATCACCAGGATCAGGTCGGCGTCGCGGATCGTCGAGAGCCGGTGGGCGATCACAAAGCTGGTGCGGTCGCTGCGCAACGCCGCCATGGCCTTTTGCACCAGAACCTCCGTGCGGGTGTCGACCGAGCTTGTCGCCTCGTCCAGGATGAGCACACTCGGCTTGGCCAGGAAGGCCCGGGCGATGGTGATCAGCTGCTTCTCGCCGGCGCTCACGTTCTCGGCCGCGTCCGTCAGCACCGTGTCATAACCGTCGGGCAGCGAGCGGACGAACCTGTCCACGTAGGTGGCGGTTGCCGCGTCGATGATCTCCTCCTCAGTGGCATCCGGGCGCCCGTAGGCGATGTTCTCGCGGATCGTGCCGCTGAACAGCCAGGTGTCCTGCAGGACCATGCCCATCCTGCCGCGCAGGTCGTCCCTGGTCATCATGGCGATATCCACACCGTCCAGGGTGATGCACCCTGAATCGAGCTCGTAGAACCTCATGATCAAGTTGACCAGCGTCGTCTTGCCCGCACCGGTGGGGCCCACGATCGCGATGGTGTGCCCGGGACGCGCCGTGAGGGACACGTTCTCGATCAGCGGCTTGTCCGGGGTGTAGCGGAAGCAGACGTCCTCGAAGACCAGCTTGCCGTCCGCGGCCGCCGGGCTCTGTGCCGGGCTGCTGTCCCGGGACTGCTCGTCGGCCTCGAGGAGCTCGAAGACGCGCTCGGCGGACGCGACGCCCGACTGGATCAGGTTTGCCATGCTGCCCAGTTGCGCCAGGGGTTGGGTGAACTGGCGGGAGTACTGCAGGAACGCCTGCACGTCGCCCAGGCGCATCGCCCCGGCCGCCACCTGCATGCCGCCGACCACGGCAATGGCGACGTAGATGAGGTTCCCGACGAACATCATCGCGGGTTGGATGATGCCGGAGACGAACTGGGCGCCGAAGCTCGCGCGGTACAGCTCCTTGTTCTTGGCGTCGAAGACGGCCCGGACCTCCCGCTGGCGGCCGAAGACCTTCACCAGCGAGTGCCCGGTGTAGTTTTCTTCGACGTCCGCGTTCAGCTCGCCGGTGTGCTTCCATTGGGCGACGAAGAGCTTCTGCGAGCGCTTGGCTACGACGGCCGTGATGAGGATTGTCAGCGGGATCGTCACCACCGCGATCACCGTCATCAGCGGCGAGACGATAAGCATCATGGTGACCACCCCGACCACGGTGAGCAGCGAGGTCACCATCTGGCTGAAGGTCTGTTGCAGGCTTTGCGAGACGTTGTCGATGTCGTTGGTGACGCGGCTGAGCAGCTCCCCGCGCTGCATCTTGTCGTAGTAGCCAAGCGGCAGCCGGTTGATCTTCCCCTCGACGTCCTGGCGCAGGCTGTACATGGTGCGCTGGACAACCTCGTTGAGCACGTAGGCCTGCAGCCAGCCGAAGATCGAGGAGAGCATGTAGAGCGCCAGCACCACCAGCAGGATCCGGCTCAGGGCCTGCAGGTCGATGCCCGTCCCCGGTGTCAGGTGCATGCCGCTGAGCAGGTCCGCCTCCGAGTTCCGCCCCGCCGCGCGCAGCCCCTCGATGACCTGCTCCTGGGTCACGCCGGCCGGCAGCCGCTGGGACATGGCCCCCTCGAAGATCAGGTTGGTTCCCTGGCCCAGAAGCTTGGGCCCCAGCACGCTGAACCCGACGCTGGCCATGCTCAGCAGGAGCATGCCGAGCAGGCCGAGCCGGTGCGGCTTCAGCCGCCGTGCCAGCTTCCTGGCCGAGGGCATGAAGTTCAGCGCCTTCTCCGCCGGAAGGGATGGCCCGAACCGGGGGCCGCGTCCGCCGGGGCCCGGCATGGGCCGGGGCGGGACGTTGCGGGTCCGTTGGTCACTCATGCCGCTTCCTCCGCCGTGAGCTGGGATTCGACGATCTCCGCGTAGGTCTCCGAGGTCTTGAGCAGTTCGTCGTGGGTTCCGCGGCCCACGATCCTGCCGCGATCGAGCACGATGATCTGGTCCGCGTCGATGATGGTGGCCACCCGCTGGGCCACGATGATCTTGGTGGCCCGGTTCCTGTGCTTCTTCAGGGCGATGCGCAGCCGGGCATCGGTTGCGCTGTCGAGCGCCGAGAACGAGTCGTCGAAGATGTAGATCTCTGGCTGCTTCACCAGGGCCCTGGCGATGGCGAGCCGCTGCCGCTGGCCGCCGGAGACGTTGGTGCCACCCTGGGAAATTTCGGCCTCCAGCCCGCCCTCCATCTCCTGCACGAAGTCCTTGCCCTGGGCGATCCCCAGGGCCTCCCACAGCTCCTCGTCGGTGGCGTCGGGCTTGCCGTAGCGCAGGTTGCTGGCCACCGTCCCGGCGAACAGGTACGGCTTTTGCGGGACCAGCCCGATCCGGCTCCACAGCAGGTCCGGATCCAGCTGCGCGACGTCGACCCCGTCCACCAGGACAGCTCCGCCGGTCGCGTCAAAGAGCCGGGGCAGCAGGTTCACCAGCGTGGTCTTTCCCGCGCCGGTGCTGCCGATGATCGCGGTGGTCTGCCCCTCGCGCACGGTGAATTCGAGGTCCCGCAGCACCGGCTGCTCGGCCCCGGGATAGCAGAAGGTGACGTCGGCGAATTCGACGCTGCCCGCGCCCTCCAGCGTTGCCACCCCGTGCTCGGGCATCTTGACCGAGGACTCGGTCTCCAGCACCTCGCCGATGCGGTCCGCGCTCACCGCGGCGCGCGGCAGCATCACGCCCATGAAGGTCGCCATCATGACGGCCATCAGGATCTGGAGCAGGTAGCTGAGGTAGGCGACCAGCGCGCCGACCTCCATCTCACCGGATTCCACGCGCAGACCGCCGAACCAGATCACCGCGACGCTTGAAACGTTCAGCACCATCATGACGATCGGGAACATGAGCGCAAACAGCCGCCCGGCGCTGATCGACACATCCGTCAGTTCCGCGTTGGCCCGGGCGAACCGCTCGGTCTCGAGGTCCTCGCGCACAAAGGCGCGGATCACCCGGATGCCCGTCAGCTGCTCGCGCAGCACCTTGTTGACCACGTCGATGCGCTTTTGCATGAGGCGGAACAGCGGGACCATGCGCGAGATGATCAGGCCGATCGAGAGCAGCAGCACCGGGATGCTCACGGCCATCAGCCAGGAGAGCCCCGCGTCCTGCCGCATGGCCATGACGACCCCGCCGACGGCGAGGATGGGCGCGGCAACGAAGAGCGTACAGGTCATCAGGACCACCATCTGGACCTGCTGCACGTCGTTGGTGGTGCGCGTGATCAGCGACGGTGCGCCGAACCTGGAGACCTCGTGCTCGGAGAAGTCGCCGACTTTGTGGAAGATCGCGCCGCGCAGGTCCCTGCCCAGCGACATGGCGGTCTTGGCGCCGAAGTAGACGGCGGCGACCGCGCAGGCGATCTGCACCAGCGTGATGGCCAGCATCGTCCCGCCGACGGAGGCGATATGGCCCACGTCGCCCTTGGCCACCCCGTTGTCGATGATGTCCGCCACGAGGCTGGGCAGGTAGAGCGAGGCGATGGATTGCGCGCCCTGGAACAACCCGACGGCGACCAGCCATTTCCAGTACGGCTTCAGGTGGCGGCGGAGAATTCGCAGCAGCATGATTTTCCTAGTTCTCGGTTTCGGTGGGGGGCTTGGCTCCGGCGATCCCGTAGAGGATGATGCCGGTGAGCTCTTCGGCGCCGTAGGTCTCGCCCCCGTTGAGGCGGGGCAGCGACGAGGAGAAAGCAAGCAGCCGCAGGATCTGCCACACGCGGTCGGGGTCGCAATTGAGCCGGCCGAGGTCGGGTTCCAGGAACTCGCGAAAGACCCGGGCGAAACCCTCCTGGGATTTGCCCGACGAGGGTTTCTGGTATTTGTCGAACATCGCCATGAACCGGAAGGCCTCGCGGAACCGTTCCTGCAGCAGCCCGAGGGCCCGCAGCACCTTGTCCTCAAGCGGCAGCGCGGGGTCGATTCCGCCCAGCTCGCGCAGCAACGGTGCCGGGTCCATCTGCTTGTCGACGGCGGCCTGGATCAGCGAGGCCTTGTCCCCGAAGGCCTTGTAGACGGTCCCCTCGGAGATCCCGGCCGCCTCGGCAATCTGGCGGGAGGTCACGGCCGGGCCGAATTCCAGCAGCAGCGGCATGACCGCATCGACGATCATCGCCTTCCGTTCCCCGGGGGCCAGTGCCGTTGCCCGGGGAGGCTTCGCTTCGTGGGTGGTTCCTGGATCCGACATACCCAAAACTTAACTGAGTGAGCGCTCACTCACAAGGGTCGGCAACGGGGAATTTCGGCGCGGTCCGGGTGTGTGGCCTCGGACCGCGCCGCCGGCTCAGTTCCCCGCGTCCCGGTGATCCCCGAGGGCCACGGTTCCGGCGTCCCCGTCCACGGTGACCATGTCCCCGGTGCGGATCCGGCGGGTCGCCACCCCGGTGCCCAGCACGGCGGGAATCCCGTATTCCCGGGCCACGATCGAACTGTGGCTCAACGGGCCGCCGACATCGGTGACCACCGCCGCGGCCATGGCAAAGAGCGGGGTCCAGGCCGGGGTGGTCATCCGGGCCACCAACACCTCCCCGTATTGCATCGAGGCGAAGTCGTCAGGCCCGGCCAGCACCCGGGCCGGGGCGCGCACGGTCCCCAGGCTGGCGCCCACCCCCTTGATCACGTCCCCGGTCTGGGTCTGCAAACCGGCGGGCATCATCCCGGACAGGGCCTTGTCCGCCCAGCGGGCGACCGGAAGCATCTGCGGGGCGTCGGCCCGGCGCCGGGCCTTCCACAGGGCTTTGCGCTCGGCCACGGCCCCGGCCCGCACCGGTTCGGGAGCGCCGGTGATCCGGACAGGGCCCGGCCCGCCGTCGCCCGCCGCCGGGGCGGGATCCGCCAGGCCGAAGCCGTTGGCGGCCTGCAGCTCGGCGAGCCGCAGCCAAAATACGTCCTCGGCCGCTCCCACGACCCCGGCCGTCTTCAGCCGCTCCCCCAGTTCCAGCAGCATGGACCGCAGCAGCGGCCAGGCCAGTCCGATGTCGGAGAGCGCATCCTCGCGCATCGGCGCCGCCTTTTGCGTCCAGGCCAGCAAGCGCCCGAAGTTCCGGGCCTTGCGCCCTTCAAGGTGCGCCATGATCCGTGCGGTGTTTTCCTCGCGGCGTTGCGCCGAATTGCGCTGGCGTTCGTGGGGGTTTCCGCCCTCGCCGCGCAGGTTGAATTTCAGCGTGTCCAGCAGCTGCGCGGGGGCATCGGCCGGCACCGGGGTGGCGAAGTCCAGGTTGTAGACCGCATGCCCGAACCTTTGCAGGTGGGTCCGGAAGCGTTCCAGGAACTCGATGCGGTCGGGATCGGGGGCGGAACCGGGCGCCGGCCAGTCCCCGCGGGCGCCTGGATCCAACACCTCGGCGGCGAGGGCAGAGGTGTCCGTGGCCAGCAGCCGGGCGGAGAGCCCCGGGCGCTCGCGGGCCCAGGCGGCGAGGTCGTACAGCGAGTACTCGGCCCGGATCGGTTCGCTGTCGAATCCCAGCAGGAAGGTGTCGGCGACCGGGTCCCCCGGGGCCTTGACCAGCTTGTCGTAGAACGCCCGGAACGCGATCTCGCTGGTCGCCGCCATCGGCACCACGGACTGCACGGCGGTGTAGTACCGGGTTCCGGCGTCCAGCAGCTCGACCGCAGCCGCCAGCAGCTCGTCCCCGGGCAGCGGCTTCCAGTCCCGTTGTTCCCAAGCCTCGATGGCCGCGCGGTACGCGGGGTGGGATTCGTTTTTCCAGCCGTCCAATCCCATCCCCGCCTGCGAGCGGCCCAGCCGGGCCACGGCGATCGGGGACAGTGCGAACACGCGCATGAATCCGGAGGCCCGGTAATAGTAGTAGGCGTAGCCGTTGACGGTGGGCAACCCCAGGTCGCCCTTGTGCATGACGTTGCGCCCGAAGGCCTTGGACATCAGGGATCCCAGGGATGCGGTCACCGAGGGGTCGATGAGGTCCGCGAAGAGCGGGGTCAGCGGGTCGGGCAGCTGTTCCACGATGCTGGCGCGGAAATACAGGCCGTGCCTGTAGGGAAGCTGCCAGGTCTCGGGCGCAGCGGCCTCCGGGTCCGGCAGTGCGGTGATCGGCCGGGCCTGGAGAATGCGGAACACACCGCCGGACCTGGCCCATTCAATGTCCTGCGGGACACCGAAGTGCCTTGCGATCCTGAGTCCCAGGCTGGCCAGGCGTTGCGCCTCCCCGGTGCCGAGCACGGCCTTGTTGCGCAGGTCTTCGGGCACCGGGGTTTGGCCGGTCCGATTCCCGGCATTAACGGTCATGGTGTCCTTGGAGGCGACGCTGCTGGAGAGCACCTTCAGGGTCCCGGCGTCGACCACGAGGTCGTCGGTGCTCACCAGTCCTCCGACCACCGATTCGCCGAGCCCCCAGGCCGCCCCGATCACGATCTCGCCCCGGTTGCCGGAGGCGGGGTTGGCCGTGAACATGACCCCGGCGGCATCGGCATCGACCATTACCTGGATGACCACGGCCAGGGCGACGTCCTGCGGCGCGATGCCGGCCCGGGTCCGGTAGGACATGGCCCGTTCGGTCCACAGCGAGGCCCAGCATTCGCGGACGGCGTCGAGCAGGTCGTCGGCCCCGATGACATTCAGGTACGTTTCCTGCTGCCCGGCGAAGCTGGCCTCGGCCAGGTCCTCTGCAGTGGCGGACGAACGGACCGCGACCGGCACGCCTTCCCCGTTTCCGGTGCCCAGCCCCTTGTAGGCCTCACGCAGTTCCCGGGCCATCTCCCCGGGAATCAGCCCGGCCGCGAACAGCGCGGCAATGGATCCGGCGGCCTCTGCGCTTTCCTCCGGCGGGGCGGCGGCCAGCTTCAGGATCCGTTCCTCCAGCCGGTTGGCGGCAACGAACGCCCGGTAGGCGTCGGTGGTGAGCACGCACCCGGACGGCACCGGGAAACCGGCGGTGACCAGTTCTCCGAGGTTCGCGGCTTTTCCTCCGGCAAAGTCGATGTCCGTTGCCCCGATGGTGTCCAGGTCCCTGATGTAGCGCATCCTGCATGCCCCTTTCGCTTTCTCCGGCGTGCCGCGGCCATCCCGTCCGGCTGTTTGTAGTCTTGCACCGGCCGTGCACCGGGGCTAGGCGCAAGGTACCGGCGCAGGGAATTTCTTGGGTCTCCGTGGGTATCCGGCAAACCCGGATTCAGCCGGCGCGGCAGCCGCACCGGCCATGTTGTTCCGGGTGCCTCGACGGTTCCCGGAACGAAGTCCCCGTGGGGTTCGGGGCTGGCGTCGAGCTACGTCGGAAGACCCGGAACGGCAACGATTTGTTCGTAGTGCTCCACGGTCGGGAACGGCGAGTAGAAATGGTGCAGCAGCCCGCGCCATTCTTGGTACTCCGAGGAGCCCCGGAATCCCTCTGTGTGGTCTTCCAGGGTTCGCCATTCAACCAGCAGCAGGTACGTGGACGGGCTTTCGAGGGAGCGTGAGAGTGTGAGGCCCTGAAAACCCGTCATGGACGAAATGATTGATTTTGCCTTGCCGAAGGCAACCTCGAATTCGCCCTCCATACCGGGCCTGACTGCGAGCAATGCATGTTCAGTGGCCATTCGGCAATTCTGCCCCAGCTTCGCGGGTTGCGGGAACAAAAGCGGAATCGCGCCAGCGTGGCAGGCTGTTGGTGCGGTCTTGGGTGCACCACTCAGTATGCGCGATTCCGGATCGCCTCAAGTTGCTCGAGAACCCGGACCGGTTCGTCGGCGAGGGGGAAGTTTTCAGGATCGAGAACGCCATCAAGGTTCCCCCGCGGATCGGCTTGCAGTGCCGCAAACACCTGCCCAAGGTCGGACTGGGCCGGTCCTTTCCCGGCAACAAGTTCGAAGGTCTTGCGTGCTGCCGCCGGCGAGGTGAGGCTCGCAACCAGAACCTCTGCGATCTGCCGGCGGGCGATGGCCCCATCGCTGGCATCGCCGGCGCGTCTCCGATCACCTTGGAGCATGACGATTCGATGTTGGTCGGCATCGTTGTAGTCGAACCATCCCGGCCGGACGATGGTGAAAACGTTGCCGCTGGCACGTACGACCCGCTCCGCACGCCGTTTCCAGTCGTGCGCACCCGAGGCCCTGTTGTAGCTGCCGTCGTGGACGGTGACGCCGATGGCCGTCATCAGGACAATGCGCACCGGGCGCCCGGACAGGGCTCGAAGAATGTTGTGCACACCGCCATAATCAACGGCTTCCGTGGCGGTTGGCCCTCCGCCGCGGGATCCGTGGGTAAAGATGACCGCATCGATTCCCTCGACGACCCCGGCGAGGGCTTCCCCGTCTGTCAGATCGCCCGGGGCCACATCGGTGCCTGCCGGAAGCGACGCGGCCTTCGCTTGGTCTCGCACGAGTGCGCGAACCTTGAACCCCTTGGCCAGCGCTTCCGCGACGACCGGTCGCCCAATGCTCCCAGTCGCGCCGACAACGAGCACGGTCCGGATGGATTCTGACATGTTGTTTCCTTTCACTACGATCGATATCGCAAGCCGAAGCGGACGGGCTGCCCGCGGTTGGTTCCAGCCTCAGTTCAGGGAGAAAGCGGTCCGTGCGGAATCATCCGCCGCGGGTCAGGCCTCGGGAATGACGCGCCCGAACCCCTCGGACGTGATCAGCTCGGGTTCCGGCCCGCCGCGCACGCCCGTGTCGAGTGCATCAATGGCGTCGAGCTCCTCGGGCGCCAGCTCGAAGTCGAAAACGTTGAAATTCTCGGCAATCCGCTCCGGGCGCGTGGATTTCGGGATGGCCGATCGCCCCTGTTGCAGGTGCCACCGGAGCATCACCTGCGCGGCCGACTTGCCGTGCTTCTTCGCGATCGTGAGCAGGGTTTCGTCCTTGAGGGTGCGCTTCCCTCCATCCCGGTAAAACGTGATGCCGCCGATGGGTGACCACGCCTGGGTGAGGATGCCGTGGGCGGCGTCGAGGGCAACGACGTCGCGTTGCTGGAAGTAGGGGTGCATCTCGATCTGGTTGACCGCGGGGACCACTTCCGTGGCAGCAAGCAACCGTGAGAGGTGCTCGACCATGAAGTTGCTGACCCCGATGGCGCGGACCTTGCCGTCCGAGTACAGCTTCTCCAGCGCCTTGTACGCGGCGATCGATCGTTCGAAGGACGTGGGTACGGCCTGGTGCAGGATCAATAGGTCGATCTGTTCGAGGCCCAGTTTCGCGGAGGACTTCTCGAAGGCATGAAGGGTTTCGTCGAACCCGTAGTCGGTGACCCAAATTTTCGTCTCGACAAAGACTTCGTTGCGGGGCAGGCCAGAATCCCGGACCCCCTGGCCCACCTCGCGTTCGTTGAGGTATGCGGCGGCCGTATCGATGTGTCGATAGCCGACACGCATCGCTTCGGCGACGGCGGCCGTGGTTTCGTCGGGAGGTGTTTGAAAGACCCCCAGGCCCACTGCGGGCATGGTGACACCGTTGTTCAGGACTAGGTTCGTAGCTGTCATGTCGGCAACGCTACGCCCCTGTCGGCAGAGGTGGGAGGCACTGTCATTACCTGTTGTTCCAGGCCCTCCCACGCAAAAACTGCGCGATCCGGTGTAACCGGCAGCTAGGCCGAGGCAATTTCAAGACCGTAGCCTAATTTTGGCCAGTCGACCGAGGTTCTAAAGAGGCGTTAACTCCCTTCAGCCAGCGGCGTCGATGGATTCGTTCTGCCAAGACGGGGTAGCTATCCGACTTTCCCGGTATGTCCACGGGACCGCCTGGACCCCCTCCGTCGAAACTTAGGTAGACCATCAGTGCTATCGCGGGAATTGACGCGAAGCTGATCATGGTCAGTACCAGCCCATAGGCTTTCCCCGGCGGCTGCTTCTTTCGAGTTCGCAGTCGGAACCCTGCAAGGAATGTCCCAAACGACATTCCCCTGGAGTAAAGCCAAAAATTGATTGCCATGACTGACAGCAACATCCCCAGAGCCAACTCGATTTGGTACTCCGGCGCGAAAAAGAACAAAGCAACGGTGGGCGCCCACACCAGGAGCGTATCGACAACGAGCGCGAAGAGAAGCGACGGCCAGTTCACGATCGATTGCTCGGGGATTTCCACAAGCTGATTCTTCCACGCGATAGGTGGCATACGGATGGAAGCCTTGTCTACCCGCGCCGGATGAAGTTCCGGTCATATCGGAAACCGGTGACAATCGTTTTGGCACCAATCCCTCTCGCACACGACTTGGCAGCTGACCAGGTCAAGAAGTTGTCGTCGTGCGCAGGCACTTCTGTTCGCCCCAGTCACTATATATATTCAGGGCAATGCGACCCACGATGAGAATCCAAACAATCCAGGGCCTTGGGTCGTAGTATTGGGCCATGAACCTTAACCGCATGTCTTGGTGGTGGCTGTCCTAGCAGCCGGTTCAATCATGTCCGCGGGCTGTACAGCAGCCCGCGAAGCCTTTTACTCCGCTATCCGCAGCACTGTGCAGCCTCACACGCTCAGATAGAGGAATAGCCATGAATTCATTTGCCACTGCGGAACTGCGCTCAACCCATCTAGTGCGGGCCATCGCGGAAACACCCCGGAATTACCGGGTCTTGACCGGCGAACGGCCGACAGGCCCTTTGCACCTCGGACACTTCTTCGGGAGCATCGTGGAGCGCCTACGGCTCCAAAACGCCGGGGTCGAGTCATTCTTGATCCTTGCCGACTACCAAGTGATCACCGATCGGGATTCGATGCCCCGCGTGCGCGAATACGTCCACGGAGCCGTCTTGGACTACCTGGCCGCCGGCATGGATCCGGAGCAAACGACGATCTTCACCCATTCATCGGTACCCGCCCTGAACCAGCTCCTGCTCCCATTTCTCAGCCTCGTCACGGAGGCAGAGTTACACCGCAACCCCACAGTGAAAGCGGAATTGGCGGCGTCGGGACGGGCCCTCAGCGGGCTTTTGCTTACCTACCCGGTGCACCAGGCAGCGGATATCCTCTTCTGCAAGGGAAACCTGGTCCCGATCGGGAAGGACAACCTGCCCCATGTCGAGATGACCCGTGTCATCGCCCGTCGCTTCAACGAACGCTATGGCAAGGTCTTTCCGGAGCCCGACGCGTTGCTGACCGCCACGCCCGAGGTGCCCGGCCTTGACGGACGCAAGATGTCCAAGAGCTACGGAAACGCAATCTCGTTGGGGATGTCACCGGATGAAACTACCCAGGTCATCCGTCGCACCACCACCGACTCCGAGCGCCGGATCACCTTCGATCCACGGTCGCGCCCCGGTATCTCGGCGCTGCTTTCCACCGCTGCGCTGTGTCTGGGCGAGGCACCTGAATCGATCGCGGATGGGCTTGGGGACGCGGGCAGCGGGGCACTCAAGAAATTGACGTCGGACGCCGTAAACGACTTCCTTGCCGGTCACCGGGAACGCCGGGCCGATTTGTCCAAGGACCCTGCCTTGGTCAGGGAAATCCTCAAACGAGGCAACGAACGAGCCAACCATGAAGCCAACCAAACACTCGATGAGGTGCGCATGGCCATGGGCACGCACTACTGATCGATGACTTCCAGCGTGTGTCCCTTGCGGTTGCCAGGAGGGGCTGGTTCCACGGTGTTCGCGCCTGACATGGAAATCATGCATCAGGCGCGAACACCGTTGACGGCAAGCGGCGTTACTCATATTGGCGCTAGACCCCGCTAAACGGCTTGCCCCAGGGGTAGTCCACCCATGGACCGACGCCCACTTCAGGGCAAGCATTCTCCGCGCCTTCTCGTACGACATGCGCGTCCGCAGGACAGCGTCCGCCTTGGAGAACAGCGTCCGCGTGGACGTGAAATTCTTCGGTCCCGTGGGCGAATCGTGCATCATATCGGCAGCTACGGATACGGCGCTTGAACCAGTATGACGGTCCCCAATATGCTGTGGCTCAAAACGCAACCGGCAGTTGTGAACTCATGCTTCCATCTTCGCACGCAACGACCAGCTCACACCCAGCCCGCAAGTGGCCACGGATTCGTTGTGGCCCATGGAATCACTGCCATGTATTGGCACCTAGCCAGTCCGGCAACGGGTGGCTTTGGCGCTGGAAGGAGCCGGAAAAGCTCCATTTAGACATGATGCAGGCAGCGGGTGACAACGCCCCAAATGCTCGTTTCCTCAAGGATGGCACCGGCTTCGGCGGCCGTTTGTTCGTCGCTGCAAAGAACCATGGAGCCTTTGTGAAGGAGCAAACGGCGGATGACGAGTTCGCCCTCATGCACCGCGATGACAACCGACCCGTCCTTGGGAGTCAATGAACGGTCAACGATGACTTCATCCCCGTGGGCGATTCCTGCCGAGGCCATGGAGTTCCCGGAAACCCGCATCAGGAATGTCGAGGTTCGGTCGCGAATCAGCAACCGGTTCAGATCGATTCCGCCGTTGTAGTAGTCGCGTGCCGGGGATGGAAATCCCATTGCTTCGACGGCACCAACGGGCCCTTGTGATTCGGGACCGGGCGCGGGAAGTTGCGGCAAATTCATCCCGAACAACGCACACACCTCCTAGACCAAAGATTCGGCCATCAGCCTAGCAGTGCGGAGCCGACGGCGTTGCCCTCTGACCTAGCGCTGGGCGCTGTCCGTTGAGACCAGAAGCGTCTCATCGTCCGTGGCACCGGTGCCGTTGGTCCTGCGAATGGCGGCCCGCAACCACCAGGCCATGAGCAGGATGCCAACCAGGAGCGTCCACGCCCAAGACGGCACAACCGAATCAAGCCATCGTCCCGAGTTTTCCAGGAAGGAAATCCAGCTGGAGGGAAGCAGCTCGGGGACCGATGCCATGCCGTTGGTGAAGATCATGAGCCAGCCGACCAAGACCGTCACGGCACCAATGAGCAGCGAGGTGGTGTGGAATTTCAATCGCCCGACGGAGAACCTGCGGCCGCGCATCCAGCGCACGGATCCGTGCCCGGTCTTGCGAATCAGCAAGGCGATGAGCAGGATCGGGATGACCATTCCCACCCCGAAGAGCCCCAGCAGCAGGCCGCCGCGGGCCGGGCTTGCCGAAGTCAGCGCGAGGGTGAAGATGGCTCCCAGCACCGGCCCGGTGCAGAACCCCGCCACACCTGAAACGGCACCCAGCGCAAAGGTTCCAACCAACGATCCGGCCGCCGGCGCGGGCCTGCCACCCGGGATGAACCGGGAAAAATCGAGCCCGCCGCCCAGCGCCGTGACCAGGCCGAGGATGATCAGCACCCATCCGGCTCCGATCAGTAGGACACCGCGATCGATGCTCAGCGTTCCGCCCAGCCAGCCCAGTCCCAGGCCAAGCGGCACCAGGGTGATGAGCAACCCGGCCAGGAAGACCGCACCGAGGCTTAGCAGCTTGGCACGGGACGCGGCGATGTTGGCAAAGAAAGCCGGCAGCAGCAGTGCATTGCAGGGGCTGAACACCCCGAGCATTCCGCCGATTACGGCGTAGGCGAATCCAACTTCCATGCGTGTTGGGCCTTCCTCTTAGCCGGCGAGCTCGACGTCGATGGCCTGGACGAAGACCTCGAGCGGCTGCGCTCCCACCACCGGGGAGCCGTTGATGATGAACGTCGGGGTCCCGGTGACGCCAAGGTCCTTGGCTTCGTCGTGGTTTTTCTGGACCAACGCGGAGGTTTCTTCGGATGCGGCATCGGCCACCAGCTGTTTGTGGTCCACACCGATCGTTTTGGCGAGCTCCTTGATGCCTTCGGCGGAGAAGTCTGCGTTCTTGGCGGTGGCCCCGTCGGCAAAGATTGCGTCGTGGAATTCCTGGTACTTGCCCTGCTTGCCCGCGGCAACGGCCAGTTCGGCGCTCTGGCGTGAGTTTTCGCCGAAGAACATGATGTCGCGGTACTCGATGCGCAGCTTGCCGGCGTCGACATACTGCTGCACGATCGTGGGCAGGGACTCGGCGGCCCACTTGGCGCAGTAGCCGCACTGGAAATCCGAATAGGTGACCATGGTGACCGGTGCGTCAATGGCACCGACGGCGGTCGGGTCGTTGGCATCGCGGCGTTCGACGTTGATCTTCTGTTGCGTTGCATCGGCGTTCTGCGCGCCTTCGGCGGCCTGTTCGGTGGGTGCCGGCGCGGCGGCCACGGAGTCCCCCGGAGTGGGGATCTGCATCCCGATGATGATGCCGATCAGCAATGCCACGGGGATCGGCATGATCCAGAACCAGGGCAGCTTTGGCTTGGCCGGTGTTTGGGTTGCTTCTGACATGAGAGAGACGCAGGGTCCTTCCATCGGGGGCGGCAATCCTCACCGCGGCGTCGGGCTACGCAAGTATCCGGGCGCTCCGACGGCCGCGACGAGGGGTCTACCAAGAAACGTATCGGAGCCATGGACGCAAGGTGAAATCGCGGCCCGCGCATGTTCGTCGGAAACCCAGGCCTCCCGGGCATTAGGCCGTTGGCGTGGACGTCGAATTCGGGTCCCTACTGGTCGACCCCGGTTTTGCGGATCGAGCTCACGCCTCCAACTGGCACTGCGTCAAGGCCAGCCCGGTCGCTTCGGTCCGCCGGACCCGCGAGAGCGCGCCTCGCATTGTGGCATTTGGGGCAGCTCGGCAGATTGGACCTTCAGGCGTTTTCCCTGGCGGCTCCCGCCGGGGTGCCCGACGAATGATGGGAGCGGAAGTGCAGTGCCCGGATCTGTTCAACAAGTTCCTCCGCCGGGCCGTCGACCTCGATGCCCGGAACAACGGCGGCCACGGGCAACGGCGCCACCGGCGCGGGATCCACGCCCCATTCCCGCAGCCAGCCATCGAGCATGGCACCGGAAGCAACAAACACGATCCTGCCCAGGCCCGCCCAGCCATGCGCCCCGGCACACATGGGGCAATGCTCCCCCGAGGTGTAGACGGTGCAGGCGGCACGCTGCGCGGCGGTGAGGTTCCTGAACGCCCATTGCGCAATGGCCAGCTCCGGGTGGGCGGTGCCGTCCCCGGACGCCACTTGGTTGTGGCCCTCAAAACGCACCGTCCCGGCCTCGTCGACGAGGACCGATCCAAACGGCTCGTCCCCCGCCTCCAGTGCCTGCCCGGCCAGCTCGATGCAGCGCCGCAGGTAATCCAGATCGTTCCGGTTCATTCCCATCGACCTATCATCCATCGGTAACTATCGGTTGACCAAGGGCTTCCTGCGCTGGAATCCGCCCGGGGGATGCGCCGGAAATGCTCGCCCGTCGGGCGGTGAATGCGCGGGCGGCACAATCGGCGTAGGCTCAGTGTTAGGCGAAAGGTTAATAATGAGCCAATCCGAGTACTTTGAAGAACAGCTGAGCAAGGTGGAGGACGATTCCATCGCCGAGCTCACTGCACTATGTCGCAAGTTGCAGGAACAGCAGCCCGGTTCGCGGGTTCCGCTGATCGATCCGATACACGACGTGGATGAGGCCCGGGTTATTTCCCTGCAAATCGCGCCGGGTCCCGGAACGTCCTCGGGTTTCCTCTCACTGCGCAACGACGATCCGACGGCCGCCAGACTAGCGGCAGTCTACGATGCGGCCGGGCTGGAACCGCGCTACGGCATTCCTTGGAATGTATTCCCGTGGGAACTGCCCGACGGTGGCACCAAGCTCACCCCGGACCAGGTCAAGGCCGGGATTCGCCCGCTCAAGGAACTGATGCGCATTGCGTACCGGACCTCCGCGATCGTGGCGCACGGCACCGAGGCCAAGCGCCTGGTGCAGGCCTGGATCAAGGCGGGCGGCCAGCAGGTCATCAACCAACGCGGCATCAAGATCTATGAGGTGCGCTCCACAGCGGACCGCGCATTCTTGGGATCGGCCGAAAAGCAGCAGGTCTGGTTCGACGAAATGGTTGCCGCCTACACCGACGCCATGGCGCGCGCCGGAGTGCGACCCACCAAGAAGTGAAGGTCCTGATCCTCGGTGCCGGGGACCTCGGCACCGAGACAGGGCTTCGCTTGGTCGCCGCCGGGCATAAGGTAACCGCTTGGCGCCGACGCGCCGAATTGCTGCCCGGCTCCTTCATGGCGGTATCCGTCGATCTGGGTGATTCCGAACGCGAGCTTCCGGCCATCGACCCGGACACCGAGCTGGTCATCTTCACCCCCGCCGCGCCCGAACGCAGTGCCCAGGCCTACCGGCGCACCTACCTCTGGGCTGCGCAACGCGTTGTTTCGGCGCTGGAGCGGGACAATGTACACCCCCGGCGCTTCATCATGGTCTCGTCCACCGCCGTCTATGGCGACGCCGCCGGCGGCCTGGTCGACGAGAAAACCCCCATCGATCCGCACACCGAGACCGCGCAGGTCCTTGCCGCAACGGAGGACCTGGTGCGCGGGCAGGACGGAACGCCGATCATCCTGCGCCTCGCCGGAATCTACGGGCCCGGCCGCAACCACCTGATCAACCAGGTCAGGGACGGCAAGGCACGCAAGGCCGGGCGGGTGGTGTGGACCAACCGGATCCACCGCGATGACGCCGCGGCCGCGATCGTGCACTTGGGAACCATGTCCCAATCGCCCGAGCCGCTCTACCTGGGAGTGGACCGCGAACCCGTTGACCTTGCACGGGTCCAGGAATTCCTGGCCGAGCGCCTGGGCGTTGTGTCTCCCCCGGCGGGCGAAGCCGTGGTGAACCGGGGCGGGGACCGGCGGTTGTCCAGCGACAGGCTGCTGGCCAGCGGTTTCGGATTCACGTTCCCGACCTACCGCGAGGGCTATGCCAGCGTGTTGGCGGGCGAAGGCGTGCGGCACCCTTAGCCTCCGGCGGCCAAAGCATCCCGGCTTTCGGGCGAACACCCGTGGGGAACGCACCGAGGTGCACCCCGACCGGGCACCGGCCCGGCTGGAATGCACCTCGGATGGAGCGCGGCTAGTTGTTGACGTAGCCGTTCGGGTTCAGCACGTACTTCGTTGCGGCTCCGGCATCGAACTCCGCGTAGCCGCGCGGCGCGTCAAGCAACGAGATCGCCTTGGCGTTCACTGCCTTGGCGATCTGGATCTTGTCGTGCAAGATCGCCATCATCAGCTGGCGGTTGTACTTCATGACCGGACACTGGCCCGTGGTGAAGGACAGCGACTTGGCCCAACCCGTGCCGAGGCTCAGCGACAGGCTGCCGTGCTTTGCGGCATCGTCGACGGCCCCCGGGTCGCCCGTGACATAAAGCCCCGGGATGCCCAGCGCGCCACCCGCGGCGGTGACGTCCATCAGCGAGTTCAGCACCGTGGCCGGCGCTTCCTGGGCCCCCGCGCCATGGCCGTGGCCTCGCGCCTCGAACCCGACGGCGTCGATGCCGCAGTCGACTTCCCGCACGCCGAGGATCTGCTCGATCTGGTCCGCCGGATCGCCGTTGCCCACGTTGATGGTCTCGCAACCGAAGCTGCGGGCTTGGGCGAGGCGTTCCTCGTTCAGGTCGCCCACGATGACCACTGCGGCACCCAACAGCTGGGCACCCGCTGCCGCGGCCAAACCAACCGGACCCGCACCTGCGACGTAGACCGTGGAACCCACGGTCACGCCGGCGCTCACGGCCCCGTGGAACCCGGTGGGCAGGATGTCGGAAAGCATGGTCAGGTCCATGATCTTTTCCAACGCCTGGTCCCTGTCCGGGAATTTCAATAGGTTCCAGTCGGCGTAGGGAACCAAAACGTACTCGGCCTGGCCGCCGACCCAGCCACCCATGTCCACGTACCCGTAGGCACTGCCGGGGCGATCCGGGTTGACGTTCAGGCAGATGCCCGTCTTTCTTTCCTTGCAGTTCCGGCAGCGGCCACAGGAAATGTTGAAGGGAACCGAACAGATGTCACCGACCTTGATGAACTCGACGTCCGGGCCGACCTCGATGACCTCGCCGGTGATTTCGTGCCCGAGCACCAGGTTCTCTGGCGCCGTGGTCCGGCCACGGACCATGTGTTGGTCGGAGCCGCAGATATTGGTGGTGACAGTTCGCAGGATGACCCCGTGCGGGACCTTCCTGCCGACGTTGGCCGGGTTTACCCCGGGTCCGTCTTGTAGTTCGAAGGTGGGAAACGGCGTATCGATGACCTCGACGATTCCAGGCCCCTTGTACGCAACAGCTTTGTTACCTGACATGAGTTTTCCTTCCTGTGACCAAAAGGCCGGGGCAGATGCCTCGACCTCCGGACAGGCTATCGACGAAAATCCCGATTTGCCATAGTTATTCGCTCCCATTTGTTGGCTATAGCAACTTTTTGTGGAAATCTTCGTGAACAGGAAAACCCCGGCATCGGGTGCGGGATGATTCCGCGCCGGATGCCGGGGTTTTTCAGGAAATTCTGCGTGAGGCTAGAAACCCTTGCGCAGCGGGTTGAAATGGCGAGCCACTGCAGGCTTGTCCTTGCCCACGATGCCCGCGGCAAGCATCTTGCCGGTCAGCGGGCCAAGGGCCACGCCCCACATGCCGTGTCCGCCACCGACGTGCACGCGCGGGGACTTGGTGGCACCGATCAGCGGCAGGCCGTCGGCGGTGCAGGGGCGTCCGCCAACCCACTCTTCCTTGCGGTTTTCCCAGTTGATTCCCTTGTAGACCGGCGTCGCCGCGGCCACGATGGCCTCGATGCGCTTGGGCTCCAACTGGTGGTTCGCATCGCGGAACTCCATGGTGCCGGCAATCCGGAAACGGTCCCCGAGCGGGGTGCAGGCCACACGCTGGGTCGGGAAGTAGATCGGGTGGGTCGGCATGACCTCGGGCTGCACGGTGAAGGAGTAGCCACGGCCCGCCTGGACCACGACGTTCACGCCGAACTTCTTGGTCAGGTCGTTCAACCAGGCGCCGGTGGCCATCACCACGTGGTCGGCGGTGATCGAACGGCCCTCGGAACCAATGACGGTGACGGAGCTGCCGTTGTCGCGGATGTCGGTGACGTTGAACGCGCCAACGATGTCGCCGCCGCGGGCAATAACCGACTCCGCAAGGGAATCCATGTACTTCGGCGGGTTCAGGAAACGCTGGTTCTTGATCGCCACGCCGGCTGCCACGGTGTCGGCCAGGGTCGGTTCGATCGCACGCAGCTCGTCGCCGGTGAGCAGGTCGAACTCGACGTTGCCGCCGGTCTTGTGGATCATGTCGAATTCGTGGAGCAGTCCGTCGCGGTCCTTCAGCGACTTGAAGCCGGTGAGGAACGGGTTGGCGGGCATGGTCTTCTCAACCACGCCGGGACCGGCATTGGTGCCTTCGGCGATCTCATCGAAGGCGTCCAGGCCGGTGGTGCCGATCTCCGAGTAGATCCGCATGGCCGCCTGCCACTTCTTCGGGGTGCTGTGCCAAGCGAAGCCCACCAGGAAGCGAAGCAGCTTCGCATCGGCCTTCAACGGAATGTACAACGGGGAAGCCGGGTCGAACATCATCTTCAGGCCGTTGGTGAAGACCGCCGGTTCCGCGATTGGAAGGGTCAACGCAGGGGTCAACCAACCGGCATTGCCCCACGAGGCGCCCGAGGCCACGCCGCCGCGGTCAACGACGGTGACCTTGACGCCCTCTTCTTGCAAGTACCAGGCAGCGGACAGGCCCACGAACCCGGCGCCTACGATTACAACATGCTCAGGCGTCGTTGCGCTGGCCATGGTCATACTCCATTCAAGAAAATTGCTAACACTTTGACTCAACTTTGACGGTGAAACCGGCGCGAAGCAACGCCATTTCGCATTTCATCGGTGACGCAAGCCACAAGGAATCACGGGTTGCATTAAGTGCGGAAATTTGTAGGATATTCAGCATTTTCTACAGTGGGGCTTCGGGTCGGCCACACTTCAAGCCGCCGTGCCCGCCGTGGATATTTTTCGCCGTCGGTTGCACCGGTCATTTCCGCTGTTGGCAGGGACGCTTCGGGATCGTCGGCGGCAACGCACCCCGGGAGAAGAGGCAGGTCGTCGCGAGCCCAGCATCCTGCGGGCACGGACGGACCAACCGAAACCAGCCGGTACCGACAAACGCGGTTTCAGCTTTGAGGTGTGATCCTGCTTGTTTTGACGCTTCGCGTGGGCGAACCCACCTAGACTGATTTCATGACTTCCGCTTTCCCGACGCTTGCTTCGAGCACCCTTATTGCCGAACTTGTAGGCGTGACGAGCATGGAACGGGGATCGGAATACGCCAGCACCGGGCGGGTCCTTGACACCACGTGGATACCGCCGATGAGCATCGTGCGCGGCAGCGTGGTCGGGTCCGGAAACAAGATCTACCGCACGGCGATCCATTCCCAGGTACGCAACGGATACCTCTACCCGCAACACGGCATCTGCACCTGCCCGGTCGGCAACAACTGCAAGCATGCCGCGGCCGTCTTGTTGGCCTTCATGTGGGAAGAGTCCAACTTCGAAGAGGCCGACACCCGGGCGCCGTGGGAACGCTCGCTATTGGCGCTGATGGGTGCCGAGGAACCCGGCAGCGAAAGGAAGCAAACACGTTCCCTGGGCGTGCAGCTTGAGCTGCGCCCCAAGGCCAGCCCCCGTTACTACTCCAGCGCCGTCGAGAAGATCAATTCCGGGGAAATCCCGCACACCTCAAAGCTTGAACTCACGATGCGCCCGGTCCAGCTGAACGAAAAGGGCCGTTGGGTCTCCGGAAATCTCACGTGGCAACACTTCAGGTACACCAGAAGCGGCGAAGTCCCGACGCTGCCGTTCGACAACGAGTACGACGCCCTCCAGGTCGAGTGGTTCTGCATGCTGCTGCAGCTCAATTCCTTCGCCGCATGGAACGGCTCGCACCTGCTCACCAGTGACTTCCTGAGCCCGATGGTTTGGAACCACCTGGCCCAGGCTCCCGCGCTGGGCATCGAATTCCGCGCTTTGTCGGCCAAGTCCCTCGTCACGGTGCACGACGCGGTGAGTGTCCGTGCCGACGTCGCCTCCGAAGGAAAGAAACTGCGGCTTCGGCCCCATATCGACGAAACTCCTGCCGGCTTCGACACCGACTTCGCCGGGACGATTTCGGACCACGGGGTCTATTGGTGGGACAGCTCCAGCACCCTCAAGAACGCCAACATCCACTTGGCGCCCTCCAAGGAACGGTTGACCCCGCTCATCACCGGCCTGCTGCGTTCGGACAAGAAGATCATGATTCCCGCCAACGGGCGGGAAAACTTCGAGCGGGAGTACCTGCCCAAAATTGCCAAGGCCACTCCCCTGGTCTCCTCGGACCACTCGATATCGGTTCCGGCCTCCGTGCTTCCCACGATGCTCCTGAAGCTCACGCACCTTGCCGGAGAAAGGGACCAACCCCGGAAGCCGAAGAAAGAGAAGGCCGGCGCGCCAGGCGTGAAGTTGTTCTGGGGGTACGACTACGCGGGCACGTTCGTGCCCATGGGACATTCGCCCGCGAGCTCCGTCGAACCGGACCACAGGGCAGAGACGTCACTGCACCGCGGGATCGCCGCAGCCTTGGTCGACTTCCCGGAGGCGTTTGCCGCGCTGTTCCCCGGTTCGAAACCCTCCGGGGAATCCGAGGCGAACACCACCATCTTGACCGGCGTCCCGGCCGCCCGGTTTGTTTCGCTGGCCTTGCCGCTCCTCGAACGGCTTCCCTCCCTGGACATCATTGCGGAGGGCACCGCCACCGAGTTCGAGGAACTCACCGCCGACCCGCTGATCACCGTTTCGGCCCAAAACACCGAAACCAACGACTGGTTCGATCTGGGCGTCGAGGTACAGATCGACGGGAACAAGGTTCCCTTCACCGAGCTTTTCCAGGCGCTGGCACACAACGAGAAGCACCTCATGCTGCCCAACGGGAAGTACTTCGAGCTCGACCGGCCGGAATACGAACAGCTTCGCAGGCTCATCGAGGAGGCCCGTTCGCTGTCCGATTCGCACGGTGACGACACCGTCCGCATTTCCAAGCACCAGGCGTCCCTGTGGGAAGACCTGAAGGAACTGGCGACGAATGCCGAAGCCACGGCGGAATGGAAAACCTCCGCCGGGAGCCTGGTCAACATCTCCTCCGTCGAGCACGCCCCGGTGCCCGCGGGCATCAACGCCACCCTCCGCCCGTACCAACGCGAGGGGTTTGAATGGCTCTCGTTCCTCTTCGACCATTCGCTCGGCGGCGTGCTGGCCGATGACATGGGCCTGGGAAAAACCCTGCAGACCCTGGCACTGATCCAGCACGCCAAGGACCGACACGATCCTTCGGCCGGCAAGATGCCCCCGTTCCTGGTTGTTGCGCCCACCTCTGTCGTTTCCAACTGGGTCGCCGAGACCCGGCGTTTCGCCCCCGGGCTCAAGGCCGTCTACCTCACTGAAACCATCAAGCGCGGCGGAGTTCCGGTCCAGGAAATCGCGGACGAGGTCGACATCGTCGTCACCTCCTACGGCCTGTTCCGCATCGACCAGGACGAATACCGCCACGCCAAGTTCTCCGGACTGGTCCTGGACGAAGCCCAGTTCGTTAAAAACCCGGCCACGCAGGCCGCCAAGCAGGCCCGCGATTTCCCCACCGGGTTCAAGCTGGCCATCACCGGCACTCCCATGGAAAACAACCTTTCCGAGCTGTGGTCGATGTTCGCCATCGCCGCTCCGGGGCTTTTCGCAACGCTCAAGCGCTTCGACGAGACCTACCGCAAACCCATCGAGAAGGACGGCGATTCCGAAGCCCTGACCCGCCTGCGCAGGCGCATCCGCCCGCTGATGCTTCGCCGGACCAAGGAACTGGTCGCCACCGATCTGCCCGAAAAACAAGAGCAGATCCTGGAGCTGGAGCTCAGCCCGAAACACCGGACCATCTACCAGCGCCATTTGCAGCGCGAACGGCAGAAGGTGCTGGGCATGCTCGAAGACATGGACAAGAACCGTTTTGCCGTGTTCTCATCCCTCACCAAGCTGCGCCAGCTGTCGCTCGATGCGTCGCTGATCGACGACCAGTACCATTCGGTGCCCAGCAGCAAGCTCGAGGCCCTGCTGGAACAGCTCGAGGACCTCACTTCCGAGGGCCACAACGCGCTGGTCTTCAGCCAGTTCACCTCGTTCCTGGGCAAGGCGAGCACAATGCTCACCGAAGCCGGGATCGAACATGCCTACCTGGATGGTTCAACTACCAACCGTGGCAAGGTCATTGAGTCCTTCACCTCCGGCAAGGTCCAGGTGTTCCTGATTTCCCTGAAGGCCGGCGGTTTCGGACTGAACCTCACGCAGGCCGATTATTGTTTCCTCATGGATCCATGGTGGAACCCCGCCTCGGAAAACCAGGCTGTCGACCGCGCCCACCGCATCGGGCAGAAACGCAATGTCATGGTCTATCGCATGGTCTCCAAGAACACCATCGAGGAAAAGGTCATGGCGTTGAAGGAAAAGAAGGCCAAGCTCTTCACCGCGGTGCTGGACGACGACGCGGCGTTTGCCTCGGCGATCAGTGCCGATGACGTGCGCTCGCTCTTTGAGGAGTAACGCCACGCCAGCAGCCCGCCCAGGCGCAACGATGCGGCCACCGGTCGCCACAATAGTCATTAGTATCCAGCACCCTGCCGATCCCTAGGAAGTCACGTCATGTCGAAATCCAAGTCCAAGTCCCCCGCTGCGAAGTCACGTAGCGGACACCCGGCACGTCGCACCAGCGACGGGGCTTCCGTCTTCGAGCAGCCGGTCCGCAATGCGATGGCGCGCTACGCCGCGCAATTGCGTGCGTTCTTCAACGAACGGCACACCGCTGCCGACACCGAAGCCGGCATCGAAGGCTTGGTTACCCTGCTGACGGTGCACTCGCGACTTCGCAACCAGATTTCCGTGACGGAGCTGGAACACGACGCCCTGGCCATTCAATTTGGCGACCTGCGCGCCATCGGCGAGGACGTGGCCATTGCATGCGCCAGCATCCTCAAGGAGTTTGTCTTGTTCCTGGCCGAGACCGGCCTGTGGAGCGGAACGGTTGAAGAGTTCAAGGCCGTTTTCGAATTGATTTCCGCCCAGAGCGGTGAGTCACCCATCGTGGTTCCCGAACTCGACGAGGCGACTGCAGATGAAAAATGGTCGAAGCTGCCCATGGTCGCAACGGCGCGGCAGCTCCTTGCCTGGGTCGGCGAAGGCCGTGCGGTGCAGCCAAACGGCCTACTCCTGGAATCGGAGTTGGTTTCGGCGGCAGCCGCCATCGGCATAGATGCAGTTTTTGACGCCGATGCCCGGCCGGAATCCTTCCGCTGGGTCCCCGAGGCCGGGACGGCCGTGGGCTCGCTGGCCCATATTCCCAAGCTCGGCGCCTACTGGGACGCGTTGCTGCGCGCAGGCATGCTCACCAAGCAGGACGACAAGGCAGTGCCCACCCCTGTGGTGGCGGAAGCGCTCGCGGCCGACTCCGGGTTCAGCGCCCGCGGCATCAAGGACATTATCGCTGAGGGCATCTACGCCCACGTGTTGCTCAACGCCATCGGCCCGGAGAACGACCACACCATCACCCAGATGGCGGCGGCCCTGCTGAGCAAGGCAGGTTCAAACAACCCACCCCGCACCGACGTTGCCTTCCAGGTTCCAACCGTTGACGATCTTGAACCCGAGCAGGCCCATCTGCAGCCTCTCTTTGAAAAAACCATCCCCGGCGCCGAAGCGATCCTGCGCGCCCTGGAGTCCGAGGGCATGGTCCGGATCGGCAAGCACTTGCGTGTGCCGCGCGTGCTGCGCGCACCGCTTGAACGTGCGCTGACGCGAGTTGCAGAAGAGGTCCTCGGCTAGGTACCGCTCGAGTATGCCATGAGGCCACGATCGCTATACGCGATCGTGGCCTCATGGCATACCGGGCTTCTTATACGAAGCCGTAAGGAACTTAGATGCTGCTGGTTGCGATGCCTGCGTCGAGACGCGGCAGGCGGTCGAACCAAGGGTTTTCGCCCGGGGTGCCGACGTTGACGATCAGGAACGAGTGGTGTGCCTTGCCGGCGTTTACCACGGTGTCCACACCGGCAGGGTTGAAGCCGCCCATGGGACCAGCGTGCAGGCCTGCAGCGCGAACGGCCATGATGAAGTATCCGGCCTGCATCCAGGCGTTGTTCTTGGCGATTTCGGCGCGCATGACGGCGTCCTCATCGAACATCGCCTTGCGTTCGGGTGCGTGCGGGAAGAACTCCGAGAACTGCTCGTGCCAGTCGGCGTCGTAGCTCAAGACGGCCAGTGAGGGTGCGGCCAGCGACTTGGCGCGGTTGCCTTCCATCATGTGTGCGACAACTGCCTCGCGGGCTTCCTGGCTCTTGACCCAGGTGATGCGCAGCGGCTGGTTGTTCATCATGGTCGGGCCCATCTTGGTGAGCTCGTAGATGGTGTCCAGTGCTTCATCCGAAACGGCTTCGTCGGAGAAGGTGTTTGCCGTGCGCGCCTCGAGGAAAAGCTTGTCGGCGGTTTCGCTGTCAATCGCCAGGTTCGAGTAAATGGATTCGGTGGTTTCCAGGCTCACGGAAAATCTCCTTGTGATTCGTTTGGGGTTGCCCTTATGTGAACCGGTGCAACCGCCTGAATCATTCCCATTGGCCTGTGTGATACCGAACACTGCGGCCCGCCGCGGCAGCCGGCGGAGCCTACTCGTTAAAGTCATCAGCACGCCTGACGACGCCGTGGGTTGCTGCACTTGGGGTTGCAGCAACCCGAGGAATGTTTCGTAAAAGTACTGCTTGGGGGAAAGTACTTTTACTTATTCCTGGGTGCGAACCAGCTTGGGGGAATGGTTCGCAGTTTGGCGTCGTCTGGCGTGCTGGATAAAAAGTCTTTGAACGCCACTCGCAAAACGTTCTTCAGACTTTCTGTGACCAACCGTTCCGTCGATCTACATATAACTTTATAGGCCTCCCCAATGTTGCACATTGGACTTTTGACCATAGTTACTGAGGTTGCCTCAGCTGTTTTCCGTGTTCGGGGTCACTTCCCCGAGCCGGGTACGTTCGAAATCGATGATATCGGCCGGCAGCTCGGCACGAACGACCCAGTCACCGCGCTGACGCCTGGCCGTGAGCGTTCCGCCAAAGGCGGCCATTCTGTCCGTCATTCCAACGATTCCCGAGCTGTGTTCGCTCCGCGCGAGGCTTTCATAGTCCATATTTCTCGGAAGCTTATTGGCCACCTCGAGCCATACGCGGCCGTCGTCAATCAGTGCTTCAATCCGGCACACCGAATCGCGATCCGCGTGCTTGACGATATTGGTCGTTGATTCCTGAAGGATCCGGTAAAGAGCGGCCTGCGCCGACTGCGGCAGCCCTGAAAGCCGCGGGTCTGCCGCCGTTTTCGTCGGATGCCCGAGATCCACAAGACGTTCCGCGAAAATTTCGACGCCAATAAGGATTTCAAGGCTGCTAGCCGCATTGCCGGCAGAATCGACAAGGGAACCGTCCACCCGCGTCGCAGAACCGTCGCTGCGCAAAACATTGAGCATGACGCGGAGATCTTGGAGCGCTTCCTTGGAAGTAGCTCCGATGACTTTCAGTGCGGCCTGGGCCACCGCTGGGTCCCCGGAGAATTCAGCCGCCTTGGCCTGCATGGAGATGACAGTAATGTCATGCGCGACGATATCGTGAAGATCCCGCGCGATCGCTTTGCGTTCAGCCTCCACGGCTTCTTGTTGCTTGCGGCGGAGTTCAGCCATGCGCGCCCTATCGGCTTCGCGTTGGGCTTGAATCTTCCGGGAAAAGTAAGCAATCGCGTAGGCAAGAGCGAGCAAAGGCAGAATCAGGGCCAAAAAACCTATGTCCAGTGGGCGAACGACGGCGATCGACCCGACCCACACCACGGTCACACCGAAGAAACGCATAGAGTACTTGCGGTCTTCGGCAAGCGTAATCATGCCGACCAGGAATGGCACGACAAAGAGCGCAAAAAGATACTGGCCCGCCCAAACACTTGCGACCATGGCAATCATGGAGACGATCACAGCATAAGTGGTTCGAGTCCAGAGCAAACCCAGAGCGGCAACAAACAAAGCACTCACCAACACGGAGAGGCCAGCGCGTTGCGCCACCACAGGATCGGTTGCGCCCAAGAAAGTTAGAACATCGGTGCCCAAAAGGAGCACGGCAATGCCGCTCGCGACCAAGAGGATCTTTCGTCCAATCGGATACGACGAAGCGGCTTCTGCAGGACCAGATAAGAAGGGCAACGAAAGTTTCACCCCTCTATTGTCTATGGGTTGGAGGCCCAAGTCAGCGGGCCCCCAACCCAAGGAGATTTAGCGGCACAAGGCCCCAAGATTGCGGCAAACCCAGTCATTGAATGCATCAGACATTCCGAGAGTGCTAACACCTGGATTGTTGGCGCCCTGCGAGATCGGGCCGGAAACCACCAAATTGGAGGTCGGAGCGGCCTGGGCAGGGATAGCTGCTGGGATCAGCAGGGCAGCGGACATGGCGACAGTGGCGAATATGCGAGTTTTATGCGTCATAGACCTCATTGTTGCATCTAACACCCGAAGTCAATAGGTACTTTTGTACACATTTTGATGTCATTTTCGCGCCCACGCGGATGAAGCTTCCATTCGTCACTAGACTCAAAAATGTGACGGATATTCAAGTTCTAGTTGTCGACAACGAACCATTGATGCGCCAAGCCTTCAAGATCATTCTCGACGCAGCACCGGGATTCCACTGGATGGGCGAAGCCACCAATGGAATCGAAGCCGTGAATTTCTGTGCTGGGAATACGCCGGATGTCATCCTCATGGATATGCAAATGCCGCGAATGAACGGTGTCGAAGCAACGGAAATCATCACCACGAATTACCCCGGTATCGGCGTATTGGCGGTTACTGCGTTCTCCTCCGAGGAATACCTCGTCCCCGCCCTGCGCGCCGGCGCCGCCGGTTACATGGTCAAAGACTCAGAACCCGCCGAACTTCTTGCCGCCGTCAAGGCAGTCTTTGATGGCAGTGCGGCCATTTCCCCCTCCGTCTCACAAGACCTCATCAAGGCCATCCGCGCAGCGCACGAGGTAAAGACCTCCGCTCCGGGAGGAATGCCGCCCATCGCCTTATCCGAACGCGAGCTTGAGGTACTCCGCCTTCTGGCCCGAGGACGAAACAATCCGGAAATCGCGGCAGAACTGCACGTTGCTGAAACCACTGTCAAGGCACACCTCAGTCGCATCATGGCCAAGTTCGGGGTTCGTGACAGAGTGCAAACGCTGATTCGGGCAACTCAATTCGGCCTTGTTGAACTGAGCATGGATTAATTTCCGGCAATTCCCGTTCTATTGGCTCTGCGCCCTGGCGCCAAGGGCTGCTCGTCCATGGATCGTGGTTTTCACTTTTCATCCGCGAACCTACTCACTCTGGCACCAACGCGCATCAATCAGCCGCCCGGGACTTCCCCGCTGCTGCCAACATCAGGGCAGGTTTTTAGTCATGCCACTGCGACTCGCCGGATGACACCTGCGCGACGGCATCCGGCAAAAGCGCTTCTGGCCGTAGCGACCTATTGGACAACACATCTTCACCCGCAGCACGCCACCATTTTCCTAGGGCACCTGAAGTCCTTTTCACAACAGCTTCCAAGCCCCTTCGCATTGCCGATGTTTGCAAGCTTGATAGCCCGTCGGCTTGCACCAGACCTTACGTCGAAGTCTTTGGCGGAGTATCTTCAAACCGAAACATACCGAAAAACACATTCCATATCTTTTTTGCAAATTTGGTGGGCAAAACCACTTTACTTGGAGGTTGCCCCCTATGATCCCTTAGGCTCGGCAAATGACAACGGAACAGAAAACGGCAGGTTCATCGCTCCGCGTCCATCGGTGGGTATTTTGGCCCGCTGCCCTGATCATCATCATTTTTGTCGCATTCGCCATGATCGCCCCGGATATCGCTGAGGCTCTTTTCGCTTCGATTCAATCCAAGATCATTGGTTATTTCAATTGGTATTATGTACTCATAGCCACGGCCTTTGTTGGATTCAGCCTCTGGTTGGGTTTCGGAAAATTCGGTGACATCAAGCTCGGCAAGGATGAGGACGAACCAGAGTTTTCACTGGGTTCATGGTTTGCCCTGCTTTTCGCCGCAGGAATGGGCATCGGTTTGGTTTTTTACGGCGTAAGTGAACCGCTGAGCCACTTTGCATCACCGAAACCAGGCGTTTCGGGAACCCCCGCGGAGCTTGCCCAGATAGCGCAATCGCAAACAATCCTTCACTGGGGTGTTCATGCATGGTCGATCTATGTAGTGATCGGTTTGGCCTTGGCCTACGCGATCCACCGCAGAGGGCGCCCGATCTCCATTCGTTGGACCTTGGAACCGTTGCTTGGCCGCAGGGTCCATGGAGGACTCGGCAATCTCATCGACGTCATCGCTCTTGTTGGCACCATTTTCGGTGTTGCCACCTCGCTTGGCTTTGGTGTCCTACAGATCAGCGCCGGACTCCAAAGCGTCGGGTTGATCGAGGAATCGAAGCTGCTCGACCTCATTATTATCGCCGTCGTCACCGCCATGGTGCTCTTTTCCGTGCTCTCCGGTGTCGGCAAGGGCATGAAGTGGCTGTCGAATACCAACCTCATCCTGGCCGGGGTTTTCGTCATGTTCCTGCTCGTCGTCGGGCCAAGCCAATTCCTGTTGCGCAACGTCGTCCAGTCAACCGGCAACTACCTGCAGACGTTCTTCGCCATGTCTTTCAACGTCAGCGCGTTCACGGGGGAAGCGGGAGAGGCTTGGCAAGGCACCTGGACAACCTTCTATTGGGGTTGGTGGATGTCGTGGGCTCCATTCGTCGGCATCTTCATTGCCCGTATTTCACGTGGACGCACAGTCCGCCAATTCGTTGCAGGTGTCATCCTTGTTCCAACTGCGGTGACGATTCTGTGGTTCTCGGTTTTGGGCGGCACCGCCATTTACGGCCAGCTGCAGGGCACCGGAAACCTCGTCGGGCCGGACGGGACGGTGGATACCGCAGGCGCCCTCTTTGCCATGCTTGATCAGCTGCCTGCAGGCTCGGTGCTGACTGTCGGTGCAATCCTCATGATCGTGATCTTCTTTGTCACCTCTGCAGACTCCGGCGCGTTGGTCATGGGCATGATCGCTACCGGCGGCGAGGTCGAGCCAAAGAACTGGATCCGGATCTTCTTTACGCTCAGCACATCTTTGTTGGCGGCTTCGCTATTGCTATCCGGAGGACTGGAGGCGCTGAAGACCGCAGCAATCATCATCGCGTTGCCCTTCAGCGTTGTCCTGATCCTGATTTGTTGGGCCACCTATCGGGCGTTCTCCCGCGAGGTTCGCGTCTACGAAAAGGCGCGGAGGATGGCTTTTGTCGATCACATCGGCGACTTCTATGGGCTGGAGGTGGAAGCGGCCAACCAGGATTCACAATTGCTGGATCTGCGAAGGTTCACCGCCAGGTTGCGCCGGGCGGTCCCGTCGGCTCAACGGCTGCATGGGCCGCAGACCCGCTTGAAGTCCAATCCCCCGCCCGAATCGCACGTGGAGGAAAGCAAAACCGAGTAGCCCCTGGCTTCCGGACCGGGGAAGCGCGGGTTGAGGGGCGCCGTGAAGCGATGGCGTCCCTCAACCCGCAGAACGGCTACTTCTTCAGGCTCACCTGGTCCACGGTCCAGAAGGCACTGTTGGTCCCGGTGTAGCGGAAGGAGACCTTGGCCTTCTTGGCCTTCTTCGGAACGTCGATGCTGATGGTCTCAACGCCATTGAAGTTCTTGTCGTAGGACTTCAGCAGGCGGGGCTCGCCACCGTCGAAGCTGACGAAGACCTCGCCGCTCTGCGGTCCGTCAATCCGGTAGTTCGAGGCGAAGGACAGGGTTGCCGTCTTGCCGCCGCGAACCTTGTAGCTCGGGCTGATGAGGGTCGAATCGAACTGGCCGGCGGCGTGCGCCTTGTCGTCCCATTCGTCGGAGTCGGCAACGGCAAAGACATTGCGGTTGTGCACGCTGGTTTCGCGGCCTTGGTTCAAATCGACGTTGGTCCAGAACTCGTCGGTCGCAAAGGACCAGCCCTGCCATTCGGTCACGCCGCCGGCGGGCATGGCCGAATTGTCGATGCTCCAGCCGCTCGGGGCCGTTGTGGTCCACCCCGTGGTGGTCGTGCCCGGCTTGGTCTCATCAACGCCCGTCTTGAGATGCGGGCGCAATGAATCGAAGTCGTCGGCCTTGATGGTGCCGGCTGCCTGTCCATCCAGCTGCCATTCGTCTTCGATGCGAACGCCCTGGTGCTTCAAGACCGTGGGGGCGATATCGGAGATCTTGACGTCGTGGCGCACGGAGCCGGCCTCGATGCCCTTGCCCTGGGCGATCACAAAGGTCGCGCGTTCCCCGGTGCTGCTGCCGCCATGGCCGCCGCCGGGAGTGTGTCCGTGGTCGGCGGTGATGACAACCATCCAGTCCTCGCTCTTCTTGGCCTTGCGCTCATCAACTGCCGCAAGGATCTGCCCGATCTGCGCATCGGCCGTGGCATGGGCCTTGGCGTAGGCGGCCGAGGAGCTTCCGCTGCTGTGTCCGGCACCGTCGATCTCGTCGAGGTGCACGAAGGTGCTGTCCGGGTTGCCGTTCTTCAGGTAGTCGACGGTCTTGGCGGTGGTGCCCGCATCGTTCCCGCCGGCAAGGCGCAGGTCGGTCTTCTCCCCGAAGACCTTCTGCGGGATCGGGGACCAGGTGCCGACGACCAGGGTTGAGCTTTGGGCGCGCGCGATTTCCAGGCGGGTGAGGTAGTCCGGGTACTGCGCGTAGTTCGGATTGGCGAACGAGTTATCCGGAACCTTGTGCTTGTCCGGCCAGACACCCGTGGCAATCGTCGACCAGCCGGCACCGGAGACCGTGGGGGCCATGGGGTTGGCGTACAGGTTCGACTTCGCAAGCATGCCGTTCTTGACCAATGCGGCCAGGTTCGGGGTGTTCTTCTCGTTGATCTGTGCTGCCGCCGCGCCGTCCAGACCTATGACGAGCGTCTTTTTCTTGCTTACTCCGGATGGAAGTCCCTTGTAATTCTGTGTGGATTTCTTGGCTTCAACGGGTGCCTTGGGCGCGGTTGGCATCGCCATGGCAGCGGTGGGAGCAACAACAGCCAGTGCCAGGACGGTTGCTGCAACGGAGGTACGGATTCGTGGCGAAGAATGCACGGTATTTTCCTTGGGTGATCAGTATGGGGCGGTCATCTCGGGTTTTCCCGAACGAACGCGACCATCTTCTCTGCCCATTCGGGCACGCTTCAATGCCAACATGCGCTTGTTCAGACAACGTTCACACTTGATCGTGGTCCAACCGTTTTGGTCATCGGAAATACATGAAAAATTTGGCTAATTTGGTCGGGAGCACCACTTCAACTTGTGTATATATGCAGGAACTCCCGGATCGAGCTAGAGCCGGGTGAAACCCTGCCGCTGTATGGACAGCCGCAGGAACCTGTAGCAAATGCCAGCGGCAAACATGATCAGGCCGCCGATGACGGCGGTGGCAGGAAGCATGGCCACCAGCACCGCGCAACCGATGGCACCGGCGATACCCACCCACCGCGGGCTCCGTCTTTCGCTGGCCGGCTGCCTGACGGCCGAAATATTCGCAATCAGGTAGTAGACCAGCACCCCGAAGGATGAGAATCCGATCGCCGTGGTCAGATCGGAAAACACGATGAGCACCAGGACGGCCGCACCCACTGTCAGTTCGGCTCGGTGCGGCGTCGAAAAACGCGGATGGATGGCAGACAGCGCATGCGGCAGGTCATGTTCCCGAGCCATGGCCATGGCCGTCCGCCCAATCCCGGCAATGAGTGCGAGCAAAGCCCCAAGTGAAGCCAGCGCCGCCGCAATCTGCACCAGCGGCAGCGCCCACGATTGGCCCAACGCCGCAGCCAGCGGTTTGTTGGTCCCAGCGATTCCGCCGGCGCCCAGGCTATGAAGCAACACCAGCGCCACAACGGCGTAGAGACCCACCACGATCCCGAGGCTCAACCCGATGGCTCGAGGTATTGTCCTCGCGGGGTCTCGAACCTCTTCGCCCAAAGTTGCGATGCGGGCGTATCCTGCGAAGGCAAAAAAGAGGAGGCCAGCGCCCTGAAGTATCCCCGCCAAGCCCGGATTTCCGCCCGAGACGGCCGTCGAACCATCTTGGATTCCGCCAAGGATCGCGATCAACACGATCGCCAGGAGTGCGAGCACCGACATCACGATGACTCGTGCGGCTGCCGCCGTCCGGGTGACCCCTAGATAATTGACTCCGACGAGCAGCGCAACGGCCCCCGCTGCGACTGGTTTGACCCATGATTCGGGCACCGCATAGGTGGCAAAAGTCAGCGCCATGGCAGCCGCCGAGGCAGTCTTGCCCACCACGAACCCCCAACCGGCGATGAATCCGGGCCAGGGGCCCAGCACTTCTCTGCCGTAGGCGTAGGTGCCCCCGGAGGTGGGATACCGTGCCGCCAATTGGGCGCTGGAACGGGCATTCGCGTAGGCCAGTGCCGCAGCCAGGAACAGGGACACCAACAGGGCAGACCCTGCAGAGGCAGCCGCCGGCGTGAAGGCGGAAAAGAGGCCGGCGCCGATCATGGATCCCAGACCGATCATGACTGCGTCCTGGGTCCCCAGCCTTCGCTGCAGCCCGGAACTCACTTTTCCTCCACCAGATTTTGCATCCACAATCATAACCACCGGGAGGTTAACGGCCGGTGGATTCTGCCGCTGCGGTGCCGCTGCATGAACGGCAATCCACATAAGGCGGTACCTAGGCGAGCACCGGGCTACCCAGGGACGGAACCAGCGACTCGACGGCCGCCGCCACCCGGAAGGCCATGGTTTCGGCAAACGGGTGCCCGACGACCTGCACCCCCGTGGGCACCCCGTCGGCGGACATGCCGCTGGGAACGGAGAGCACGGGGCAGCGGTTGGCCACGTTGAAGGGGCTGGTCATGTGTGCTTCCCAGTAGTGGCCCAGGTGGCGCTCGGCAGTGTCGATCCCGTTGAGGTAGTCCCCGTCCGCGGCGAGCGACGCCACGGCGGAGGTCGGGCAGAGCAGGGCATCGAGGCCCGCCATGGCGGCGGCCAGTTCGCCTTGCAGTGCCGCATCCATGCCGAGGGACTCCACCAGCGTGTTCCGCCTTGCGGCGGCAGCGGCATCCGCAATGAAGCGCGCAGTGTAGGCGGCCAGCCGGTCCTCGGTCCCGGCGGTCTCCACGGCCATGGCCGGGCCCAGGATGTGCCCGAAGTGGGCGAAGATCGTCTCCGTGATCCGGCCCGTGGTCCAGGGCAGGTCGACGGGGACGACGGTCGCCCCGGCCGCTTCAAGCGCGCGGGCCACGGCCAGGGTGTTCTCACGGATCTCGGGGGCCACCGGGTAATCGCCCAGGGTGAGCGACAGCCCGATGCGCAGCCCCTCGACGGATCCGCCGGCCAACGGGTTTATCCCGTTCCCTCCCCAGGAGCCGTGGTCCGCGGCGTGGCGGCCAGACATGACCGAGGCCAGCAGCGCGGTGTCGGCAACGGTTCGGCCCATCGGCCCGTCCCCGCGGTACCAGTCCGCGGCAAGCGCCGAGAATCCGGGGATCCGGCCGTAGGGCGCCTTGTAGCCCACGGTCCCGGTGAATCCCGCGGGGATGCGGGTGGAACCGGCAATGTCGGAGGCGGTGGCCAGGGTGGTGAATCCGGCGACCAGCGCGGCACCGGCCCCGCCGGAGGAGCCGCCCGGAGAGGCCTGCAGGTTCCACGGGTTTCGGGTGGTCCCCCACATGGGCGAATGCGTGGTGGTGGCGCAGCTGAATTCGGGGCTGGTGGTGCGGGCGTGGATGATCCCGCCTGCCATATTCAGCCTTTCCACCACCGGGTGGTCGGCCGCCGCAATGCGTCCGCGGTGGGCCGCAAGCCCCTGTTCGAGCCTTAGCCCGGCAATGCCGTGTTTTTCCTTGGTGGCCACGGTGAGGCCCAGCAGCGCGGGAACCGGCCCACCGTCCCTGGCCAGGCGCACGTACTCGTCGGCCGCCACGGCCGCCCGGTGGCGAGCGGTGTCGAAGAGCGTCTCGGTGAAGGCGTTGATCCCGGTGTCCCGGTCCCCGTTGTGGGCCTCGATGCGTTCGATCTGGGCTTCCAGGACCTCCACCGGAGAGATCTCCAGGGAGCGGAATCCCCCCAATGCCTCGGTCGCGGACAGGTGGGCCAGCGAGTCCACCGCCGTGGTTGCGCCCGGGCTCATGCCGCGCCCGCCTTTGCAGGTTCCTGCCCGTCGACAGGTGCGGCGGCCAGTGCCCCGTTGACCATCTCCCAGGCCACCTCGCCCAGCGCCCGGACGCCCGCCAACATGTCCTCATCGGTCGTGAATTCGCGTTCGCAGTGGCTGACCCCGTCCACCGACGGGATGAACATCATGACGGTGGGTACAATCCTGTTCATCGCCACCGAGTCGTGTCCCGCCATGGTGCGGATCCGGCGCACGCCCAGGCCCAGGTTGGCCGCGACCTTTTCGGTCAGCTCCAGCCCCTCTTCCGGGTAGTACTGGATCCCGCGGACGTCGAAATCGTTGACGTTGATGCGGATGTCGTGGTCCTTGGCGATCTGCGCGATGTCGGCCAGCAGCGAGGCCCTCGCCTCGGCGACGATCTGCGGCGATGCCGCGCGCAGGTCGGCCACCAGGTGCACGCGGCGGGCCACCACGATCGGCGAGTTGGGTTCCAGGGTCAGCTGGCCCACCGAGGAAACCAGTGCCTCGTCGTCGAACTTCGCCGTGACGCCGTGGACCAGCAGAACCACCTTGGAGGCCGCCACCAGTGCATCGTGGCGGTCGGCCATGGCCGTGGCCCCGGTGTGGGACTGTTCGCCCAGGACTTCGATGTCCAGCTTCTGGGTGTACCAGGAGTAGTCGACGGCCCCGAGCGTGATGCCCTCGCGTTCCAGGATCCGGCCCTGCTCGATGTGGATCTCGGCGTAGCCGGCGAGTTCCGGGCGTTCGTCGGTGCCCAGGTAGCCGATGGCACCCAGCGCCTCGGCGACGGTGGTGCCGGCCAGGTCCTTGACCGCGAGCATCTTGTCCTGGTCCATGAGCCCGGCGAAGACCGAGGAGCCCATGATGGAGGGGGCGAAGCGCCCGCCTTCCTCGTTGAACCAGTTCACCACCGCAAGGTTGAACTCCGGTACGGCGCCTTCGGCGGCCAAGCGTTCGGCCACGCGTTCGGCAGCGTGCAGCCCCGCCAGCACCCCGTAGGCCCCGTCGAAGCGCCCGCCCAGCGGCTGGGAATCCAGGTGGGAGCCCAGCAGGATGTAGGGGGCGCCGGGGACCAGGTCGATCAGCGCGAACATGTTCCCGATCCCGTCGACGCGCACCTCCCAGCCGCGTTCCGCGGCGAATCCGGCGAACCAGTCGCGGCTGAGTTTGTCCTCGGGGGTGGCGGCCTGGCGCTCTACGCCGTTGTTGCCGGTGGCCCCGAAGGTGGCTACGTGGTGGAAGTCGGCGAGGAATGTTGTGTCACTCATGGGGGTGGTGCTCCTAGCGGTGGTTCAGGGGGATTGTGCGGGTGGGGCGGGTTTGGCTAGCCGACGCGGCGGCGGGTTTCGGGGACCTTGGTGAGGGTCAGCAGCAGGAAGACAATCACCGCGGCGGCCGCCATGTAGTATCCGGGAGCCGCGCTCAGGCCGGTTTGCGACACCAGGAAGGTGCCGATGAACGGGGCGGATCCGCCGAAGATCGCATAGGCGACGTTGTAGCTGATGGCGGCGGAGGTGAATCGTGTGCGGGTGGTGAAGATTTCCACGAAGAACGTGTACGCGCCGCCGCCGTAGATGCACATCGGGATGACAAAGAGCAGCTGGCCGGCGATCGCCAGCGGCAGCGACCCGCTGGTGACGAGCATGAAGCAGGGTATGGCAAGCAGGGCAAGGGCCGCGGAACCGGCGACGAGCATCGGCTTGCGCCCGACCTTGTCGCCGATCATTCCGCCGATGGGCAGCAGCAACGCGTAGAGCAGCATGGCGGCCGCGTTGGCGAGCAGCGAGTGCTCGCGGCTGAGCTTGCCGGTGGTCTGGACATAGGAGACGAAGTATCCGGAGAGGAAGTAGAAGCCCATGGCGGTCAGCCCCATCACGAAGATGACCTGCAGCATGCGGACCTTGTTCTCGGCGAACGCTTCGCGGATCGGGCTGTATTCCTTGGCCTGTTCCTTGGCCAGCACCGCCTTGAAGGCATCGGATTCCTCGGTCTTGGCGCGGATCCAGAGCCCGAAGAGGGCCATGGGCAGCGCGATGAGGAACGGGATGCGCCAGCCCCAGGACATGAACGCCTCGGAGGACATTGAGCTCGAGAGCACCAGGATCAGCGCACCGCCGAAGACCGAGGGCAGCGCGGTTGCCGCCAGGGTGATGTTCAGCCAGAAGCCGCGCTTGTTGATCGGCGCGTGCTCAAAGACAAATGCCGGGGCACCGACGGATTCCCCGCCGGCGGAGAATCCCTGGACCATGCGGCAGAGCACCAGCAGCACCGGCGCCATCGCACCGATGGTCGCATGGGTGGGCAGCAACCCGATCGTCGCGGTGGCGGCACCGATGGAAAGCAGGGTGATGAACAGGACCTTGCGGCGCCCGATCTTGTCGCCCAAGGCGCCGAAGAACAGTCCGCCCAGCGGGCGAACCAGGAACGCCACGCCGAACGTGGCGAACGTGGCCAGCAGGCCGGCGAGGGCGCTGGTGCCGGGGAAGAAAAGCTGGGACAAGACGACCGCGGAGAGCCCGTACAGGGTGAAGTCGTAAAATTCGATGAACTGGCCGATGCTGCCGCCGGCCAGGACCCGCTTCTGCATGCCCGAGGCGGGCTTGTGGACTTCAATCGTCGTTGGTTGCGCGCCTTGCTGTTCGGTCGTGGTTTGCATCGTCGCTCCTGGATCTGCGGTACCGGAAGGGGTGGGTGACCTCCGGTGCGATATCTAAGGTTCCTGCATCAATCTTCGTGACCGCAGTCACATTGTTCCAACGGAGAATTTCGGTTACCCCAATCGATAAAATCGATCGGAAATGGATGCGGCGCCCGGCCCGGCTCAGCTTTCGTGCCCGTAGAGCTTTTCGCAGATTTGTTCAAAGGCCATTGATTTTTTGGTGGGCTTGGCCCCCAGCGGACGAACCAGCGACACCTCGATCGGCGGAAGGTCCTCAATGATGCGCAACGGCACCACCGCACCGCCGGCATACGTGGAATCGTGGAGCAACCGCTGGTTCAGCAGCGAAAACCCTTGGCCGCGGGCCACATACGAACGAACCGTCTCATAGCCGGAAACCTTGTGCCGGACCAACGGGCTGATGCCGACACGTTTGAACATGTCGAGGTAATACTCCCGCGTGTGCTTCATGTCCAGCAGGATGAACGGCTCGCTGGCAAAATCCAGCAGGCTGACAGGCTCCTCGGGCGCGGCCGCCCGAGGGTGCTCCGCCGACACCAGTACGTGAGGAGGGATCCGTTCCAGAACGCGACGCTCGAACTCGGGACCCACCCCGAGGTCATACATCAGGGCCAGCTCGCAGACGCCGTCCAGCAGTGCCTGGCGCAGCGACTCCTGGTCCCCCTCGTGGAAGCTGACTTTCACATTCGGATAGGCGGTCTCGAATGCCTGCAGGATCACGGGGGCCTTGAAGGGAGCCAGCGGCAAGTAGATGCCCACCACGAGCTCACCGGCCAGGGCTTCCCCTTCGTCCCGCACCGACTGGTAGAGCAGCTCGGCATCCTCAAGGAACGCCTGCGACCCCAGAAGCAACCGCTTGCCAGCAGGCGTCAGCCGCAACCCCTTGCTGGAGAGACGGGTAAAGAGCGAGGCGCCCAACTCCTGTTCGAGTCGGCTCAGTGCCGAAGAGAGTGTGGACTGGGTGACATTAAGCTCGGCGGCGGCCGCCGTCATGTTCTCCAACTTGGCCACGGCCCCGAAATACCTCAGCTGCACCAGCGTGAACGATTTGGTCATGAGTGCATTATTGCCTGTCCCGCGCTACTCGCCGTTTGCTCCGGGGCATCGGAGCATCGGCCTTGCCACGGCGGCAAATGGGTCACCACGCCATCCGCGGACCGGTAAATCCTGCACCGCGGCTGGTCAATCAGGCAATGGTCACGGGTTCCCAAGCCTCAGTCGGAAGTTCGCTCCCACCGCGCCCGATGGATTCCCGGCAGTCCCTTGCAGGTCGGAATCATGGCTGTCACGTTATCGGCCCCGGCACGGTTCGCTCCAGGCAATTGATGGACCGAGGTGGGGTCGATCGGATTCGAAGGGCGCCAAGGACAAAGCGCCAAGACGGCGTTCTCGGCAGTTTCGTCCAAAAGCGTGAAAGTCCACCTCCCTGTTCCATCTGCAACCTTGCACCAGTACGCTCTAGGCAACACCGGCCGCGCTTCAGCGACGGGCTGGCCCGCTACGTTCAACCCGTGGGATGCCAATGTCGGACAAAGATCCCGAATCCGCAAAAAACCAAAAAGCCCGAGAGCATTTGTCGAGCGGGCACCTATCCGATGTTGTCATTTCGATCGATGACATCCGCATCCGGCATGAGCTTCCCCGAGTTCTCGGTGCATTTGAGCAATGGTGCGCCCAAGAGCAGCTGGCTTTCCAGGGAGATCTACTCAGGTCATCGATAACGAACTTTCTTCGGCGCTATGCAGCCATCAACGGCGATCGAAAGCTCACTGCACTGAGCCTGTACCCGTTTGCCACCGCCCTGGACGACTTCATGTTCTCGAAAAAATCCGGTGATTTTCGGGACATGGCCAGTGTCATCGGAGCCTATCTTCGTTTTCTCAGCACCACGGGCACATGGAGTGGAACGCGCGAAGAATTTCGCCGGATCAAGAGCTATTTCGACCGCCTTCTGATTCCCGAGCCTGGCCCGCGTTATTCCGACATCCCGGAACTCCAGGCTGCACTGATCAAGATTCCCAGGCTCAGCGGGCAAGAAGCCTTGTCAGCGGTCGAGGAACTCAATCTCACGTCGCGGATGAGGTCGTTCTTGACGTGGTTTGGCGACAAACGAGAGACAACCTCCACCAAGGTCCTACACCGCAAACTCGTTCACGAGGCCGCCGCGAGTCTGGATGTCGTTGCCGTGGACGATGCCGAGACACCGTTCATCTGGCCGCGCCCCCAAAATGGACCGGTCGTATTCAAGAACGCGAGCCATGTGTTGCGGCTCAAACTGTATTGGGATGCGCTGGTGGACGCAGAGCTCATCCGTTTGTCACCGACACGGGCCTATCTCGCTGGACGTGCTGAAAGGTTCCTTGCGGGAAACCCCGATGATGTCGTCTCCGCCGTACGGGCGGTGGCTCGGCACATGTACCGGTCAGTGGCGGAGGAAACCAGCGACCGCGACACCACCTTGGAGTTGGGTTACCTCACCCGCTATTTCCTGCTCGAGGCCAGCGTCGAACCCCTGAGCGTCGAGATACTCAGGCATCCGGTACGAGGCCTCGCCGACGCGGATCCGCGTGGAGACCCCCAGGTCATTGCCCAAGCTTGGCAGCGGCTGGAGAGCCTCCGCGACGAAGGTTTGGTTGCCATCGGGAACATGCTTTCGATTCCACCCGTCTTGCTCAAACCGCTGGTGCTCGAACTGGCCAAAGCATCGGCCGTGGCGTTCGAATTTGATGCTCCCGGCGACAAGGAAGACGACTAAATCTGGATTTTCAGGTGGTTTTCCGGCACATGTTCGGGGATTGCGCCGACCAGGTCTCGGAAGAAGAGACGTTGCGCAACCGTGCCATCCGGAGTGCGCCCATCCGGTGGCAGGGCCCGGCGCGCCGCGGGCTGTGGCATCCCCCGTCACGTTCCATCGAATAGGTCCATGTCATCGGTGCTATGGAAAAAAGGTTTTCGGGCAATGCGGCCAACAGTGCCATAGGGTAGGGAACATGGTTCAGTGGATAGCCGATGTGCTCGGCCCCGGGTTCGAACAGCACACACTGCTTCTGCCCGGCGGCGACGAGGCAACGTTGGTTCGTTGCACCGATGCCCCGACGGGGCCGGTTCCTCAATTCCAGAACATCGATGTGCTTTACATCCATGGTTGGTCGGACTATTTCTTCCAAAAAGACCTTGCCAGGTTCTGGACGTCACGCGGGGCCAGGTTCTTCGCGCTTGACCTGCGGCGCTATGGGCGCAGCCTGCGCCCCGGCCAGATCCCCGGATTCATCACCGACCTCGCCGACTACGGGGTGGAAATCGATGCGGCATTGCACCTCATGGGGCAGGGTGCCGGCCGCGGGGAAAGCAACCGGGAGCTTGTCCTGCTGGGACATTCAACCGGCGGACTAACTGCAAGCCTTTGGGCGGGGAACAACCCGGGACGCGTCAGCGCCTTGGTACTGAACAGCCCCTGGCTCGAGTTCCAGGCCAGCGGGGTCGTGCGCTCCGCTGTAGCCCCGTGGCTGGCAGCCGGTTCCCGGATCAACCCGGCACGCCCGTTGCCGACCATCGATCCGGGGATCTATACCCGTGCCGTCTCGACCGCATTCGACGGCGAATGGGACTATGACCTTTCCTGGCGCCCAGAACAGGGGTTCACGTTGACCCCGGGTTTCTTGCATGCCGTCTTCACCGCGCAGGCCCGCGTGGCACGGGGCCTGAACCTGGATTGCCCGGCGCTGGTGATGCTCTCGCAAAAGAGCTACCTCCAGCCGCGCTGGAGCGAGAACGCCAAGGCCGCCGACGTGGCGTTGAACGTTCAGGCGGTCGCGGCGCGCGCCGTGGACCTCGGCCCGGAAGTCTGCATCCGTCGCATTGACGGTGCCTTCCACGACATCTTCCTCTCCCCGCAGGGCATTCGCGACGTTGCCTACTCAACCATGGGCAGGTGGGCGCAAGACACGCTGGATGCAACACGCCGCGATTTGTGGAGCGATTTGTCCATCTCCCAGAAAGCCGGGGGCTGAACCGACAACGGTGGGGTTAACCCCACCCGCCGCGTCGGGGAATCCCTGCGGCAATCGATGGCGTGCCCGGCAGACGCCGGCGCTCCGGCCGCGAAAGAATTAGGGCAAGACAATGCGGTCCAGCGAAAGACACAAGCCATGACTCAACCAGCATCCGCCCCAGCCCGGAACGTACCCGGCCGTCGGCTCGGGCGCGATCTCGCCTACAACCTGTCGGCATTTTTCACCGGCACCATTGCCTTCACGCTGGCCGTCACCCTGTTCTCGCTGGGCATCGCCACCGTCATCATTTACATCGGCATATTCATCCTGCTCGGCGCGCTGTTCACCGCCACCTTCTTCGCCGGGGCCGAGCGGCGGATTGCCACGTGGGCGACGGGCCAGCTGCCGCCGACCTACTACAGGCGTTCCACCGCGGACTCGACCATGCGCCGCATGCTCGACCCGCTGCGCGACGGCCAACGCTGGAAGGACCTGATCCATGCCGTGGTCTCCTTCCCCGTGCGGGTGCTTGCATTTTCGGTGACCATCAGCTGGATCGCCGCGGCCCTGGGCGGAATCACCCAATGGATTTGGGAACGCTATCTGCCCGAGTCGAACGTCAGCCTGTTGGACATCCTCCGCGTTGACCCCGCCTACCACGTATGGATCCAGATCGGACTGGGCTTGGCCTTCCTGTTCACGCTGCCTCCGATCTCCCGCGGCTTGGCCCTGTTGCAGCGCGCCCTGGCCGTCGGTTTGTTGACCAACGAACGGCAGGCGATGCGCGAGGAAGCCGATCGCCTGACCAACTCCCGCAGTTCGGTGATTGCAGCCGAGGCCGACACGTTGCGCAAGATCGAACGCGATATCCACGACGGCCCGCAGCAACGCATGGTCCGCATGAACATGGACCTCGAGGCCGCCAAGCGCCGGCTCGACCCGCAGGATTCCGCAACCAAGGAGTTGCTCGACTCCGCCCTCGAGCAATCCCGGGGCGCATTGGCCGAATTGCGGGCATTGTCCCGCGGCATCGCTCCCCCGGTGTTGGTTGACCGCGGGCTCGTGCCCGCCCTTGAGGCGTCGGCGGCCAGATCCCCGATCCCGGTGATCGTCGAGGCCACGGAGCCGGCTCACGGCAGGTTTGCGGTGGCCATCGAACAGGCAGCCTATTTTGCCGGCGTCGAATCCCTGACCAACGCCGCAAAGCACTCCAGGGCCACGGGGTGCCGGCTACTGCTGGACGTCGCCGACGGACATCTGGCCCTTCAGGTCCGCGACGACGGCGTCGGCGGAGCCCACCTCGGCAAGGGCACCGGTTTGGCGGGACTGGCCGATCGCTTGGCCGGTGTTGACGGTACGCTCACCGTGGATTCCCCCGAGAACGCGGGAACCGTCATCTCCGTTTCCATTCCCTTGGGAACAGATGGCTAAGCTGTCTTCGCGGGCAATGCCGATAAGCTGGATTCCGTGCGCATCGTCATAGCCGAAGATTCAGTCCTGCTCCGTGAAGGTTTGGTGCGATTGCTCCGCGAAGGCGGCGCCGAGGTCCTCGCCGCAGTCGCGAACAAGGACGAATTGCTTGATGCGGTCGAGGAGTTTTCCCCCGACGTGGTGCTGACCGACGTGCGCATGCCGCCCGGTTTCAGCGACGAGGGCCTGCGTGCCGCACAACAGATCCGCGGTAAATACCCGCACATCGGCATTCTGGTGCTCTCCCAATACGTCGAGCTCACCTACGCCACCGACTTGTTGGCCAGCGCCTCGGCGCCCGGAGCCGGCGGGCTTGGTTACCTGCTCAAGGACCGCATTGCCCGGCTCGAGGAAATGATGGATGCCTTGGAACGTATCCAGGCCGGCGGCGTCGTACTGGATCCGGAGGTTGTCTCTGCGGCCTTCAGCAAGCCACGAACCGACCCGATGGCCACGCTCACGCAGCGGGAACGCGAGGTCCTCGAACTCATGGCCGAGGGACGCACGAATGCCGCCATCGCGGCCACCTTGTTCCTGTCAGCCGGTGCCGTGGAAAAGAACATATCCTCGATTTTCACCAAGATGGGTCTGGCGCCCAGCCAGGACGATCACCGTCGTGTACTGGTGGTTCTGGCCTGGATGAAGGTTTAAGCCACTGACCGCTGGGTCCTGATGGCAACCTGTAATCGTCGGCATTCACTCTGCAGCGCCCCTACGGTGCCGCAATACGGGGCAGTGCCGTCCATTGAACGGCACTGCCCCGATGTATCCGGCTCTAGAAAGGCCAGTTGTTGTTTCCGGAGAGCTGGCTGATGCCGCCGGTCTGGCCGAAGCCACCGGCCTGGCTGGCGTCATCCTGCTGGTTGGCTGTTGCGCCGCCGAGGAACACGCCGCCTGCCAGAACCAACGTTGCAAGCGCTGCGCCTATGAGCTTCTTCAAGGGAACTCCATCTCTGTCGATATTGTGGGCACCTTCGAGGCTTCGCCCGTTCCACCGACACTTCATAAGGTCGGCCACCCCAAATTCAGATTCTAGCTCCGACCTGAGCGTATGGGGTGTTAATCGCAAAAATGAATCAAGATTTCTCTGAAGTTGCGCACACCCCTATCCCGCAGAAAGGGTCGAGGCTTGACGTAACCGTTCCACTTGCAGCACCGCAAGACCCTCACATGGACCATAATTGAACTATGCATTCCCGCTCACTAGAAGCCGAAGCGTTCCGTTGTGAGGCGCTCCTCCGCAAGGCCCGGCTAGCCGAGGACCAGCACCTGATTTCCGATGCCGCCGAAGCCTGCGCCCGCGCCTATGCGGCGATGGGCGAGTCGTCAAAAGAATGGGATTTCATCCACATAATCGGTCAATCCGAGATTCTAACCGGGTCATACAGCGCGGCTTTGCGAACCTCCGAACTCCTCTTGGGTTCGCCCATTTCAGCATTGAACCCCGAGTTGACGGCCAAGGCGCTGCTCATTCGAGCATCCGCGCTGCGCAACAAATCCCAGCATGTTCCCGCGATCGCCGCCGCCCGTGAAGCGCTGACCGCGCTAAACACGCTCGACGGCCATCTTGGCCTCCGTGCGGAGGCTTACCAGGGGCTCATCGCCAGCCTCGTGGAAGCCGGGATGATCGATGATGCGTGGAGCCTTAGGGAAGATCTGAAAGCGATCCTCGATCGCATCAGCAACTCCAAAGTCGCCAGCAGTGGATACTGGACGTTGGGCAATCTTGCTCTGGCCCACGGACAGCACGTAGAGGGACTGGACTACCACGACCGCGCCGGCGAACTCCTTGCACCGACCAACGATATGCATGCGTGGGCACGTTTCAACAAGGCGATCGCCGACGTGCAATTACAAGCCGGGATTGCCAACGATCAAACCCTCCACTGCATTGACCGAGCCCAACTGGCCTATGGCATCATCGGGGGCAGCGAGTCTGAACTGGTTGGCTTGGCCACCACACGGGCACGCTGGAACATGGTCGTGGGCGAACTGCAGAAAGCCTCCGATATCTTGCAGGAAGCCCTGGGCTCGGCTTCTTACAGCGACGATTCCGAACATGTCTCGGTTCATCTGCTCTGGGCACAGATCCTCACCGAACTGGGCCGAGATGACGAAGCGCAGCGCGAACGGGACAAGGTCATTCGACTTCAGACCCTGGCAGAGCAGGGCCGGAACTAGTCAGGCCCCTTATGGGTACTTTGAGACAGGCGCGTCCAGCAGTTTCTTTAGCTGGGCGTTCGACAAGCGCAACCACGGCGAATTGACCGCTCCCTGCAGCGCAGCCTCAGGGCTTTCGCCCTGGTTCCACCACTTGGATTCGAAGACGCGCCCGTCAAAGATGATCCGATCCGATTTGTTGTACACCGTCGAGGCCGACCACTTCGGATAAAGGCCCGTCGGCACAGTCGGCACCGGTGCCGGCTTGTCACCGGGCAACACGGGTCCGATCAGCAGCCACGGGGTGGCCACGACATCGGCCACTGGCTGGTCCGGGGTGTCGCCCTGCGTCCACCATTTGGCCTCGTAGACATTTCCACGCCAGACAACGCGCTCGGATTCCGGGTACGCGGCATCCGGATTCCAGACCGGGAAAGGGCTTTTTGCCGGGTCGTCGACGATCGCAGTCTCTTCCGGCACCGGCACCGCGGAGGGCCGGGGTTCCGTCGACCAGGAAGCAGATCCCACCCCGCTGGAGAGCAGCATCCCGAACTCCCCCTTGGCTTGATCGGTTCCGCTGCAGTTGTTTGAAACGCGCTCGCTTTCCGGCATGTTCGGTCCGCAGCCCGCATCACGGTTGGCTGACCACATTGAAATCCGTCCCACCCCGTTGGCCATGGCAAAGGCGTGCAGCGAGACAGCATCCTCGACGGTGAAAATTTCTCCCCGCAGATCATTTTGTCCGATCATCGGGGTCAACCCTATTTTCGACCACATCGTTTGCTCGCCGGTTACCTTGCCCAAGCCCTTGTAGAGATCCAGCAATTGTCCGTGTGCGCTCTTGGCGGCCTGCTCGGATGCCGCAGCCATGGATTGGTTGGCTCCCCTGGTCTCTCCGAAGTTCATTGTCATCAAGTTGATTCCAGCCAGGTCGACCCCTCCGTCAAGCAACCTGTGCACTTCGCCAAGCCCGCTGGCCGTAAGCCCCCCAGTGTCCACCGGCAGCGTGACCCAAACTTCAACCCGGCGCCCATCGGCCGCGGCGCGTTGTTGCACTGCGGCCACGGCAGACGCACGTCGCAGGCCGGAAGCAATATCCTCGAGGTCGTTTCCCTCGACGTCCAAATCCAGCGTGGTGGATTGGTAGCGCTTCAACAGGCCCTCGTAGCCGGCAACCACTTTTTTCCTGTCCGTGCACGCTGTCGCCAATTCGTCGTTCAGCAATCCACCGGTGGAAATAACCACCTCGCCTCCCTGCTCACGCACGCGGGCGACCTGGCGATCCAGGTCGAAAGTCTCGTTGGCGGCATCCATGGAGTAGTAACCTCCCCAGGACGGCGCGCACGGGTGCTTGGGGTTGGCAACCGCGAAGCCAAGCACGACGCGTTCATGTTTCCCTACGTCCTCCGCGATCGGATAAAACGGGGTGGACGTGGCGTCAATGTATGCCCCGAACCAATGCCCGGATTCCGCGGCCCGCGCCGCATCGCGGTTCGACGTCCAATAGTGCAGTCCGGCCCATATTGTTGCCCCAATAACCGCGGCAACAAACAACACGCGGCCCCAGGAAAGGCGTCGCCCATCGATACGACTCAACTGTGCCTCCAAAGCCGCAACAACGAACGGCGTCTCGAACGAATGGTGCCCACCGCCGGCCGCCAATGACCTTGCAAAGACATGGGAACGGCGGCCAAGAACTCGGCAGATACGCGCCACATGACGAGTCGAAATGTGACCTGCCTTGCAAGCATAGGGCACTACTATAGAATCAATAAATTCGGCAAAAATGTGGCGTTGACTACACTTGGCCCATCATTCACTACCGGGGGGCAGGAAAATTTTGACGGTAAACGACGAGGATTTGGTTGTCGTCGCCACGGACGCGCCATGCCCCGCCCCTGAAGCCTTAGAGGTCCCCGAACCAATCCGGAAACGGCAATGGGGTTCGGAGAAACGATCCGAACCGCTGTCGATCGTCCATCCGGCACCGTCCCGACAAAAAATCGCATGGGGCCGTGTCGGCATCGTGGTGACCGTCCTGGCCTGGGTGACCTACGTGGTATCGACAATTTTCCGCCAATTGGCAAACAACCCGGAAGCCGGTTTCCGCTTTCAGTTCGAGGCCGTCATGTACCTGACGGTGGTCTCGTTCCTGACGTTTTCCGCACTCATGTATCTCACCGCACGGCAAGCTGCGCTGCATCGCTTTGCCGCGCACCGCCGGGTGCCCCGCGGCGAGCTGGATCGCCATTTCCGGGTCTACGACCGCTCCATCACCACGCTGGTTCCCAGCTATGCCGAGGAACCCGGCGTCGTGAGACAGACCCTTTGGTCCGCCGCACTGCAGGAGTTCGCGGACCTGCGTGTGGTCCTACTGATCGACGACAACCCGAACCCGACCGACCCCGTTGTCCTGGCAAGGCTGGAAACAACGCGGCGCCTCGTCGGAGAAATCGGCGACGCCCTGGAAACACCGCGTGCCGCAGCCGAAGCGGCCCAGCGTCTCTTCGAGGCGCATCTGGCCGACGGCGCAACACCGGCCGAACTGCTCCCGGGTACGGCCTCCGCCTATCGCGAGGCGGCTTTGTGGATTGAGGCCATGAGCGAGGCCGAACCCATCAATGACCACGTGGACGAGTTCTTCGTTGACTCTGTCCTCATGGGGCTGGCCCGCGAATTGCGTCTGACGTTGATCGCACTCAGCGCAGCGCAGGCGCAGAACGCGGAACTGGAACCCGAGCGACTCACGGAACTGCACGTGCGCCTGGTGCGGATTTTCACCACCCGGCTCAGCAATTTTGAACGCAAGCGCTATGCAAACCTCTCACAGGAGGCGAACAAGGCGATGAACCTCAACTCCTTCATCTCGCTCATGGGCACGAGCTGGATACCGGACCAACGCGGAGATGCAACTGTCCTGCGGCCGGTCGACACCGGCGCGGACCCGTTGCAGGATGCCTCGGTCCTGTATATTCCGGACTCCGAGTACCTGCTGACCCTTGACGCGGATTCACTGCTCCTGAGGGACTACTGCCTGCGGCTGGTCTATTTCCTCGAATCGGATGAGAACTCTCGCGTCGCGGTCACCCAAACGCCCTATTCCTCCTTCCGCGGAGCACCCACCCGCATCGAGCGCGTGGCCGGAGCCACCACCGACATCCAACACATCCTCCATCAGGGCATGACCCGATACGGCGCGACGTTCTGGGTCGGCGCCAACGCCATCATCCGCAAGCGTGCGCTGCTGGACATCCGTGAGACGCAGACAGTCGGTGGCTACGAAATCCACACATACATCCAGGACCGCACCGTCATCGAGGACACGGAATCCAGCATCGACCTCGGAGCACACGGATGGGGCCTGTCAAACTACCCCGAACGCCTGAGCTACAGCGCCACTCCCCCGGATTTCGGTTCATTGGTCGTCCAGCGCCGACGCTGGGCCAATGGCGGGCTGCTGATCCTGCCGAAGTTCTGGCACCAGCTCAGCGAACGCCGCCACCGCCGAGAACGGATCAGCCTGCGCGAGGTCCTCCTCCGGGTCAACTACATGGCGTCGATCTCCTGGGCAAGCCTTGGCCTGATCTTCCTTTTGGCTTACCCCTACGACGGGCGACTGCTCAGCCCGTTGATCTTCATCGCGGCCCTTCCCTACTTCTTGGCCATGGGAAGCGACCTTCGAGCGTGCGGTCACCGTTTCACCGACATCTTCCGCATCTACGGCTTCAACCTGGTCCTGCTTCCGGTCAACGTTGCCGGGGTCCTGAAATCGGTGGAGCAGGCGTTCACCGGAGAAAAAATCCCCTTCGTCAGGACGCCGAAGGTCCGCGACCGGACTGCGGCGCCCGGGCTCTACGTCGCCATCCCCTATTTCATCGTGGCCTTCGCCCTGATCACCCTGTGGCGTGATTTACAGGAACACAACTGGGGCAACGCCGCGTTCGCCGCTCTCAACGCGGTCCTGGCTGGTTTTGCTATCCGCGCCTACATCGGGGTCAAGAACTCGATCGTCGACATGGTGCTGGGCGTCGTCAACTGGCTGTATGTTGAACCGCGCAAGCCAAAAACCAAACCGGTGCCCTATCCCGTGGCAACCCCGGAAAACACCGACTGGTCAACCTTGCTGTACCAGGGCGACCGCCGGCTGGACCGCGACCTTCGCGGCAGTGATGACCGACGGAGGCGTATCGGTGTCAGGTAATCTTTCAACGTGGGCGGTGGCCGACGAGCGTGTGGCCGACGAAACCAACGACCCGCAAGGCGTGGCGTTGTGTCTCTGGATCTGGTCTGGCGCACAGGCCAGGATGGCGTTCTTCGCGGACGACCTCCTCGAGATCCGTTTTAAGGCCGGAACCACCCTGAGCCTCTCAACCATGATGGAAATGCTCGACTACTTCGAAAGGCAGGCCAGTGGCTTGAGGGCGCACCTCGTCATCGACATCTCGGGCCTTGACGATGTCGAGGCAGACGTTCCACCACGCTTCAACCGCCTGATCCGAAACTTGCGGGCGGCAATGCTTGGATCCGGGCCTGCCGACCAGGTATTGGCCCGTTTCTTCATGCGCAAGCTGGATGGCGACCGCACCTGTGCCTATTTCGAGCGGCGGAGCGACGCCGTGGAATTCGTGTTGCGAAATGCCTAACCAGTTTCCGACGGCGGGCATTGATCCTCGCATTGAACAGATCGTGGAGGCCATCTTGAAGATCGCCGACATGAACTTCGACACCGGCCTGCGCCCCGGCACCCGTCGCGATGAGATCGATGCCATCATCATGGGAATCAACGCCATGGCCACCGAACTCAAGCTGACCTACACGACCCTTGACCGCCGCGTGGCGGAGCGGACGATCATGCTGGAAAAGGCCCGCGACCAGATGGAGTTGCTGGCTTACACCGACCCGCTGACCCAACTGGCGAATCGTTCAGCGTTGATGCGCGACATCGACGTCGCGCTGAAGGGGTTGGAGGACGGCGAACCCGCACCGATCTTGCTACTCCTCGACCTGGACGCCTTCAAGAGCATCAACGACACCCACGGCCATGCCGTCGGAGACCAGGTGCTGCGCCAGCTTTCCGCCAGGCTTCGTGCCGGTGTCCGCTCCCAAGACCTGATCGCCCGGTTGGGAGGCGACGAATTCGCCATACTTCTTCGTTCCCAGGACCACGGGGCCTTCGAACTGGGGCAACGGATCGTCAGCACCGTGAACGAGCAAATGGTTGTGGAGGGCATCAGCCTTTCGCCCGGTGCGAGTTTGGGCATTGCTGTGGCAACCGCCGGGCATGATGCCGACCGGCTCCTGCTCGAGGCGGACACGGCCATGTATACCGCCAAACAGTCCCGCACGTCCAAGGTCCACGAATTCGAACCCTACATGCTCTTTGAGCGGCAGCAGAAAGCCGCCATGGTCGCGGACCTGCGCATGGCCCTGGGCACCGACCAAATCCTTCCGTACTACCAGGCATTGGTATCGCTGGATGACGAGAGCACCATCGGCGCCGAGCTGCTGGTTCGTTGGGAACGCCCCGACTACGGGCTGATTCCCCCCGGCGAATTCCTCGCGGTCGCGGAGGAAGCCGGCATGATGGGTGCCATCACGGAACAGATGTTGGACGCGGCGTTGAAAGACATCAGCCGCTGGCGGACGCTCGGATTGGTCGATGGTGATTTCACGGTCCATCTCAATGTGAACTCCAGGGAACTGCACCTCTTGGGCTTCCCGGACATCATTCGCGACGCACTTCGCCGCCACGGATTGCCCGCCTCCACCTTGGCCCTGGAAATCACCGAAGACAAGCTGATGACGGGCGACAGCCTTCATCGATACACCCTGCTGGCCCTGCGGCAGATGGGTGTAGAGGTGTACATCGACGATTTCGGGACAGGCTATTCCTCCATCAGCTACCTGCGCCAGTTGCCGGTTGCCGGAGTGAAGATCGACAAGTCGCTCGTCGACGATGCAGACACCGACCCCCAACAGGAAAAGCTGCTGATGGCGGTCTCCTACCTGATCGAGGCGTGTGAGCTGGCGTGCGTTGTGGAAGGCGTGGAAACCCGCGGGCAAGCTGACAAACTTCGGTCCATGGGCTTTGAATGTGCCCAGGGATACCTCTTCGGCAAGCCGATGGGCAGTGGGGATTTCACGGCCTCGCTGTCCGCCTGACCACCTGGCAGGTGCCTCATACCCGCGACGTGCATGAGGCCAAAATAAGTGGTTGACCACGACAAACAGCCGCGTCTCGGTTGCCCGGCGGTCGACACCTTGGTTCTGCAACTTTCTGTCGTAGATTGGGTTCATGAGCGCAATCAAGGAATCGTTTTCCATGGCAGTCAATGACACAGGGGTTTCGGCCGTTTTCGCCAACCCTGCCGGATCCGTGGCAACCGTCGTCGTGGCACACGGAGCGGGCGCCGGGATGGACCATCCCTTCCTGACCGGGTTCACCGAAGCACTGAACGAACGCGACATTGCCACGATGCGCTTCAACTTTCCCTACAGCGAGGCGGGAAGGAAATTCCCCGATCGGCCGCCGGTTGCCATTGCCACCTGGAATGCCGCCATGGCCGCCGCGAGGAAGCGGTCCGCCGGCCAACCGATTTTCACGGCCGGCAAATCATTCGGCGGGCGCATGGCCTCTATGGCTGTGGCCGAAGGCATGGAAACCGCCGGACTCATTTTCCTGGGCTACCCATTGCACGAGCCGGGCAAGCCAGAAAAGCTCCGCGACGGGCATCTTTACGGACTCGACGTACCCATGCTCTTCCTGCAGGGAACCCGGGATCCGTTTGCCTCGCCGGACGAGTTGGAACCGGTAGTTGAACGCCTCGGACCAAACGCCGTCCTGAAGTGGTTTGAGGGCGGGGACCATTCCTTCAAGGTGGCCCGGTCAAAGCGCATGCCCGAGCAGGACGGAGCGGCGCTTGCCGGCTCCGTGGCGGAGTTCGTCCTCGCCAACAGCTGAGCGGTCGGCGAGGCGTCCCGTTCTAGAGCATCGGCAAGACCAGGTCCCGGACCTGCTTGCGCAAGATCTTTCCGAGCATCGAGCGCGGCAGGTCATCGATGGCCACGATCCGTTTGGGAACCTTGTAGCCGGCGAGCGCGCCGCGGCAGTGTTCACGCAGGGCGGCTTCGTCCAAGGTTGCGCCGGGCTCAAGCTCCACCGCGGCGACCACCGTTTCCCCGCCGTTTTCCAGGGGCAGGCCCACCGCTGCCACGTCCTTGACGTCCGGGTGCTGGCGCAGCACCGATTCGACCTCGGTCGGCGAGACATTGAATCCGCCGGTGATGATCAGCTCCTTGGCCCGGTCCACGATCGTCGCAAATCCGTCGGCATCCACCGTGACCACGTCCCCGGTGCGCAGCCATCCGCCGGGAAGCAACACCGCGTCGGTTTCGGCGGGGTTGTTCCAGTAACCCACGAACACCTGCGGCCCCTTGACCAACAGCTCGCCGGGCTCGCCCTGGGCGGCATCGATTTCCGGGTTGCCCAGCTCCACGACCTTGATGAAGGTTGACGGGAACGGCAGGCCGATGGTTCCGGCCTTCCGCGTGCTGTGCAGCGGGTTGCCCAGGGCCACGGGAGAGGTTTCGGTCATCCCGTAGCCTTCCACCAACGGTCCCCCGGCGACCGATTCCCACAACTGCGCAACATCGACCGGCAGGTTCATGGCGCCGGAAATGCAGTACTTTGCCGAGCGCAGTGAAATGCCCTTTTCCCGGGCGGCATGAACCGTGCGCTCGTAGATCGGCGGCACAGCGCTGAAGATCGTCACGGGGGACTTCTTCATGGCTGCCAGGATCAGGTCCGGGTCGAACTTCGGGAAGAGCACGAGCAGTCCCTGTTTTCGCACACCGAATGTCAGGTACATGGTCATGCCAAAGGCATGGAACATCGGCAGGACCGCATAGAAGATTTCCTTGCGCGGCTGGGCACCCGGCATCCACGCTTCACCCTGCAGGGCATTCGAGTGGAGGTTGAAGTGGCTGAGCATCGCACCCTTGGGACGCCCGGTGGTTCCCGAGGTGTACTGGATGACGGCCAGGTCCTGGACGTCGGGGTGGGGGTGGCCGACATCGAGTGTCTCGCGCCCCAACAGTTCTTTCCACGGTGTGGTTCCCGGAGCCGGTGCGGTCAGCGCGTCCTTGGTGGTGCGCAATGACTTCACGGGCAGGTTCAGGGCCAGGCGCTTGACGGAGGGGAAGGCTTCCAGCAGGTTTACGGAGATCACGTGGCCGGGCCGGATTTCCTCAGGGAATTCCTTGATCGCTGCCGCTGTCTTGTCCCAGACGATTGCCACCCGCGCCTGGTGGTCCTCGAATTGGCCGGCCAGTTCTCGGGACGTGTAAAGCGGGTTATGTTCGACGACCACCGCGCCGAGGCGCAGGATCGCATAGAAGGCAACGACGTGCTGGGGGCAATTCGGCAAGATCAGAGCGACCCTGTCCCCGGCCTTGACGCCGAGACGGCGCAGACCTTCCGCGGCCCGGGATACTTGCCTGCCCAACTCCGAGTAGCTGGTGCGGCGACCGAAGAATTCGGTGGCCGGGCTGTCGCCGGCCTCCGCGACGGCGTGCTCAAACATCCTTGTCAACGATTCGGTGGGGAGATCAATCTGCGCTGGGACACCCGGCTGGTAGTTCTTCACCCAGGGCTGCATCTCATTGTTCTCCATCCCCCAATCATTCCACTGTTCCAGACGGCAACCTCGCCCCCAGTTGCGGTTTCACTCTCGGCCCGCGTCCGGCGGGGCACCTGCGTTTTGAGGCGAATCCATGGCCCCTGCCGAATGCGCTCCGGCCGGCCAGCGTATCCATTCGGCACGGCAACACGGCGGGGATCGACAACGCACGTTTGGCGCCCGATCCATCGCCAGCGGCCCCATGCCGGCAATGGATCGCACCCCGGGAGACACGGGTTCTGTTTGCTAGATTCGTCCCCGGTTTCCACACATACGCGGAAATTCGGGGCCAAACGGCAACAATTAGTCCATATTTTCGAACCACTACGGCCTAAATCATGGACAATGGGAACGTGACGACGCACAAGGCCGGTCCCATCCAAGATCAGCTGCCACTTTCGGATGCGGACGCCCCCAGCGAAGGGCATGCGCTTCCGGGACGGGAGCTGGATGAACTGCGTGCCGAGAACGCCAGGCTCCGGCGGCTGCTGGAAATCAGCGAGCAAGAGTCGAGGGCAACGCGCGAGGCGCAACCAGAACTGGCGCTTCACGCAGACGGCCCGGTGACCAGCCGCTCCCCCGCCGAAACGAAGGTCGCCTTCTACCAGTCGCTTTTCCGTGCCCGCACCGACATCTATGCCCTGCGCTGGGAAAACACCAAGGCCGGAAGCTCCGGTTGGGTACCTGCCGTCGCCGGAGGCTGGCGCAAGTGGATGGACCGGGAGAACGCGAACTACCTGCACCTGACCCCCGCCGCCGTCGAAGCGCACCTGCGCGGTTCCGAACACCTTGGCCTGTACCCGCTGACCAACAACGACGGTTGCTACTTTGTCGCGGCAGACTTCGACGGCGCCGCGGCCCTGCTCGATGCCCTGGCCTACACCAAGGCGGCCCGCCATTTCCAGATCCCCGCGGCCCTGGAAATTTCCCAGTCCGGGCGCGGAGCCCACGTCTGGATCTTCTTCACCGGGGAGGTTCAGGCCGCCGACGCCCGGGCGCTCGCCAGCGGGCTGCTCACCGAGGCCATGAACATCCGCGGGTCGATGTCGCTGAAATCCTACGACAGGCTTTTCCCGTCCCAGGACCGTCACACCGGCAAGGGAATGGGCAACCTCATTGCAGCCCCGCTCAACGGCAAGCGCCGGCAGCACGGGGCCACGCTCTTCCTGGACACCGGCACGCTGGAACCCTACGCCGACCAGTGGGCGTACCTCTCGACGCTGGGGAAGTTGAGCCCGGCCGACCTCGTCCGGATGATCCGCAGGCTTCCTGCACCCGTCACCGGGGCGAAAACCCGCTTCCGGGCACCCATCGCGACGAAAATCGTGCCGCGGACCGCCGCGCTGGTCCATGCGGAGATCGGCTCCCGCATTACGGTGCGCGCCGACGACCTGGGCCCGGCCATGGTCAGCGCGTTGAAACACGCGGCATCCCTGCCCAACCCGATGTTCTACGAGAGGCAACGACAAGGCCGTTCCACCTGGGACACCCCGCGCTTCCTCACCAGCTACGACGAGACCCTCGAAGGCGACCTGATCCTGCCGCGCGGGGTGCGTCCCCTGCTGGAGGAGCTGGTGCACAGCGCGGGCAGCACGCTGCAGCTTGAGGATCACCGGGACAAGGGCACTGCCCAGGAGTTCTCGTTCTTCGGGGAACTGCGCGAAGGCCAGCGCCAGGCGGTCGCACACGCACTGGAACACGATCTGTCGCTCATTGTCGCCGCCCCGGGTTCCGGGAAAACCGTCATGGCGCTGGCCGTGGCCGCCGCCCGTAACACCAGCACGCTGATCCTGGTGGACCGCAAGGCACTGGCCGACCAGTGGCGCGCCCAGGTGCTTGCCCTGTTGGGCGTCAAGGCCGGCCAGCTGGGAGGAGGGCGCACCAAGCTGCGCGGTGCCATCGATGTGGCGCTGCTGCCCACGCTGGCGCGCAAGAAGGACGTCGCCAAGCTGTGCTCCGGCTACGGCCAGGTCATCGTCGATGAATGCCACCACGTCCCGGCCGCCGCATTCACTCAGGTCATGAACCAGATCCCCGCCGCCCGCTGGCTCGGCCTGACCGCCACGCCGTACCGCCGGGACGGGCTGGAGGAACTGATCTTCCACCAGCTGGGCACCAATACCCATGAATTCACCAAGGTCCTGCCGGGCCAGCTACCCGATGCCGTTGAACAAGTTCCAGCGCCGTCCCTGGAGCTGCGGCTCCACGAAACCGCCTACGACTATTCGGGGGACGCCGTCGCTGGGGATCCCGGCGGGCTGCATGAAATCTACAGGGACCTCATGGAGGATTCCGGGCGCCTGGCGCAAATCGTTGACGACGTGTGCACCGCCTATGCCGGCGGGGCCAAGGCGTTGGTGCTTTCCACCTGGAAACGCCACCTGGACTTGCTGGCCACAGGCCTGCGGGAACGCGGCATCGAACCGGTGATCCTGACCGGTGAATTGAAGGGCAGGGAACGGACTGCCGCGATTGCCGAAATCGAGGCCACGGCCACGGAGTCGCCCATCGTGGTGCTGGGGACCGGGTCGCTCATCGGCGAGGGGTTCGACGCCCCGGCGCTGGACACGTTGTTCCTGGCCGCACCCATATCCTTCAAGGGAAGGCTGGTCCAGTACGTGGGCCGGGTGACGCGCAGCCATCCGGGCAAGGACGTTGCGGTGGTGCACGACTACCACGACGTGCTCACCCCGGTCCTTGCATCCTCGTGGTTCAAGCGCCGGGCGGGCTATGCGGACATGGGGTTCACGCTGCCCAGGACTTGAGTGGCATCGTCACCTAAAGTCCGGTCCTTCCCTGCAGCAACGACGCCTTTGTCATTGCCGTCGACACGACAGCAATTTGGGTCACGAGGGAAGTACCAGTGGTTCGTCGTTGACGCTGCGCACCTTCCACGATCCATCGGAATCATCCATTAGTGCCACCGAACCGTTACGGATTTGATCCAGCTTGTATCCGGCGAACGACGAGAGGGTGTAGCGAATGATGGTTCCGTGGCAGACGATGGCAACGTTCTTCCCGGGGAATTCCGCCGCAATCAGGCCAATCGCATTCCGGCCCCGGGCAACCACTGATTCGAGCGGTTCGATGCCGCCGCCGGTCCTGTTGGGCCAGTGCTTTTCAGACTCCTCAAGGGTCATTCCCTCGGCCTGCCCGTAGTCCCGCTCAATGAGCTCGTCGTAGCTTCGGCCCAGTTCAATGCCCAGGTCCGCGGCCATGATTTGTGCCGTCTCCCGCGCACGGGACAGCGGGGAGCTGACGATCACGTCCCAGCCGCCGCGCCCGAGGACGGTGACAGCGTCGAGGGCCTGCCGGCGCCCGACGTCGTTCAGCGGAATGTCTGTGGATCCCTGCAGGAAATCCTGCGCGTTCCAGTCGGTTTGGCCGTGGCGGATGAATCCTAATTTCATGCTTCCATTCTCTTCCCCTGCGAGCCCTGCGGGCCATGTCCCGCCGGCAGGGCATTTTCCATGTCCATGACCAAACCTGTTGCGGTGTCCGCCCGGAAACAGCGTTCCCACCGGCGACCCCCGGCTTCCACCAAGCACCGGACAATCGCCTCGCCGCGGTCCACGTCGTCCTCCGTGATCGTGTAGGTGGGCGTGAAGTACAGGACATGTCCCCCGGGTTCCACCTTTGCGGCGGGGAAGTCGGCAGCCAAGTCACCATCAAAGTTCCCCGCCAGCTCCGCCTCAACCGTTTCGCTGCCGTGGTTCCTGAAGCGCCCGGTGAAGGCCAGGATGTCACCGGCCCGAAGCCCCGGCGCGGCGGGGCCGTAGTTCACGTCCTGGGCCTCGCGGGAGCCAAGGACCTGGTCCCCGTCCCCGTATCCCTGCCCGATTTCCTTCCACGTGTGCACGCCCCACTGGGACGGTGCCGCGGAAATGGCATGGGATTCCCCGACGCTTATCCAGGTCTCGGGGCGGCCGGGGGTGATGGAACGCAGCACCATGGAAAAGGCCCCGCCGTCGTCATCGATATACGCTTCGTTTTGGGCCTGCAGCTCCTCCAGGGCCAAGGCTGCCGCGTCCAGCCGTGCAAAGACGATTTCGCTATAGCCGTTGGCCTCGTAGAGCACGCCGAGCGAACCGTCCGCGAGCACGGCGCCGGTGGAGTACGCGCTGGAACCGGGGCAGATCGCCGCCACCGGCCGCCAGCTGGCACCCTCGTCGCGGGAGATGCTGAGCACTGTGTTGCGCCGCAGGTCGGCGTCCCTGTTGTTGGTGGCCAGCAGCACACCGGGGCCGGTGCCCTGTCCCGGAAGCCCGAAGATGCTTCCGTTGTCGCTGGGGTCCGGAAGGCTCGGCACCGGCACCAGCGGCCCGTAGCTGTGTCCGCCGTCCGTGGACAGCGCCTGCAACCTGGTGCCGCGGGCGCGCGAATTCAACAGCACGCGTCCGCCGGAAAGCTCGACGACCTTGTTTTCGTTCGCCTCGCCGGCCGCGGCCTCCCCGAGCGTCCAGCTTTCGCCATGGTCATCCGAGTAGGCGGAGACGGCGCGGATTTCGCCATGCAGCAGGATCACCATTTGCTGGATCAGTCGCCCTGCCCACGGCCCCTCTTGCAGCTGGATCCCGGACCCGGCGGCCGCAAAGAGGCCGGTGATGCCGGCGCGCTTGAGCTGCCCGGTGATGCGGCGGTGCGTCCAGCTCAGTCCGTCGTCGTCCGAAAAGGAGATGTCAACGTGCTGCACCGCGTCCTCGGGCTCGAGGCCTTCGACGGCCTCGAAGAAGCCGGCATGGGTGCCCGCCGCGTGGAAGCAGAAGATCCGCCCGGTGCCCCGGTCCACCAGCAGGCTGGGATCCCCGAAACCCTGCAGCCCGGTGCCGCTGCGGATCTCCCGCTGCGCTTCCCAGTTCAGTCCGTTGTCTAGGCTGCGCCGCAGCAGGAGGTCAATGGTGTTGGGCAGGTCGTCGAGGTTCGGCCGCCCGTCATAGGCGGCCAGGACGGTCCCCCGGGCGGAAACCGCCAGCGCGGGAATCCGGTATTGGCGGTGTCCATCGATGCCGCGGGCGGCGAGAACCTGGTGCGAGAATCCTTGGGAAGCATTGGGCATCCTTCAGATCTACCCGTATTGGCACGGCGGACCAAGTTGGTTCGGCTTGGTTACGGGAATCGGAAGCCGTACCTGAACCAAGTTGCGATCCCACGAGCCAGCCCCGATCGTCGCTGCCATCGGATTGAGCCGGATCGGCCACCGCAATGATGCCTTGCCGATTCCGGGCCGACACAATGACGTTGGGCTTGGCTTTGTGCTCGCTGGCACAAAATCGATGCGGGCGCCAACGGCTTGGGAACCACGCTGAAAACATTCACGAAAGTGCACCTGCGCACCGACACTGGGGAACGTTCCGGCCTGTGCCCAGCCTGCCGTGCGCAGGGTTTTGGATGTCGGGCCATTGACGTGTGGTTCGCCCCGGCAAAGGACGTGGCCTAGTGCCGTGCCGCTAACTATTCTCCGCGCCACAAAGGCAGGGGAACCAATCCACGGTTCCTTCCCGCCTCGTCCAGAAGGTGACCGAGCCGCTTGTAGTAGCGGATTACCGCCTGCCGAGAGATTACGGTGCTTCCCGGAGCGCGAGTTGCCAGCTCCCGCTCGTGGCCTTGGACTTCCAGATAGTCGCGGACCCACAACGTCACCACGAGGTTTTGGGCACCCAAAACCTGTGCACTGAGGCGGCAATTTGGCAGTTCCGAGAAATACCGGCCCACTGCATCCACATGTGTTGCGGGAACGTTGAGGACAAGCGTCACCTCCCGCATGCCTTGCTGAAAGTCCATTGACGTATCGCACCTGAGCGCCATGTAGCCCGCGGCGAGAAAGCGTTCCAGTCTCCGCTTGGCCGTCTGGGGCGAGACCATGCAAGCGGCACCCATTTCCGCCCAAGTAGCCCTCCCATCGCGGGCGAGTTCCTCCAACAAGAGCGCATCGAGCCCGTCCGGTTGAAACTCGGGTTGTGGCGGCTGGCGGCTGGCGGCAACGAGCTGCGCGCGCCCCGGTTCCAAGGTGCCGCTACGCCACTCGGCGGCCTGCCTGTATAGCTTGGTGATGAAGACGATCTCTCTTTGGATCACCCCCGGCAAATCAGCAAATGCGCCCGAGAGAATATCCATCAAGGCTTCATGACTCGAGGCAAAGCAGTCGATGAACAGATCGTGCGACCCCGACACCAGGGATACCGTGCCGAAAGCCGGTTCTGCGCAGAGGCGGCTGACAATGGCGTCGAGCTCAGCGGGCACGGAGGACACATAAATGAACGCCGACCACCCCACGCTGGGGTAGCGCGGTCCCGGAGCGGGAGTGATCCAGGCCAGCCCCTGCTCCGCGAGGACGTTCCAGTGACGGGCAACGGTGGGCGCGGAAAGACCAAGTGCATCAGCGACCCTGGCCCAGTCAGCACGGGGATTGACCTGCAACGCATTGACGATTTCAAGGTCCAGTTCGGAGATCATGGTTGATTCTTACATATCAATCATTTCTCTGGTGATTTCAAACAGTTTAGATGCGCCACACGGACACAAAGATAGCGTTGTGACTCGCGCCACTCGGGCGCAAGCGCCTCAAACCATAAGGAATCACATGGTAAACAAGACAGCGCCACCGGCCACGGCGGCCATTGCGCGACGAACCATCCTGGGCATGATCGTGGCGATGGCCCTGATCGAATCGCTCAGCGGCGTCACCCAGGGATACTTGAATCCCATCCTGCCCGCACTCGGGCCCGTCTTTTCGATCGACGATCCGACGATCAACGGCATCTTCCTGATCTCGAATGTCAGCTTTGCCGTGCTCACGCCGATTATCTCGCGGCTCGGCGACAGCTATGGATACCGGCTCGTGCTTCGCTGGTCGACAGGCGTTGTCACGCTCGGGGTGCTCATGATGGCCCTCTGGCCGTCACTGTGGACAGTGACGGTGGGCGTTGTAATGCTCACCTGCGTCGTTGGGTTCATCCCGCTCATGATGGGCATACTGAGAGTCACCAGCCCGGGACATACCCGCACGGGAGTCAGCGTAATGATCGGCATGCTGATGATCATGGTTGGCGCGGGCGGTCTGCTGGCCGGAATCGTCGGCGTCACCGACCCCACCCTGGGGTTCTGGGTAGCGGTCCCGTTTGCTGTAGTGGCACTGGTTTGCTCCTTCCTGCTGCCAGATGCCGGGACGCCCACGAGGGAGGGACTCGCCTTCACACCGCTCCTGGCTTGTTCATTGGGACTGATTGGCTTTGTGGTTGCACTTTCGATGGGCCCGGATTGGGGCTGGTGGGATATCCGGACCATCGGTTCCGGATTGCTGGGGCTGGCGTTGCTGGCGGCCTGGGCCGTGCTTGACATCCGGAACCCGGGCGGCGGAAAGAGGTTCATGGACCTGCGCATGCTCGCGAACCCGCGGATCCGCGCCGTATCGCTGGCCACGTTCTTCTTCGGCTTCGCGTCCATCAGCTACTTCGGCACGAACGGGATCTTCTTGCACGCGAACCCGGACAAGGCGGGCTACGGATTCGCTCTTGGTCCGCTCATGATTGCCATTGTCCTTGCCGTGGCATCGGTGTTCTCGCTGGTCTCCTCGTTGTCGACCGCACCGCTGCTGAGGATATTCGGCGAGCGTGCGACCCTGGTCTTCGCCGGCCTCCTGCTGGCGGGCGGTTTCGTGGTCATGGCCGTAGCGCATGGTTCCTTTGTGGCGTACTGTGTCGGGTTTGCGATGTTCAACCTCAGCTTGGGGATGTACCAGGCGGGGACTCGAGCGCTCTCCGTTGAGGGTGTGCCGCTGGAGGAGACCTCTACCGCGGCCGGCCTCAATGAGCTGGCGCTCTCAGTGGGCATTGCGGTTGGTGCGGCCGTGGTGAAAATGATTTCATCGACGTTCGCCGTCTCTGGTCACATTAGCGAGGGTGGCCTCATCGCAATCTGGGGAGCATTGGCCGTTGCCGCACTGGTCGCAGCGGCAGCCTCCGCCAGCTACCCCAAGCGCAAGGCCTCCGGGGTCCTGGCATGAGCGCACCTGTCCAGCCAACCGATTTTCTCCAGGCGCCGGAAGCGATCCCGGCCTTGGACGCCGGGATCGAGGGCAGAGTGGCAGCAGCCTTGGAGCGCTGGCAATCCGATGTTCTTGGCCTGAGCCATGCAATTCATGCCGATCCCGAGCCCAGCGGGGAAGAGTTTCGTGCCGCGGACCGGGTCTCCAAGCTGCTGAAAAAGGCCGGCTTCACTTTCGATGCCGTCCAGCCCGAATTGTCGACTTCTTTCAGTGCGCGGTTCGGTTCCGGAGAACTGGTGGTGGCGCTCTGCGTCGAATACGATGCCCTGCCGTTCATTGGACACGCCTGTGGGCACAATGTGAACGCGGCTTCCGCCGTGGGTTCCGCCCTGGGCCTGGCTGCCGTGGCCGGGGAGCTTGGCGTCACCGTCAAGGTGTTGGGCACGCCGGCCGAGGAGACCACGGGCGGCAAGGTGGACCTGATCAACGAAGGCTTCTTCGCCGATGTTTCAATGGCCATGATGGCCCATGCCGGTTCCGAGGACGTGGTTGGTGGCACCTCGCTGGCCGTGTGCATGTGGGACGTGCTCTACGAGGGCCGTCCCGCGCACGCCGCAGCAGCACCAGAGGAGGGCATCAATGCCCTGGACGCATTGGTTGTCGCGCAAACCGCCGTCGCCCTGGCAAGGCAACAGCTTCCTCCGGGGTCCGTTGTGTCGCTGATTGTTACGGAGGGCGGGAACGCGGTCAACGTCATCCCAGAACGCGCCCGGGCCAGCGTGGAAATGCGATCGCCCAGCATGGCCAGCTTGGGCATCATCGAGGGACGGGTTCGGCGTTGCCTGGAGGCCGGTGCACATGCCAGCGGCAGCTCCCTCACGATCACTCCCACAGGCCACCCCTTCGTGGAGCTGCGGCAGGATCTCTTCCTGTCCGAGGCCTACTGCAAGTCGATGGCTGTCCGGGGGCGGGACGTCCGTTTCAGCACGGAGCCGGTGGCGTCCACCGACATGGGCAACGTCTCCCACCTGGTGCCAAGCATTCACCCGTTGCTGGGGTACGACGTGGGTGGCGCCGTCCATCACACGGCAGAGTTTGCCAGCCACGGGGTGTCGGTCTCCGCAGACAGGGCGGTGCTCGACGGCGCCTTCGGCCTGGCCATGGCAGCCAGCGCGGCGGCAGCCGACCCCCGGCAACGAGAACGGCTGCTCAGCAACCCCCACGGATGATCTGCCCACCATCCGGATCGAAACCGGGTGTCTGGACTAAACGCCGTTGGCGGTTTCCCGTATTGAATACGGGCAACCGCCAGCGGCGTTTTTTGCGTACGGAGGCCACTTCTTCTACCCCGGCAGGCCTTCATAGACCACGTTGCCGGTCTTGAGGTTTTCGTTGATGAGTTCGGGAAACATCTTGAGGAACGTTTCTCACTCGGTCACGAAGTTGTCCTTGATGATGGCCGGCACTATGTACACCGGTTTGGCGCTGACTGCCTCGCTCAGGCACCCGGCCCCATCGGGTCGCCGCGGACCAGGTTTCCACGGGCAGGGCCGCCGGCACACATACGTAGGCAGCAACCGGAACCATGGCCACGATGCGCTCGCCGCCGTAGCCATCCGATTAAAGACCGAGGGGCGTGGCCGCGGATCCGTTGTTGCGAATCCGCGGCCACGCCCCCGTCGCCGTTGCGCCGGACGGCGATCTAGCGCAACGGGTTGAAGTGCCGCATCACGGCCGGGACCGATTCCCCGGTGATCGATGCGGCAAGCATCTTGCCGGTCAGCGGACCCAGCGCCACGCCCCACATGCCGTGCCCGCCTGCAACGTGCACGCGGGAGGAACGGGTGGCGCCGATCAGCGGCAGGCCGTCGGTGGTGCAGGGGCGCGATCCGACCCATTCCTCCTGGCGGTCCTCCCAGTTGATGCCCTTGAACAGCGGGGAGGCGGCCGCAACGATCGCCTCGATCCGCTTGGGTTCCAGCGGGTGGTCGGCGTCGCGGAACTCCATGGTCCCGGCAACCCGGAAGCGGTCCCCCAGCGGGGTGCAGGCCACGCGTTGTGCCGGGAAATAGATCGGGTGGGTCGGCATGACCTCGGGAACCACCGTGAAGGAGTAGCCGCGGCCGGCCTGGACCACGCGCTTGACGCCGAACTTCCGAGCGAGCTGGCCCAGCCAGGCACCGGAGGCGATGACCACCGAGTCGGCGTTCTGGCTCCGGCCCTGCGCGTCCACCACCTCTACACCGTTGGCGTGTTCGCGGATGTCGGCCACGTCGAAGTCGGTGACGATTTCCGCGCCGCGCGCCAGCACCGAGTCGGCGAGCGAGTCCATGAACTTGGGCGGGTTGATGAAACGCTGGTGGTGGATCTGGACGCCAGCCTTGACCCCGTCGCCCAGGGTCGGTTCCATGGCGCGGATTTCCTCGGCGCTCATCAAGTCGAATTCGACCTTGCCTCCGGAGGCGCGGATGCCCTCGAACTCGTGCAGCAGGGCGTCGCGGTCCTTGAGGTTCTTGAAACCGGTGAGGAACGGTTCGGCGGGCTTGGCTTTTTCGTGCATGCCCGCGGAGAGCGCCACCGACCCCGCGTCGGACCCCGCGCCGCCTGCATGCGCGCTCGAGTCGTTGCGGGCGATCTTGGTAATGGAGCTGCCGTCGGAAATCTCGTCGAAGGCATCAAGGCCGGTGGCGCCGATCTCGCTGAAGACGGCCATGGCCTCGCGCCACTTTCCCGGCGTGCAATGCCGGGCGAACCCGAGCAGGAAGCGGATCAGCGAGGGCTTTGCCGAGAGCGGGATGTAAAGCGGCGAGGCCGGGTCGAACATCGTCTTCAGCCCGTAGGTCAGCACCGATGGCTCGCTCAGCGGAAGCGTAAGGGCCGGGGTGAGCCAGCCGGCGTTGCCCCAGGAGGAACCCGCGGCCACACCTTTGCGGTCCACGATGGTGACCTTGACGCCACGCTCCTGGAGGTACCAGGCGGTGGAAAGCCCCACCATGCCCGCACCGACGACAACAACATGCTCCGGGGTCTGCGTATTGACCATCTCTGGCTCCAATCTGAGTTCATGGTTGCGGCCGCACCAGCACCTCTCTGTGCGCCTGCAGCCGGGAAAATCCTGGTGTTCCGTGGCGGGGCCGGCCGGGTCCCACTTGCCCGGCCGGCCCCGTCACGAGTCTTGAAGGAAAACCGCGTCGGTTTAGACGTAGTCCTTGTACTTTTCCAAGTGGCGGACCGGGGTGGAGAGTGCGTCGCGGCGGAACGGGTCGCCCAGTTCGCGGGTGCACATGATCTCGATGACGGTGGTCTTGCCGTCGACCATCTGGTTGTTCAGCGCCTCCTTGAGAGCGGAACCGACGTTCTCCAGCTTGTCCACGACGATGCCCTCGGCGCCCATGCTGCGGGCCATTTCGGCGAAGGACTCGCCGTTGTCCAGCTCGCCGGCGATGAAGCGGCGGTTGTAGAACTCGACCTGGTTCTTCTTCTCGGCGCCCCACTGGCGGTTGCGGAAGACGATCGCGGTGACCGGGATGTCGTGGCGGACCGCGGTGAGGACCTCGCCCATGCTCATGGCCCAGGCGCCGTCACCGGCGTAGGCGATGGCCGGACGGTGCGGGGCCGCGGCCTTGGCACCGATCATGGTCGGCAGCGCATAGCCGCAGTTGCCGAAGGACATCGGGGCGAAGAAGCTGCGCGGCTTCTCGAAGCGCAGGTAGCTGTGGGCAACCGAGTTAATGTTTCCGATGTCGGTGGAGACCATGACGTCTTCCGGCATCGCCTTTTCCAGTTCGCGAAGCACCTGGCGCGGGTGCAGCCAGTTGCCTTCCTCGCCTTCGGCCTCGGCGATGACGTCGAGCGAGTATTCGTCCTGCTCATGGGTCCACTCGGAGAGCTCCTGCTCCCAGGCTTCCTTCTCGGCCTTGATGGTTGCCGCGCGCTCGTCCTTGGTGCTGTCGGAGGCCAGGGTCTTGCCCTCGAGTCGTTTGGCCAGTTCGATGGCCACGGCCTTGGCGTCGCCGGTGATGCCTACGGCGATCTTCTTGACCAGACCGAGCTTGGTGTGGTCCGCGTCGATCTGGATGATCTTGGCCTCGGTGGGCCAGTAGGCCTGGCCGTACTGCGGCAGGGTGCCGAACGGGCCAAGCCGGGTGCCGAGGGCGATCACGACGTCGGCCTGCGAGATCAGCTTCATGCCGGCCTTGGATCCCTGGTAGCCCAGCGGGCCCGCCCAGAGCGGGTGGCTGGCCGGGAAGGAGTCGTTGTGCTGGTAGCTGTTGACCACCGGTGCGCCGAGGCGCTCGGCCAGCGCCTTGCATTCCTCCACGCCGTCGGCCATGACCACGCCGCCGCCGGAAACGATGACGGGGAACTTGGCGGTCGACAGCAGATCGATGGCCTCGTCGAGGGACTTGGTGCCGCCGGCGCCGCGGTCCACGCGGCGCGGGGCCGGGATCTCGGTGATCGATTCGCCGTAGAAGTAGTCGCGCGGGATGTTCAGCTGGGTCGGGCCGTTTTCGCTCATGGCGCGGTCGAAGCAGCGTGCGGTGAATTCCGCCATGCGGTTCGGGTGGGTCACGTGGCCCTGGTACTTGGTGAACTCCTGGAACATCGGGAGCTGGTTTGCTTCCTGGAAGCCGCCCAGGCCGATGGTGTTGGTTCCGGCCTCCGGGGTGATGATGACGACCGGGCTGTGTGCCCAGTAGGCCGCGGCGATGCCGGTGACGCAGTTGGAGATGCCGGGGCCATTCTGGCCGATGACCACGCCGTGGCGGCCGGAGGCCCGTGCATAGCCGTCGGCCATGTGTGCCGCGCCCTGCTCGTGGACCACGGGGACCAGGCGGATGCCGGCCGGGGCGAAGATGTCCATGGCATCCATGAACGCGGAGCCCATGATGCCGAAGATGTCGGTGACGTCGTTGGACACCAGGGTCTCAACGAAGGCTTCCGACGACGTCATCTTCTGGGCGCCCTTGGTTACTTCGCGGGAAGTGGCCTTTTCGGTCATAACTACTCTCCTTCGGGGTATCGAAACCTCACCATCGGGCAAAGTTCCAAAAAATGGTTCGTTTTGTTCCCAAAAGCGGGATTAATGACAAAACTATGCGATCCAAATCACATCCGTCAACCCCCTGTTCCATTTATTCTTCTCACTGATACGATTTAATGAAACTTCGCATATCGGCAGATCGGACCAATCATGGAAAACCTCACGGAACCGGAACTCGGACCCGCGGGTGCCGTCCAGGGGGAAACCCCGGCCCTTCGGCTGTTCGCGTTGCTCGAGCTGATCACCACCCGCGACCAGCTCTTTACGCTGCAGTCATTGGTTGACCAGACGGGCCTGCCCAAGCCGACGCTGCACCGCATGCTGCAGCAGTTGGAAGGCGCTAACCTGCTGACCCGGCAGAGCGACGGCCGGCATTACGGGACGGGCTCTCGCATGCGGCGCATGGCCGAGGACGTGCTGCTGAACGACACCCGCTACGGGACCCGCCACGCGATCCTGCGCCGCCTGGTCGACGAGATCGGCGAAAGCTGCAACATCACGGCACTGTCCGGCAACGAGGTCATCTACCTTGACCGAGTGGAAACCAACGAACCTATTCGCGTCCATCTGGGTCCGGGCTCGCGCGTACCGGTGCACTGCTCGGCCAGCGGAAAGATGATCCTTTCCCAGTTCGGCCCCACGCAGCGCGAACGCGTGCTTGCCACCGGGGCCCTGCAGCGCTTCACCGCCCACACCCTCACCGACACGGCCGAGATAGAGGCCGAACTCGACCAGATCCGCCTCCACGGTTACGCGCTGGACCGCCAGGAGTTCCTCGACGGGCTGGTCTGCTTGGCCGTCCTGGTCCCGAACTCCTCCGGGCGCTCGAACCTTTGCGTGGCGGTGCAGGCGCCGATGATGCGCAAGAGCACCGACGACCTGATCAAGCTGCTGCCGGCCCTGCGGCTGGCCGCGGAAAGCATCGCCCGCATCGAGGACCACGCGGACCTGGGTTCCCCGGAATCCGAACCGCTTGTGGTCGGGTGGTGAGGAAATGAACGAGATCCAGGCGCCCGGCCAGTCCCCCGTGTCGGTGCGCGAGGTCTTCGGCATCGACAGCGACCTGCGCGTCGCCAAGTTCGCCGAACGCACCGAACACGTACCGCAGATCGATCCCGCCTACCGTTTCAACCGCGACACCACCCTGGCCATCCTGGCCGGCTTCACGCACAACAGCCGCGTCATGGTCCAGGGATTGCACGGCACCGGGAAATCCACCCACATCGAACAAGTCGCCGCCCGGCTGAACTGGCCCGCCATGCGCGTGAACCTGGACGGGCACATCAGCCGGCTGGACCTGGTCGGCAAGGACACCGTGGTCGTCCGGGACGGCCAACCCGCCACCCAGTTCCAGGAGGGCGTGGTGCCCTGGGCGATGGTCCAGCCCATGGCCTTGATCTTCGACGAATACGACGCCGGGCGCCCGGACGTGATGTTCGTGATCCAGCGCCTGCTGGAGCGCGAGGGCAGCTTCACGCTGACCGACCAGAACCGGGTCATCCACCCGCACCCGCACTTCAGGCTTTTTGCCACGTCCAACACCGTGGGACTGGGCAACCTCAACGGCATGTACCACGGGGTGCAGCGGCTGAACCATGCGCAGCTGGACCGCTGGAACATCGTGGCGGCGCTGAACTACCTGCCCCTCGAGGACGAGGCGCAGATCGTCGCGGCCCGTGTCCCGGCGCTTGCCGACGCCAACGGCATGGAACTAATCCGCTCCATGGTGCAGGTCGCCACGCTGACCCGCGACGGCTTTGCCGCCGGCGACATCTCCACGCTCATGTCCCCGCGCACGGTGATCACCTGGGCGGAGAACATCTCGATCTTCCGCGACCCGGGCCTGGCCTTCCGGCTTTCCTTCGTCAACAAGTGCGACGAGGCCGAACGCTTCACCATCTCCGAGTACTACCAGCGGTGCTTCGCCTCCGAACTCGACGAGTCGTTCGCGCTCGTCCCGGCCGGAGTCTAGGGACGTGGGTGCCGCGGGCGCGCAGCTTGCCTCAGAACGCCGGACCCAGGAAATCCGGCAGCTGTGCGCGGCCAGCCTGCGCGCCCTGGCCCGGGACCCGGCGCTGGACCTGCTCGGACGGCATGTCTACCGCGGGACCAACATCCTGGCATTGAACGCCCCGCACCTCTATCCACCCCCCGAGACGGCATCCTTCGAATCTTTCAGGGGCGCCAGCGACGGCATGGCATTGCGTGTGCTGCATTCGGACGCGGCAATGCACCGCGCGGCCCTACCCGAATCCCCCAGTGCCAGACTGGTGTTCGAGGTCCTCGAACAATTCCGCTGCGAATCCCTCGCGGACCTTCCCGGGGTGCTCGCCAACCTCCGCCTGAGCCACGAGACCTGGTCAAAGGAATACCTGGCCTCGGGGTTCACCGAAACCGCCCTCGGCATCTTGCTGTACACAATCTTCCAGGTCACCCGCTCAAGGATCACCGGCGAACCCGTCGTCGAGGAATCCGAGGACATGATCGAATCCACCCGGGCCAACCTCGCCGGCTCGCTGGGCCACCTGCTTCCGGCCCTGCGCCGGCACCGGGAAGACCAATGCGCCTTCGCTACAGCCGCCCTGAAGATTGCCGAGCTGGTGGCCGAAAACGTCGACGCCCTCGAGGCCCGGCAGAAACCCAAGCCCAAGGCGAAAGACGGGAGGGCCAGGGAATCGGCGTTCGCCCTGCTGTTGGACGTGGAACATGAGGCCACGCAGATCGGCACGGCGGCATCCGGCACCAGCGCCGCGCTGTCCGGTTCCACGCAGGGATACACGGTTTTCACCCGGGCCTACGACAAGGAACTCCGGGCCGCGTCGTTGGTGCGCAAGGAATTGCTTCAGGGATACCGCGAACGTGTTGCCGCCCGCGTGCACACCGAGGCCGTGAACGTGCAGCTCCTTGCCAAACGCCTGCAGGCGTTGCTCTGCGTGCCGGAGGAATCCGGTTTCGACTCGGGCAAGGAGGAAGGGGTGCTGGACGGCTCGCGGCTGACCCAATTGGTGGCCTCCCCCGTCGAACGCAGGCTCTTCAAGACCCAACGCCTCGAACCCCGGGCCGCCACAACACTCACGTTCCTTGTCGATTGCTCGGGCTCTATGAAACAACACACCGAGGGGCTCGCCGCCTTCCTCGACGTCCTGGTGCGCGCGCTCGAGCGCATCGAGGTTCCCTGCGAGGTCCTCGGCTACACCACCGGGGCATGGAACGGCGGACGGGCGCTGAAGGATTGGCGGCGGGCCGGCGCACAGGGAAACCCCGGTCGCCTCAACGAGCTGAACCACCTGATTTTCAAGGACGCCGAAACCTCCTGGCGCACCGGACGTGACGGCCTGGCCGCCATGCTGAAACAGACCCTGTACCGGGAGGGGGTCGACGGGGAGGCCGTGCGCTGGGCCGCTTCCCGGCTGGCCAAGCGCGAGGAGGAACGCAGGATCCTTATTGTCATTTCCGACGGCAGCCCCGCAGACGGGGCCACAGCCAACGCAAACGACGAAAACTACCTGCAGCACGACCTCACGCAGGTGGTGCGCGGGATCGAGTCCGCGGGGGAAATCGGCATCGCAGGACTCGGCCTGGGCCTGGACATGAGCCCGTACTTCAGGCGCAACCTGATCCTCGACGCCGAACGCTTAGGCGGCTCCGAATCCGTCCGCGACTTGCTGGGGCTGCTCGAACGATCGCTTCGCTTGGCGCACTGAACGGACCGCTGCCGCTCCGGGTCGGACTCCGACCGCGGGCCAACGACCGGTCAGGCGCCGCGGGTGGGCGGTTTCGCCGCGCGCCGATCCCCGAAGTCGATCACCGCAAGGGACAGCCCGAGCAGGCCGGCGGTGGAGAGGATCCACAGTGCGAAACAGCCGATGTCGCCGGCCGACCCCTCCACGCTGCCCAGGGCGAGCAACATGGAACTGGCAACGGCGGAAAGCACCGCGAGGACCATCATTCCGGGGAACAGGAAACGCCGGGCACCGTCACCGCTACGGCCCCGATTCCGTTCAATCCAGCCATGAGCGGCCGGCACGGCAAAGGCCAGCACCAGGGCCGCCACGTGGCCCGATATGTACAGCTCATCAACACGCGGAAGCAACAATCCACAGGCAAGGGCCAGGAATGCGATGACCGCCGGAACTGCCCTCATCATGGAATCCCTTTCACGCGTGCCCAAGCAATCCACGCCCCAGACTACTCGCACCCAATCCAGCCGTTGTCCGGGATCTCAGGCCGGAGCCCTGGCCCCTGCGGCGTGTTGTGGCGAAAGCCTAACAACGCATTCCGCCGAAAAACCCAAGCAGCGGGGGGGGTCGGTTTCCTATAGTCCCTCCTGCGGTGCGCTATGAGCCGGCCGCCCAAACACATAAGTATGGTGTGCCGGGGCGGCGACATCCGTCGCTGTCCCGGCACACCACACCGTAGGTTTTGCCTGGGGCTCTAGGCCGTTGCCCGGCGGCTCGCGGACTTGAGTTCGCTGCCTTCGGGGCGCGGAGCTCCCAGCACCAGGATGTCGACCTGGTCGTCGGTCAGCGTTTTGTTGTGCTTGCGGCGCATCAGGAAGAAAACGACGCCCAGCAGCGACCAGACAGCCAGTGCCAGCATGGATTCCTTGCCCAGCGCGCCCGGGGAACCGGGGATCAGCAACAGACCCATGAAGACCATGGATGTCACCGCGCCAAGCGCGCTGAGCACCTTCTTTGACGTCGAGTTGGTGCCTTCCAGGGTACCCTCGCGCACCGGGGCCCCGGTGGTGCGGAAGAGGCGGAACGCGCACAGACAGGTGTAGAGGTAGGCGACGGTGACACCGACGGCCGACATGTCAACCACCCAGGTCAGTGCCGCACGGCCAAACCACGGACTGATCAGGCATACGGCGCCGACGAAGATGATGCCGATGTAGGGGGTCTTGTACTTCGGGTGCAGTCGGGCAAACATCTTCGGAACCATTTGGGCGCGGCCCATGCCCAACAGGATGCGGCTGGCCGACACGTAGAAACCGTTCAGTCCGGTGCTCACGCCCATGGTGATGCCGATGGTCAGCAGCAGCATACCGCTTCCGCCCATCACGCCGGTCAGCGCGTCCGCGGTGCCCCAGGCAGATTCACCGGCGACCAGGGCTTCCCATGGTGCGGCCATCGCCACCGCGGCAATCATGGCCGCGTACAGCAGCGCCGCGGCGAGCAGTGCCAGGACGATCAGCCGCATGGCCTTGGACGGCGGGAAATCGAATTCTTCGGCCGCCTGCGGCACGTTGTCGAAGCCGATGAAGGCCCACGGGGCGATTGCGACGATCGCCGCAATGGCCGCAATCGGGTTCACTCCCTGGGGGAAGGCTGGCATCGCGTTGGAGAAGACGACCTGCGGGCTGGCAATGACTGCCACCAGGATGCATGCGACGGCAACGAGCATGATGACGCAGGCGATGAACTGGATCTGGCCCGACAGTGCGGTGCCGCGGATGTTCAGGTAGGCGAAGACCGCCAGGGCAACCATGGAAATGATGACCTCCACCAGATACACGTCCCAGCCGGCCACCGAGTACAGGTAACCCTGCTGGACCACGTCCGGCATGAGCTTCCTGAAAAGCAGCGCCAGCGCCGAGGCATTCAGCGCCACGATGCAGGTGTAGCCCAGGGTCAGGTACCAACCACAGAAGAAGGCGTGGGTTCGCCCGAAGCCGACTAAGGCAAAGGCCAATTCGCCGCCGGACACCGGGAACGACTTGATGAGGAATCCGTAGCTGACGGCAATGAGCACCATGAGCGCACCGCCGATCATGAAACCTGAGACCGCTCCGAGAGGTCCGCCCATGGCCAACCAGTCGGTGGGGAGAATGAACGCGCCCCAGCCCACTGCGGAGCCCAGGGCAATGGCCCAGACCCAGCGGGCCTTGAGAGTTTTTTGCATGCGTTCGGGCTGGTCGTCTCCGGCACCGGACAGGCTCGTGGCCATGGGGTTCGCCACCGGCTTATCTGTTGTCGCTTTCATTGGAACCTCGTTCTTGATGGATGGCTAGAGTGCCATCGCAAGTGATGACCGGTCCTTGGGGAACCGTACAGGGTCACGATTTCTGGGACTGCATCATGCTGATAAGTGAAACGTTGACGATGTCCGCGACGCACGCGCCGCGGGACAGGTCGTTGATCGGTGCGGCCAAGCCCTGCAGGATCGGGCCGTAGGCTTCCGCCCCCGCCAAGCGCTGGGTGATTTTGTACCCGATGTTGCCCGCGGCCAGGTTCGGGAAGATGAACACGTTGGCGTGCCCGGCCACCGCCGACTGCGGGGCCTTGGACGCGGCGACCGATTCAAGAAGGGCGGCGTCGAATTGGAGTTCGCCGTCGATCTGAAGGGCCGGGTGCCGGGTGCGGGCCAGAGCCGTTGCCTCGCGAACCGCTGAAATGGTTTCGTGCTCGGCGCTTCCAGCGGTGGAGAAGGACAGCATGGCCACTGCCGGTTCCTCGCCGGTGAGTGCGGCGAAGGTCTTGGCCGTCGCGGCGGCGATGTCCGCCAGCTGCCCGGCATCGGGTTCGGGGATGACCGCGCAGTCCCCGTATCCCAGGTAGCGGCCGTCGGACAGCCGCATCAGGAAGGACGAGGACACCGTGCCGGCCCCCGGCGCCGTGCCCACCAGGCGCAGGGCGGCCCGCAACACGTCCGCGGTGGGCCGGGTTGCCCCGGCCACCGCCGCGTCGGCCAGTCCGGACGGGACCGCGGCGACGGCCAGGAACAGCGGGTCATCCATCCAGCCGGCCGTCCTGGCCGCCCCGAGCGCCTCGCACTTCTTGGCCAGGTGAACGCCGGCGGGGCCGGCGCGGAGTTCGGCCGCTCCCATCACGGTGGTGTCCCCGGTGAGTGCGATGCCTTGTTGCCGCGCAATGGCCGACACTGCATCGCCCTCACCCACAAGGATGGTTTCCACCCCGAACCCGTTCAGGATGGCCGCCGCTTCCACTGCCCGGCGGTCTTCGCCGTCGGCCAGCACGATGCGGCCCCGGGCGCCGTGCGCGGTGCCGGCAAGAAAGCGTGCCAGCATGTTTTCGTCGACGCCCGAGGGCCGCACCGGTGCAATGGTCATCGGATTTTTTCCCTATCCCCGTGCCTTAGACCGACGCCAGGGCTGCGGGGGCCTCGAGGAAGCTGTCGGCCGCGCTCATCACGTGGTCGACCTTGTTCAGCAGGTCGTCCAGAACATCCTGGTCGGCGACCAGCGGCGGCGAGAGCACCAGCATGGTGGCGCCGCGGTTGTCCGGGCGGGTGATGAGGTTAACCTCGCGCATCGCCTTCGGCATGACCTTGGTGAGCAGGGCCTTGGATTGCTCGGGGGTCAGCTCGCGGCCGGACTCGCGGTCCCCCATGAGCTCGATGGCGTAGAAGAAGCCGGCACCGCGGTATTCCTTGATGCTCGGGTGCGCCGCAACGATCGCGTCGAGGCCGTTCTGGAAGTACGGCTCGAGGCTGCGGACATTGCCCACCACGTTCTCCTCCTTCAGCGCCGTGAGGTTGGCGACGGCCACCGCGGTGGAGACCGGGTGCCCGCCCCAGGTGGCGCCGTGGGTGAAGATGCCGGCCTGCGGGGAGGCAAGCATGGCATCGGCCAGCGGCTTGCGGATGATCACGCCGCCCAGCGGCGCGTAGCCGGAGGTGGAGCCCTTGGCGAAGGTGATCAGGTCGGGGACCACGTCGTACTTGATGCTGCCGAACCATTCGCCCAGGCGGCCGAATCCGGTGATGACCTCGTCGGCGACCAGCAGGATGCCGTGCTCGTCGCAGATCGAACGCAGTTCCTGCCAGTAGCCGGCCGGCGGCACCAGGGCGCCGCGGGAGTTCTGCACCGGCTCGGCGAAGAGCGCGGCAATGGTGTGCGCGCCCTCGCGGGCGATGACCTCGCGGATCGCCTTGATCGAGGGAAGGTCGGCCGCGGAGCCGCCCTCCGGGATGACCTCGCCCAGGGTGTTCGGCACGTGGAAGACCCCTGGCATCAAGGTGCCGAAGGCTTCCTTGTAGGCCGGGATGCCGGTCACTGCCAGGGCCCCGAGGGTGGTGCCGTGGTAGGCCATGTTGCGGGCGATGATCTTGGTGCGCTCCGGCTGGCCTTCGCCGCGGTGGTACTGGCGGGCGAACTTGATGGCGGATTCCACGGCCTCGGAACCGGAGTTCACGAAGAAGACGACGTCCAGGTCGCCCGGGGCCAGGTCGGCGATCGCGGTGGCCGCGTCGACGGCCGCCGGGTGGGCCGAACCCCAGTTGGTCCAGTAGGCCAGCTTGGACATCTGCTCGTACGCGGCCTTCGGGATGTCCTGGCGACCGTGGCCGATGTTGGCGCAGAAGAGTCCGGCCAGGCCATCGAGGAACTTGTTGCCGTCTTCGTCGAAGAGGTAGCTTCCCTCGCCCCTGACGATGATCGGCAGGTTCGGGTCGTTCCACACCTGACCGGTAGTGAAGTGTGGGTAGAGATGCCGTTGTGCGCGATTGCGGATATCTGAGTTGGTCACGAGACCCCTCCATTCAAAGTTTTCCAGACAGGTCCTTCGGCCTCCGTGGCCAAGGTCCTCGCCAACCCGATCAATCGGTGTGGTGCATATCACTTTGCCCGCTGCCTGGGTCCTAATACAGACCCAATTTGGCACGGGTTTTTAGGTACCAGATACCTACCTACAGGTAGATCCTTGGCACCCTGGACCCAACCCGCGTCAGGATCTCGTATGGGATGGTTCCCGAGGCCTCCGCCCACGCCTCCACGTGCGGCTCCCCGCCGTCTCCCGGGCCGAAAAGCACCGCCCTGTCGCCCGGGACCACGTCGTCGTCCGCAACGTCGATGACAAATTGGTCCATGCAGACGCGGCCGAGCACCCGGTACCGGCCCCCGGCGAGCTGCACGGGTCCGCGCGAACTGGCACTGCGGAAGACGCCGTCCGCGTAGCCGAGCGGGACCACGGCAAGCGTCGTCTCGGTTTCGGTGAGTTCGGTGTGCCCGTAGGAGATCCCGGCGCCGGCCGGTGCGCGCTTGGTTTGCACGATCGCCGCACACAACGTCATGGCCGGGCGCAGCGTCGGGGAGCCGCCACGCAGATCCTCGGGCAGCGGGTTCACCCCGTACACGGCGATGCCGGTGCGGACCATGTCGAAGTGCGCCGCGGGAGTGGCCAGTGTGGCGGCTGAGTTGGCGATGTGGCACAGCTCCGGATCCAGCCCCATGTCCCGGGCGATGCCGATGGCCTCGGTGAACATCTCGAGCTGCGCCGCCACCGAGGGGTGGTCGGGCTCATCGGCGCAGGCCAGGTGGGACCAGATGCCCACGCCGCGGATCCCGCCGGCCCGCTCGAGCGCCAGCGCCGCGGCGCAAAGCCCGGGCCAGTCCTCCAGGGTGGAGCCTCCCCGCCACATGCCCGTGTCGATTTTCAGGTGGACGCGCGGAATCCTTCCGGCGGCATCTCCCGCCGCCGCGATTTCCTCCAGCTGGGCCACCGAGTATGCGGCAAGGTCGATGTCCTGCCCAATGGCCTTGGCGTAGGGCGAACCCGGTGCCGCCAGCCAGGAGAAGAGCGGGGCGGTGATTCCCGCCTCGCGCACGGCGAAAGCCTCCTCGAGGACCGCTGTCCCCAGGTAGTCCGCTCCCCCGTCCAATGCGGCCCGTGCGGCCTGGACGATTCCGTGGCCGTAGCCGTCTGCCTTGAGCACCGCCAGAAGCTTGGCCCCGCCGGCAACCTCGCGAAGCGCCCGGACATTGGCGGTGATGGCCGAGGTGTCGATGAGCGCCGCCCGCTGGGGCACCGGCGCGGTTGCCGAGTCCATCGGACGGCCAAGGGTGCCTGGGGCTGATCCGGACTGATTCATGACGACTCCTTTGTCGGTTTTGTCTTGTCGATTTTTGTCGATTGCGATTTGTTAAAACGGAACCAGGCAGCAGGACGGCCCTCCGCCCGCTGTTACAACTGTTCTCCAGCAGGTGCGCCGAGGCACAGGTCCAGATGGGACCCGGTTATTCGGGTCCAGGGCGACGCCCGCCCCTTTATGAGGGAAGCCCGGCAATCACTCGGCCCAGTTCCCTGATGCCGGGCCGGATTGCTTCGAGCTTGATCGCGGCGAAACCCAGGCGGAAGTAATTCCGGTTCGACTCCGGATCGTCAAAGAAAACATCCCCACGCTCGATGACGACCCCGGCCTTGAGTGCCTCGGCCGCCAGCTGGACGCAGTCCAGTTCCTCGGGGCCGCGGACCCAAATGCTCACGCCGCCGGGCGGGCAATGGATTTCCCATGGCACGAATTCCTCGAGCGCCTCGGTGAGCACCTGCCACTTGCGCTGCAATTGGGTCCGTCGGCGGGAAATGGTGCGCTGGTACTGGCCCGATTCGATGAGCAGAGCCATGGCACGTTGCGGGTGGCCGGGAATGTGGCGGATCTTGTACCGCCGCTGGTTCCGCAACTCGGCAATGAGCTCGGCCTCGGCGACCATGTAGCCCATGCGCAGGCCCGGGGCCAGGAACTTGGTGAAGGAGCCCAGGTAGATCACGTGTTCCGAATCGGGCAGGGCCTTCAGCGCCGGCGTCGGCTTTCCGCGGTACCTGAATTCGCTGTCGTAGTCGTCCTCGATGACCAACGCCCCGGCATCCCGGGCACCTGCAAGGATCTGCCGCCGGCGCGCTCCCGAGAGCGTGACATTGGTCGGGCTGTGGTGGCTGGGCGTCAGGTAGAGCAGGTCGATCCCGTCAAGGCGCTCCGGCGGCACCAAGCCGTTCTCGTCCACCGGCAGCGGGCGAAGCGTTGCACCCGCCCTGACAAAGGTGTGCCGGGCATCGACGTACCCGGGGTTTTCGACCCCGACGCACGTATCGGCGCCCATCATGGTCTGGGCCAACAGGTCCAAGCCCTGTTGCGACCCGGCGGTGATGAGGATGTTTTCGGGTTTCGCGTGGATTCCGCGCGTCGGAAGCACCCGCTTGCACAGCGTCTCGACCAGGTACGGGTCGTCCTCGTCCACCGAGTCGCGCACCGAATAGAAGAGGTGCGGCGGATCCAGCGCATCGCGCAACGCACGCGACCAGCCCAAACGGGGGAAATCGCGCTCGTCGACCTGGCCCGCCACAAACGGGTAGGGGTAGCCGGCCCAGTCCCGCACCTTGGTGATTTCCGGCATCGTTTCATCAAGCCGCGGGCGGATGTGCCGGGACCAGTCCACCGCCGACCCGACCGCGGGCGTCGCCTCCCCGCGGGGTTGCCGCTTGCCGATCATTTGGGTGTTGATGAAGTAGCCGCGCCGCGAATGGGACTCGATCATTCCGGAGGCCAGGAGCTCCTGGTAGGCGGCGTTCACGGTGTTCCGGGACAGGCCCAATTCCCGGGCCAGCTCCCTGGACGAGGGCAGCGGCAGGTTCGGAACCAGGCCGCCCGAGAGGATCTGGTGCTCCAAGGCCTGGCGCAGCTGCCTGTAGAGCGGATCCGCCGAGTCGGAGGAAACGGCAATGGGTGTCTTGACCTCCGCGTAGAACGCAGGCGGGAAGTGCTGGGCCTCTGGTGTCATGGATCGGGTCGCAGACTCTAGATGTGGGCCAGGCTGGCGGCGGCCGGCACCGGCACGTGGAATCGGGGAACAACCACCATGGGCACGGGCAGTACCCGAAGCATCTTGTTGGCCGTGGAACCCAGGAAAATCCGGCTGCGGGCCGCCAGGCGGCTGGAGCCGATCATGACGATCTCGGACTCGTCCCACTCCAGGCCCTCGATCGCTGCCTCGATGGAACGGCCCTGGGCGACATCCGCAGTCACGATGGTCCGGCTTGCCACGCCCTCCACGGCCCGGTCCAGGGCCTGCCGCGCGTGGGTTCGCGCCCAATCCGTGCCTTTGTCCTTGTGAGCTTCGGAGTCCAACGCCACCAGGGAAACCAGCCGCAACGGCACATGGCGGATCGCCGCGGAATCCACGGCGACTTCAAGCACGGATTCGGCACCGGTGCGGGTGCCCAGCGCACAGGTGATGCGGGTGATTTCCCGCGGGGGAAGGTATCCGGACGGCGCCAGTGCCACCGGCACGGGAGAAACATGCAGCAGGGCGTTTGCCGTGCTTCCCACGGTGAAACGCCGGAACGGGCCGGTGCTGGCCGCCCCGACGACCACCAGGTCCGCTTTGAACTCGCTCACCGCCCCGAGCAGCCCTTCGGCCATCGAATCCGCGAACCGGATATGCGTTCGACCCGTCGTAGCGGAGGGAACCAGCGCCAGTGCGCGGTCCATCCACTTCTGCGCGGAGTGCAACTGGAAATCCTGGTAGGCGCGCTCGGAGCCGGAGAGCGCATCCCCGGGCGCGGCCCCGCGAATGATGTGGACCAGTTCGATTTCGGCATGTACGGGGGCAGCCAACGACTTGGCGAGGACAAGTGCCAGGGAAATGGCTTCGCGCCCGCGCTTGTCCTCGGTGCACCCGACTACATACTTCATTCAGTGGGCCTTTCTGGGGAAAGTGGCTGCCGTTGTCCGGCCGGACGAAACGAGCTACCCACCATACCTATCAGTCATTCAAGGCTACACAGGAAAGGAAACCATCATGTGACGCGGAGCACTAGCGCTCTTGGGCGTGCGCGGAAAGGAATGAATAGACTTCGGTCTCATCCACGCCGGGGAAGGCGCCCTGCGGCATGGCCGCGAGCAGGTGGGTTTGTGCCCTGGCGCTCGGCCAGGCGTATCCGGCCCACTCCTTCTGCAGATCCAGCGGCGGACGGCGGCAGCACGATTCATCCGGGCACGTCGAGCTCGAACGCTCGGTGGTGTCCCTCCCGCGGAACCATTTCACATGCACGTAGGGAACGCCGATGCTTAGCGAGAACTTTCCGGCGGTGGACCGCTCGGTGCGCGCGGTGCACCAGAAGGTGCCGGCGGTGGTGTCGGTGTACTGGTTGTACGCGCTGAACTGGTCCGCCACCTCAAAAACTTCGCGGCTGGTCCAGTAACGGCACACGGACTGCCCCTCAATGGCCCCGATGTGGTCCATGGGGAAATTGACGCCGTCGTTCTCGTAGGCCTTGTGGATGATGCCCGATTCGTGGACCTTCTGGAAGTGCACGGAAATACCAAGGTGCTCGGTCGCCAGGTTGGTGAACCTGTGCGCGGCCGTTTCATAGGAGACGGCGAAGGCATCGCGGATGTCCTCCACGGCCAGCTCGCGGGCGCTCTTGGCCTTCTGCAAGAAGTCGACGGTTGCCTTTTCCGGCATCATCAACGAGGCCGCGAAGTAGTTGGTCGCGACGCGCTGGCGCAGGAAATCAGAGTAATCCTGCGGCGCCGCATGACCCAGGACGTGGTGGCCAAAGGCCTGCAGCAGCACCGAACGGGTTGAATGTTCGGAGCGCTGGGACTGGGTCAGGTAGACGCGCATGTTCTTGAGGTCGGTCACCGACCGCGTGGAGTGCGGCAGATCCGAGACGTTGTGCAGCGAGAAGCCCAAGTGTCCGGCAATATCGGCGATCTGGTGGTGGGAAAGCGGTCCGGAGGTGTGGCCGATGGACTTGAGCACCTTGGCCGCTTCCTTTTCGATGTCCGGGTAGTAGTTGTTGCGCTCCCGCATTTCCCCGCGCAGCTCAACGTTGGCGCGGCGTGCTTCCTCCGGCGTTGCCGACTGCTCATTGAGCCGCCGCTCAAGCTCTCCCTGCAACCCGACCAAGGACTCAAGCACATCCATGGGCAGCCGGGAGGAAATGCGCACCTTGGGCAGTCCGAGCGATTGGTAGAGCGGCCCTCGCTGGGCCCGCTCGAGTTCGATCTCCAGTGCGGCCCGCTTGGTCGGCGGTTCGGCCCCTAGCAATTCGTCCAGGCCGACTCCAAAGATGCCGGCCAGCGTTTTGAGCATACTGAGCTTGGGCTCTCGCTTGCCGTTCTCCATGAGGGACAGCTGGCTAGGTGCCGTTCCGACAGCCTCGGAAAGATCATCCAAGGTCATCCCCTTGGCCTTGCGCAGGTGGCGGATCCGGCGCCCAAGAGAAATGACGTCCAGCTCTTCGGCGTCTTCGACCGAGAGCGCGGCCTTCTGCGGACCTGCCGGGCGGTTCCATGTGGGGGTGCTCACTTTTTCAGGGTACGCGAAGAACCAAATTACTTTCCAGCATGTGACTTTGCTTCTCGTCCGCAGAAGTGCGCAGTATGCGTTTCCGGGAAAAGAACCCGCATTCTCCTCGCTCCGTCCCAAAATCGCTGGCCGAATTCAATGCCCCGTTTGAGCTAGCGAATCTAGAATTGTGGTACGGCAAGAAGGACCGGTGACGACCATGAAACACGTTCATTCCCACACAGAAAACCCCGCAAGAAACATCTCCCGGGTGGGGCCGACCGCGCTGCATGGATCCGCGTCCAGCCCGGGCCTTCCAAATCTGGCCGGCGCCCAAAATCCAGGACCAGGTACAGGGCACTTGCTATACGGCGAAGACGGTCGGTTGCCCGACGCCGCGGCGGGTCCATGGGAGCTCGAGGGGCATCTAGGCGACCGCGGTGCGATTCACCGTTTCCTCGATCGGATGTTTGGGCGCTGAGAGATTCAGGATAGGACCTCATTGAAACCGGCTCATTGCCCTTGGCCGCGGCCGGGCGGAGGGCCTTGCCCAAGCCTTGTTGTCGCCCCGGCTCGGTAGGGTCGAGGCATGATCGATTTCAACAATTCCTCCGTTTTCAAGCTCAGCCCGTGCAACCCCAATGACGTGGCAGGTGAAATCACGCCCTTGTTTGTGCAGGGCGAGGAGCTACTCGCGGCGTTCAAGGGCGTGCGCGACTACGTGGTCTTCACGAATAGGCGGCTTATTGCGGTGAATATCCAGGGCATCACGGGCAAGAAGCGCGACTACACGTCGTTGCCCTACTCCAAGGTCCAGTCGTTCTCCGTGGAGACCGCCGGAACCTTCGACCTCGATGCCGAGCTGGACCTGTGGTTCAGCGGCCTGGGCAAGGTGCGCCTTGAATTCAAGGGAAGGGTCGATGTACGAGCTCTCTCGCAGCTCATCGCCTCCTACATCCTCTGACGCTTCAGATCGCGGCGTGACGGGAGCAGTCTCCTGCTATGTTCACGGAGAAGAGGTTCTCAAGTTCAAAGACGTACCGGGATTCCAGTCATGTCCGCGCTCGAACTTCCGGGCCTTCCGTGTGAAGACCCGCGGCCCCTGACGCCGCACCAACAGCAGCAGCACCGTGGTTGTGTGGATGCCTGCGAGGACCACGATGAACTTCCCAGTGGCAAGACGCCGGGGCCACACCTTTGGGTGCGGCCCCGGCGTCTTGTCGCGTTGGTTCGTGCCGGCGGCTACTTTGCGGCCGGCTCCCGGAGCTTCGGCTCCTCTGCACCGAGGCCGGCGTTGAATGCCGCCGCGCTCTTGTGCTCCTCAATGACCTTGGCCCCGTGCAAGGCACGCAACGCCGCATGCTGCGGGCTGCGGCGAAGCAGCATGTAGCCGATGCCCAGTGCAACGAACCAGATCGGGGTGAAGAGCAGTGCCATCAAGGTGTCGGCCTGGGTGGTCAGTGCCCAGATGATGAAGCCGAAGAACGCGAGCACCACATAGGGCATGAACGTTCCACCGGGCATCTTGAACTTGCTCTCCTCGTGCAGCTGCGGACGGCGACCGCGGTAGACGATGTAGCTGACCAGGATGATCGACCACACGAACATGAAGCACAGCGCCGAGACAGTGGTGACCAAGGTGAAGGCCTCAGCCACCGAACCCTCGGCGTAGAGCAATGCCACGCCGGCAAGCAGGAACATGCAGGAGAACAGCAGTGCGTTGCGCGGAACCTTGGTCCGGGAGAGCTTCGCGAAGACCTTGGGAGCGTCGCCCTCCTCGGCCAGTCCGTGGATCATGCGGGAAGTCGAGTAGATACCGGAGTTTGCACTGGAGGTTGCCGAGGTGAGCACCACAAAGTTCACAATGCCGGCGGCACCGGCAAGGCCTGCCAGGGCGAACATGCCCACAAACGGTGACTCCTCGGCGCTGAACAGGTTCCACGGCTGGACCGCCATGAGGATGACCAATGCGCCGACGTAGAAGAACAGGATGCGGATCGGGATGGAGTTGATCGCACGCGGCAGGGTCGTCTCAGGGTCCTTCGTCTCGGCGGCGGTGGTACCGACCAGCTCGATGCCGACGAACGCGAACACGGCGATCTGGAAGCCGGCGACGAAGCCCATGAAGCCGGTCGGGAACATCCCGCCGTCGCTCCAGAGGTTCGTGAAGGAGGCTGTGACGCCGTTGTGCTCGAAGCCCGTGATGACCATGACCAGGCCAATGACGATCAGCGCGCCGATGGCGACGATCTTGACCAAGGCAAACCAGAACTCGGTTTCGCCGAAGTTCTTCACGCTCGGCAGGTTAAGTGCCACCAGCAACAGGATGCAGGCCACGGCCGGGATCCACAGCGGCAAGTCCTTCCACCAGTACGCCACATAGTGGGAGATCGCCACAACGTCGGCGATGCCCGTTACCACCCAGCAGAACCAATAAGTCCAGCCGGTGAAGAATGCCGCCCACGGACCAAGAATGTCCCCGGCGAAGTCGGAAAAGTTCTTGTAGTTGGTGTTGCTCAGCAGCAATTCGCCCATCGCGCGCATCACGAAGAAGAGCATGAAGCCGATAATCATGTATACGAAGATCACTGAAGGCCCGGCGACCGAGATGGTCTTGCCCGAGCCCATGAACAGGCCGGTGCCAATGGCCCCGCCGATCGCGATCAGTTGGATGTGGCGGTTGGAGAGCCCGCGCTCGAGGTGGGGCGCGGAACTGTTGTTGCTCATGCTGTTGCCTTCCAGATGGGTGCTGGTGCTTCGGTGGCATGCCGTGGACGATTCCCCAGCAGCATTTGCCTGCGCGGGCGAGGTTCTGACTCGCGTCCGCCGCATTGTTCTCCGAGGCAACCATTCCCATGCCGACGCACTTGCAGGAGTGCCCAGTGGCGGCGCGCGGCGAACTCCGGATCCAGCAAAGCGGGATCGCGGAGCAGGCCGGCGGGCGCGCCAATGGGCAGCCGGGCAGTGGCATGGGTGGGTAGCAACTTGGAGGAACTCCCGAATAGCGCGCGGGCGATGCCGCGCTGTTCTTTGGATCCTCCCCAATCTGTTTACTTACCTGAGAGTTTCCATCCCGACCCGAACAGGGTGGGACTTGCTCCTTCGGTGAGTACGGATTCGACCGTACTGCTTTCCAGATTCGCCTCTTCGTGGCGGTGCGGGGGCCTGAGAGTTTCCTGGGGAGGAATTGCTCCTACGGCGCCCGACCATGGCTTGGACGGGACTCTCCCGCCACGTGTCGACAGCGATATGTTTGTGATTGCAGTCACAATTTACGCTTGGCGTGCTCATGACGCAACTCACGAAACCCCCGCCTGCCGCGATGGCCAGGAAAAACATCACGCTGACATGGGATGGAATGGGATACGCAGTTGCGTCATATTTGCCAGGCGGGACACTAAGCCGCGTGGGCCGAGCAGATGAACGCCCACGCGCCGACAAACCCCCGACGCAACGCGCCCCTGCCCAAATGCCCTGCCTTCCACCACGGCACATCGTCGGCGACCAGGACGCGCACCTCGTTGTGAATCGGGCACGTTTTGAGTTTTCTCACGATAGTCACACCGGTATTTCGTCAGGACATTTCAAATTACGGGCGTTGCCAGTGGAGGGTCGGGGGCGCTTTCGGCCTGATTCACGGCAAACACAAAGTGGCGCTCCTGCATCGAATCGGCTCGCTTGTTCGTTGGACCTAATAGAGAAGCCAACGAATCGACCAACGGAGCCCCTTGCCTTCATTCCATGCGGCACCCTCCTCGGAGGTCACCACGACCCCCCAGCCCGAGCACACTGATGCTCGATCGGGTGTTCCGTTGCGCCACCGGACCATTGTGCTGCTGGGCATCGACGGGGCAGGCAAGACCACGGCCGCGACCGCCCTCGTTGCGGGAATCCGCGACACCGGCATTCGGGCCCAATTGCTCCGCAACCCGGCCGGGCGGCGCTGGATGTCCCGGGTGGCAGCACGGTTCGGCACCGCGTTGCCACCGACCTGGGCCAACCGGCTGGAGTCCGTGGTGCGATGCGTGAACGTCTTCGTCGCCCATACCCGGGCCTCCGTATTTCCCGGAACCACCGTCATGGACCGGCACTTGGCGTGCCAACTGGTACTGCGTTCGGTCCGCGGATTGCCGCGCGGCCGTCTTCTGCCCTGGATCATGGACCGACTTCCCCAGCCCGATGCCGTCATCTTGATCGACGTCCCCGCCGAAGTTGCACATGCCCGGATCCTTGCGCGCGGCGAAGACAGCGAGACGATGTCCTACCTGGTCTCGGCACGAGAGGCATATCTGGAGATTGCCGCGGCCAAGGGCTGGCACGTCGTTGACAGCTCCGGCATCCCGGAAAACGTCGCCGTCGACACCCTTCGGGCCGCATCGCACAATGCCTGAGCCGTGAAACGGCTGATGCCCAACTCTCCCGACCACGACCAATACCCTCTGACCGGCGCGTCAGCGAAACGGGCAGAGACCCGGCCGCTGGAGGCAACTTCAGCGCCAACTGCAAATCCACCCGCCGTCGATGATGTGCGCCCCTCCGACTTGGCCATAGGCAGATCGGGGATTCTTCAGTCCTGAGAAATATCCCCCACTTCTTCGGCCGATCCCGGGCCCGATCCACCTATTTTCGGTTTTGCCCACCGATTCCGTGCCGGAGTGACTGCATTTTTCGAATACGCGAAGAACTGCAAATCTTTCCGCTAAATGACTCTAGAAAGCGCTGGCAAAGTGCGGAAATGTAGTTCTCACGCAGAAAGAACGCCGGAACAACCCACCAGGTTCACCAAAGAAGATGACCCCGGACCGGCACCGGCAATCAAGCAAGGAGAAGGCAATGACCGAGCAGAACTCGACCGAGAACCGTATCGCAGCAATCGAACAGGATTGGGCAACCAACCCCCGCTGGAACGGCGTTACTCGTGATTACTCGGCAGCTGATGTTGTGAAGCTCCAGGGCTCGGTTCAGGAAGAGCACACCCTGGCAAGGCGCGGCTCCGAAAAGCTCTGGAAGCAGCTCACCGAGGAAGCCCCGACCGGCGGCTACACCAACGCATTGGGCGCCCTGACCGGCAACCAAGCAGTACAGCAAGTCAAGGCCGGCCTCCGCGCCATCTACCTCTCCGGCTGGCAGGTCGCCGCCGATGCAAACCTCTCCGGCCAGACCTACCCGGACCAGTCGCTTTACCCAGCCAACTCGGTTCCGCAGGTTGTCCGCCGCATCAACAACGCATTGCTTCGCGCCGACCAGATCGAGCACGCAGAAGGCATCAAGTCAGTTGAGGATTGGCTCGTTCCGATCGTGGCCGACGCGGAAGCCGGCTTCGGTGGCCCGTTGAACGCCTACGAACTGATGAAGTCGATGATCTCCTCCGGCGCCTCGGGCGTTCACTGGGAAGACCAGCTCGCTTCGGAAAAGAAGTGCGGCCACCTCGGCGGCAAGGTCCTCATCCCGACCCAGCAGCACGTTCGCACCCTGAACGCAGCCCGCCTGGCAGCGGACGTCGCGGGCACCCCGTCCGTCGTCATCGCACGCACGGACGCCGAGGCAGCAACCCTGATCACCTCGGACGTCGATGACCGCGACAAGCCGTTCATCACCGGCGAGCGCACCGCCGAAGGCTTCTACAAGGTCCGCAACGGCATCGAGCCATGCATCGCCCGCGCCAAGGCATACGCCCCGTACTCCGACCTCATCTGGATGGAGACCGGAACCCCGGACCTGGAGCTTGCCCGCAAGTTCGCCGAGGCAGTCAAGAAGGACTTCCCGGACCAGATGCTCTCTTACAACTGCTCCCCTTCCTTCAACTGGAAGAAGCACCTGGACGATGCAACCATCGCCAAGTTCCAGCGCGAACTCGGCGCCATGGGCTTCACCTTCCAGTTCATCACCCTCGCCGGCTTCCACGCCCTGAACCACTCGATGTTCGACCTGGCCCACGGCTACGCCCGTGAAGGCATGAGCGCATACGTCGAGCTCCAGGAAGCGGAGTTCGCTTCCGAGTCCCGCGGCTACACCGCAACCAAGCACCAGCGCGAAGTGGGCACCGGCTACTTCGACGACATCGCCACCGTTCTCAACCCGAACGCATCCACCCTGGCTTTGGTGGGATCCACCGAAGCCGGCCAGTTCCACTAAACACACCGCGGCGGTTTCCGCTTCAGTGTCCTGTGGGGCCGGTTGAACACAGCCGGCCCCACGGGGTTACACGCTTTTCCCTCAGTACCCAGGCAAACCGCCACCCACAAATTTCTTGATTTTCGAAGGAGTCCAGCCATGAACGATCCCATCACCCTGAACGGTATTACTTTGGTCGCTGCGCCGGTTCGCCGGCAGGAGGAGATCCTCACCCCTCAGGCGCTGGACTTCTTGGCCCAGCTTCACAAGGCATTCGACGGACGTCGCGCCGAACTGATGCAGACCCGCCAGCTGAACCGGGCCCGGATCGCCAACGGCTCCGACCCGAAGTTCCGCCCGGAGACCCGGTCCATCCGCGAGGACAGCACATGGAAGGTCGCCCCCGTAGCACCGGGCCTGGAGGACCGCCGCGTTGAGATCACCGGTCCGACCGACCGCAAGATGGCCATCAACGCCCTGAACTCCGGCGCCAAGGTCTGGCTCGCCGACATGGAGGATTCCTCCACCCCGAGCTGGTCCAACGTCATCAACGGGCAGCTGAACCTGCGCTCCGTGCTGGACCGCAACATCGACTTCACCTCCCCGGAGGGCAAAGAATACAAGCTCACCGGCGAGAAGCTCACCGACCTGCCGACCATCGTTGTCCGCCCCCGCGGCTGGCACCTGCCGGAAAAGAACCTGTTGGTTTCCGGCAAGCCGATGTCCGGCGCATTGGTCGACTTCGGCCTGTACTTCTACCACAACGCCCAGCGCCTGATCTCGCAGGGCCGCGGCCCGTACTTCTATCTGCCGAAGATCGAAAACCACCTCGAGGCCCGCCTCTGGAACGACGTCTTCGTCTTGGCTCAGGACCTGGTTGGCATCCCGCAGGGCACCATCCGCGCCACCGTGCTGATCGAAACCATCACCGCCGCCTTCGAGATGGAGGAAATCCTCTACGAACTGCGCGACCACGCAGCCGGCCTGAACGCCGGCCGTTGGGACTACATCTTCTCCATCATCAAGAACTTCCGTTCCCGCGGCCCGCGCTTCGTCCTTCCGGACCGCGCCCTGGTGACCATGACCGCACCGTTCATGCGCTCCTACACCGAGCAGCTGGTCCGGGCATGCCACCGGCGCGGAGCAATGGCCATCGGCGGCATGGCCGCATTCATCCCCAACCGCAAGGACCAGGCCATCAACACCGTGGCCTTCGAGAAGGTCCGCGCCGACAAGACCCGCGAAGCCAACGACGGCTTCGACGGTTCCTGGGTTGCCCACCCGGATCTGGTTCCGGTGGCCCGCGAAGTCTTCGACGCAGTCCTGGGAGACAAGCCGAACCAGCGCGACCGCACCCGTGAAGATGTCACCCCGGACGACAAGGAACTGCTGAACGTTGCAGGCACCGAAGGCAAGATCACCGAGGCCGGCATCCGCAACAACATCGAGGTGGGCATCCGCTACATGGAGGCCTGGCTGCGCGGCAATGGCGCCGTTGCCATCCACAACCTCATGGAGGATGCCGCCACCGCCGAGATCTCGCGTTCGCAGATCTGGCAGTGGATCCAGCAGGCAGCCATCACCGACGAGGGCGAACTGATCTCCCGCAGCTGGGTGGAAGACCTGACCGAAGAGGAATTCGACAAGCTCGCACGCTTCGAGGGCGACCGTTTCGAGGATGCACGTGAAATCTTCGAGGCATGCGCCCTGCGTGAGGACTTCCCGACCTTCCTCACAGTCCAGGCCTACAACCGCTACCTGCGCGAGGCCAAGGCACTTGAGAAGGTAAGCGCCTAACTAGATCTTTGGTGGCGGGGTGGAGGGGCAAGCGCAATGACGCGGCCACCCCTCCGATCCCGCCACCAGGAGAAAACTTCACAAACTTCGATGGTCCCCACTGGCAGAGCTGCTTTATGCGGGGACTTTCGTTTTTAATGCGCTATGCGGTTTCGACGCTAGAACCCAAGTAGGACGTCAACTTGGGTGATAGCTCTAGCTCGGTATCGTCTCCCACGTGTCGCGTATGCGCGGCAACCCAAACAAGGACACAGGGGTCGACAGGCCCCGCACCCTGCGTTGGATGCAGTCCACTTGTCGAGCGCATGAGCATGGTGTTTCACCGGGTTGAGCAATCCCCAGGATCGAAGGAGTGCCAGCACCTACAGCCAACAACCCGTTGACCGGACTCATGTGCACATGCCGCCACTGACCAGCTCCAGTAACCTGGCCCTTGATTCAGCAGTGAAAACTGCCAACCGACCGCTACACCGTCCTAACGGGTGCAGTGTCGTTCTTGCCCTGAAGTCTCCAACCCAAACAGTTGGAGCAGCAAGGCAAGCCCCTGCCCTCCCACTTCCCGAGCCTTCAAATGCAGTGTCCGCGACCGGGGTTCGCTGGTGCTGGAAGACCACCACGGCGAGACAGGGAAACGGCAACCCCACCGGGAACATGAGTAGAGACAGACCATTCACGCTTGCTAAGCGCAAGCGTGAATTTCCCGGCGTGTTACAAATAGGGCGTAAACCAAGTCAGATGTTTCCACCCAAATGGATCCTCCCGCTCAAGTTCCAAGGGATCAGTCCTCGCTCGCCCGACCGCTCCCAGCCTGGTTCCGTTGGGTACCGGGCTAACACGATGACGGACTAAGATCACGCGGGTTGCTTCTGCCTTTTACTGACGAAGGACAGCATTCCTCTAAAAGTTGCCAGGGCTAAACAGAAGCAGACCAGGATGAAGCTCGCGCCGATCCATAGGCTTGTTTCGACTTCGTTTGGCTGGTTGAAAGTGATGGCTACGCAGGTCAGTGCCGGGACAATTGCGCCGACGGTGGCTCCGAGAGCAGCGACGAGTGATTGGCGGTTTCCCGAAGAGGGAAGGTGCCTTTTTCCTTGGATACCCACGGCCACCGCTGCACCTACTACGGGAGGAATCGACGCCAAGGCACCAAAGACCGCAGCCAAAAAGAGGACGAAGGGAGTAGTGTCCGCGCTCCAGCCATCGGGCACCAGTAAAAGCGTCATCGTGAGAGTCCCCGCTACAGTGCCTATCAGCACGGCTATGCCAAGCAGCGGGAAGAACAGCCTGCCAAGATTCTGCGCGGGAAGAGAAGCCATGGGTACAGCCTATGTCTCATCTGAAAATCTCCTCTAAGCCGCAGGCCCTGCCCCTGACTTGGCTTATCACTAAGTCGTAACAGTCTGGTGGGTGGCGCAGGGGGCACGCTTCGCAGTGCCCCCTGGATCAACCTCCATTCTCGTTCAAGAAGCGGTCTCCAACGAGTCTGGCTGAGAGGGGGCTCCGCAGCCAGGAGGCCAGGGCAACCGCCGACTGTTCTGGGAATGCACGCCCGCAAAGGCACAGAGAACTGGCCGGGAATCGCCAACGGCAACTCCCGGCCAGTTCCAGGTCCGTGAAAAAGCGGTACCACCTACGTGGAACACCCGTACCAACTCGGGCTATTCGTCTTGGCATCTCTACAACTGTTCACACAAGTCGTCGACCGCCAAGCCAACGCTGTGATAAGCCAAACGCCAGACACGCCAGCGTAACAAGCCGGCCGAGAAGGGAATATCCTGGCCGTGCCTCCGCAGCCATCCGGTGGACCGTTGTTGTCCTGAGGAAAACGGTCGGCAAAGAGTCGATTTTCCGGGCCTGCGATGGGTCACTGACTTCAATGCTGAGCGGGAGAAACCCCTGTTACGCCCTGCGCTTCGTAGATGGCGGTGGATACCTTGTCCCGGAGGCGGACAAATTCGGGTGCGGATCTCAGCTCTGCGCCTAGAGGGGAACCGTTCTCGTCACTGATGTTGATCGCCTCGTCGAGGATGATACGTCCTGGACGTGCACTCATCACCAGTACCCGAGTCCCGAGGAAAATTGCCTCCTCGACACTGTGCGTAATGAAGAAGACGGTCTTCTTACTTTTTCGCCAGATCTGCAGCAGTTCAACCTGCATACGCTCACGTGTCAGCGCGTCCAGGGCGCCGAACGGCTCATCCATGAGGATGATCTCGGGGTCATTGGCGAGAACGCGCGCAATCTGGCAGCGTTGCTGCATGCCGCCGGAGAGCTCATAGGGCTTGCGGTCCATGAACTGCTCCAGCCCTACCATTTTCAGGTAGCGCTTCGCTTCGTCATGGCGAACGGAGGCCGGAATCTTCCGGAACTTTGACCCAAGTTCCACGTTCTTTCGGACGCTGAGCCAGGGATACAAGTTTGGCTGTTGGAAGACGACGCCGCGATCCTGCCCGGGCCCTAAGACTTTCTCCCCGCCGATGGTGACGGTGCCCTGGGTAGGGGTGAGAAACCCTGCAAGCATGTCCATGAGAGTGCTTTTGCCACAGCCGGACGGACCAACAATGCATACAAACTCGCCGGACTCGACAGTGATGGAGGTGTCCGAGACCGCGTGCACCGTATCCCCGCTGTCGGTTGTGTAGCGTTGGGAGATATTGTCGAGGACCACCCGACGTCCGGCGGGTACAGGGCCCGCAATGGGCCCGTCGTTCACCGCTGTCATTTGGTGCCCACATTGGAGATCGAAGCGCCGTAGAGCCCGTCGATATAGTCCTGTTCGTTGCCCACGGCCGAGATTTCACCTTCACCGTGGAGGAACCCAGCTGTTTTATGGAAGTCAGCTGCGAGCTTACCGCCGAAGTACTCGGCCCCGCCTTGCTCTTTAGCCGTCAAATATTTGTACCCGGTGAACTGTTCTTCGACCTCCTCAGGGGCGATTCCCAACTCGACTGCCACGGAGACCGCGGCTGCCTTCGGATCCTCGTTGATAAGTTCCACAGCGTAGTTCTGGCTCCTGGTCCACACGTCCATGAAGCCAGGATTCGCTGCTATGAAAGCATTGGTGGCGCCCGCTGCATCGAACGTCGGGAACCCGGCTTCGGCAGTCTCACCGCTGCCTGTTACGACGGCACCTTCCGCCTTGAGCTGAGTCAGCGTCGGATCCCAGACCCAGGCGGCATCAACCTCTCCGCTTTGCCACGCGCCGATCACCTTGTCGGGCGACAAATTGATGACTTTGACATCCTTGGCGGCGTCCAGTCCCGCTTCCCTCAGAGCGTTGAGCAGACTGTAGTGGGCTGTGGAGCTAAAGGGAACAGCGATCGTCCGGCCTTTTAGATCCGCAATCGATTTGACGGAGGTGTCCTTGGCGATGAGGGACTCTGCGGCTCCAATGACATCATGGAGCCAAACCACCTTCATATCGATGTTCAATGGAGCGGAGAGTGCCTTCGTAGCGGGGCTGGAGCCGATCAGCCCCAAATCCGCGGAGTTGGAACCGAAAGCCTGCACCACGTCTCCGCCCGAGTCATACTTGTTCCACGTAATTTTCGCATTAGGCATGCAGGCTTCGAGCAGGCCCTGGTCCTTGACGATCAGATCCCCGTTTGGAATGTGCTGATAGGCAATGCGTGCTGTGGCAGTAATGGATTCGTCCGGTGCAAACGGGCAGGATGAGGTTTCGGCGGTGCGCTCCGACGCGCTGGCGCAGCCGGACAGGGTCATGGCCAGTAGGGCGACAACGACGGCGGCGCTACGTGTTCCGGAAGGAAGCTTCGTCATGATGGCTCTTTCTTTTGAGGTGCGGATGGTTCAAGTACGGAATGGGACGGTCATGCCTTGCCGTGCCACGGAACGAGGATGCGCCCGAGGTTCTTGATGAGGGCGTCCAGGGCGATGGCAGAGATGCCGATGACGATGATGCACGCGATGGTCAGAGGTGTCTGCAGCTGGGTGCCAGAAATATACGCCAGACCGCCGATACCGGGGATGCCGTTGTTTAGCTCGGCCGCCACCACCGTGGTCCACGCAAAGCCGACGGCGATACGGATGCCGCTGAAGATTTCCGACAGACTGGAAGGGAGGATGACGTTTGTCATGACTTGCCACCGGGACGCGCCGAGGGACTGGGCTGCGTGAATCCGGTCCTGCCGGATTCCGCCCACCCCGGAAATGGTGGCCATCGCAATCGGCGGGAACGCGGCGAGGAACAACAGCCAGATTTTCGAAACGTCTCCAATGCCGAACCAGACGATCAGCAGGCCAATGTAGCCCAGTGGTGGCAGCGAGCGAAGGAAGTTCAGATACGGCTCAATGACCGTGTTGACGGGTTTTATCGTGCCCATGATGAAGCCCAGTGCCACGCCAAACGCTATGGCCATGCCCACGCCGGCACCGATCCGCTGCAGGCTGGCGATCAAATGCTCCCACATGAAGTAGTTCTGCTCGCCGCAGACGAGGCGTTCGGCTCCAGCAGCTACGGGACGGCACGAGTTCGCCTGGACGGCGGCATTCCAGACGGCCCCGGGTGAAGGCAGGAACAATGGTTTTACCAGGCCTGCAGCCGTTACGCCCCACCACAGCAGCAGGAAGGCTGCAAAGACCACGAGGCGGATTGCCGTCCGTCGCCTCCGTGCGGTCCGTGCATGATTCTTCGGCTTCTTGCCGGAGGTGGAAATGCGCTGCTGATTATCGGATGCGTTGATAGTGGCGGTAGCCATGGCAACCCTTCTAAGTTTGACGTCTCGAGCGGCACAACAGAAGTGGCAGAGATCTCCACACCGCATCGAATGTGAACAAGCTCACGTTTCGGTGGTTTGGATAAACGTAGCCAGTGCTTCGAAGCGCGCCTAGACCCAGATGACAGGCAAAAAAAGGGGTCCAGCCCACTGGCCGCGCTTAGGCTACAAGTGCCAGCTGCACAGACGGCAGAGCTGAAAGCGGTATGGGGCAAGCATCCGCACCGGTTCAGCACCACCACGGACCCCAGGATCCTGGCCCTCGCCGTGCCGGCATGGATCAACCAACCAAAAGAAATCACCGAAAAGCGGCGACCTAACGGCTGTCTGACTCAGCGTGGCACCGCTTGACTTGAAAAATTCCGCATCTGCGATGGACCAAACCCAAGTGGGAGGCCGGCTCTGCCGCTACGGGGAATGCAGTCGCAGGAGGTTTGAACACCGGTATCTGTAATCCTCTACATGGGCGCCACCCAGTCACTGACTGCCCCAGGGCGCATGAGGGTTCGGGGAGATCCCGGATAGCAGCCCCGTCCTCGGAAGGGACCAGGCTGGGAAGACTCTGGGCCATTTCTTCCACCCGCTCAGGTCTGCAACACCGCACCCTGGTCTGCCCGCTGGCAAACAGGCATCCAAGATTTCGACAACGAACACATGGAGGACCGGGGGACGATGGTCTTGGCAGGCTACCTCCAGGATTCGTCGGTACCGGATTTCGGCAGGGGCAATCTTTCCGAAGCACTCATAGGCTCCCGAAGTCGGAGGCAGGCAACAAACTACTCCCACAGTCCGGGACACAAAAAGCAGGGGCCTGGCTGCATGGATTGCAGCCAGGCCCTTGCCCCTACTTGATGGTTAGCGGGCTCCCGTCCTGAAGTTCCAGGACTTGGAAGACAGCTTGTTGGATCCGGAATCCTTGATGCTGCTGGACACCTTCACCGTGTAGCGGGTGTTGGCCTTCAGCTTTGACTTCGGATTGATGGTTGCCATCCGCGTGCTGGCCTTATAGCTCACCACTGCTGACACGTTGGCACCGGTCGAGGTGGTCAACCGGACGCTGGTTCCGTTGACACCCGAGACCGCCTCACTGAACTTCACCGTGACGTTGCCGCTCCGCGAGAAGTTCGTGGCGTTGGATCCCGGTGTCAGTTGCGCTACCGTGGGCACGGCGTCGGTGGTGAAACTCCACGACGTGGCGGTCAACGCGTTCCCGCCGTTGTCCCTGATGCCGCTGGACAGCCGCACCGTGTAACGGGTGTTTGCAGCCAGGGTTGACGATGGATTCAACGTCGCAGTCCGCGAGGAGGTGCTATAGCTGACCGATGCCGATACGTTCGCGCCGCTCGGGCTGGTCAACCGCACGGTGGTGCCGTTGATTCCCGTCACCGCTTCGTTGAACGTCGCCGTGACGTTGCCGCTCCGCGAAACGTTCGTGGCGTTGGACGCCGGCGTCCGTCCCGTCACCGTTGGTGCGGCATCGGTGGTGAAGCTCCAGCTCGTGGTGGTCAACGCGTTTCCGCCGTTGTCCCTGATGCCGCTGGACAGCCGCACCGTGTAACGGGTGCCCGCAGCCAGGGTGGCATTCGGGTTCAGCGTTGCCGTCCGGGTGCCCGTGTTGTAGGTCACCGCGGCAGACACATTCGCACCGCTCGGGCTGGTCAACCGCACGGTGGTGCCGTTGATTCCCGTCACCGCTTCGTTGAACGTCGCCGTGACGTTGCCGCTCCGCGAAACGTTCGTGGCGTTGGACGCCGGCGTCCGTCCCGTCACCGTTGGTGCGGCATCGGTGGTGAAGCTCCAGCTCGTGGCGGTCAGTGCGGTTCCGCCGTTGTCCCTGATGCCGCTGGTCAACGACACCGTGTAACGGGTGCCCGCAGCCAGGGCGGCATTCGGGTTCAGCGTTGCCGTCCGGGTGCCCGTGTTGTAGGTCACCGCGGCAGACACATTCGCACCGCTCGGGCTGGTCAACCGCACGGTGGTGCCGTTGATTCCCGTCACCGCTTCGGTGAACGTCGCCATGACGTTGGTGCCGACCGCGACGTTCGTCGCATTGGCGGCCGGCGTCCGACCGGTGACGGTCGGGGCCGGATCAACAGTTGCCGCAGCCGTGGTGAAGGACCACTCGGTGGCAACCAGCGCAGTTCCACCGGCAACTCCGATGCCGTTGGTCAGCTTCACTGTGTAGCGGGTATTGTTGGCCAGATCGGCATTCGGGTTCAGCGTTGCTGTCCCGTTGGCGTAGGTGACTGCCGCGGCAATGGTGCCGCCGGCGGGATTGGTCAGCGTCATGGTGCCGACGCTGACTCCCGTCACCGCCTCACTGAAGGTTGCAGTGACATTGCTGCCGATCGCGACATTCACGGCGTTCGCGGCCGGCGTTCGTCCCGTCACCGTTGGCGCCACAGTATCATTGAGCTCGACGGTCTCGTCCGAGAACTTCAGGCGTTCCACGTTGGTGATGCGGTCGGTTCCGTCATCCCCGGTGCCGGCGTTGTGGGTCACGGTGGTGACCCCGTCGGGCGCCGTGGTGATGGTGTACTCGGACCTGGCACCGGAGAAGTTCGCGGTGTCAACGTCGGTTGCACCCGGGGTCGAAAGGATCTCCCTCACGATTGCAACCTTGCCCGGATCGACCTTGCCGGCCATGATGTCGGCCTGCAGGTCCTTGAGCGTGTTCACGGACCTGGTCTCGGTTGCCGGGTTGTTGACATCCGTGCGGACGCTCAACCTGACGTTGAGCCATTTGTCGCCGTCGATGATGTCATCGGCGCCGTTGCCCCAGATCTGGTCCGACCCGGAACCGCCGATGATGATGTCGCCGGCGCCGAACTCCGTAGCGCCTGCCGGCAGCAGGGCGGCCAGTCCGTTGATGCGCTTGATGCCGTCGGCATCAAGCACGTTCGTCAGGCCGGGTACGCCCACCTCGTCCTCGCCCGGGTTGGACGGTGCGGAGTCCTCGCCGCGCAGGACGTCGTTCTTGTCCCAGCCGGAGAGACCTTCAACCAGCAGGAACCTGTCACGGAGGGCGTTGGGGCCCTCCACGACCAGCATGCGCATGTCGGAGTCGCCTGCTTCGGCAGACCGGGCGTGGGTGACCCAGTCGAAGCCATAGACGCCGTGGTTGCGTTCGATGCCGGGGCCGCCGACCATGATGTCGTCGCCGCCCTCTGCGTCGTAGTCGTCCTCTCCGCTGTCGCCAATCAGGACGTCGTGGCCCGGGTTGTTGATGTCATCGAAGAACGGTGCGCCGGAATCGCCCTGGAGCAGGTCGTTGGAGTTGCCGCCTTCCTGCCAGTCGTCGCCGCCGCCGCCGAAGACCGTGTCAGGTCCGTCGCCGGAGAGCACCAGGTCGTTTCCTTCACCGAGGAAGTGCTCGTTGCCGTTCAGGCCGCCGTTGGCAAAGTCGTCGCCGTCGCCCGTCATGGTGATGTCCAGGCCCGGGCCGGCGTCGACTGCGTCGTTGCCGGGACCGCCCTTGAGCACGTCGTCGCCGAACGAGTCGGTGATGATGTCGTTGCCGTCGCCGCCAAGGACGGTGTCAGCACCGTCGTTGCCTTCGATGATGTCGTCGCCCTCGTTGCCCCAGACGGTGTCGTTGTCGATGCCGCCCCAGACCCTGTCGCGTACGGCGGTGCCGTTGTAGGTCGACTGGGCGTTGAGGCCCGCGCGGTCAACGGTGTTCGAGACGCGGTAGCGGATGGTGCCGTCGGCCATGCGCATCAGCAGCGCACCCTCGTCACAGACCGAGGTCGGGTCGTCGGCGACGGCGTTGCTGCCGGCGGCGGACGTGAGGTTGCCGAGCTCGAACTCGCAGTCGGCGACCGCGAAGACGTCTGCCTTCAGTGCCGCTGCGTCGGTGTTGCGCATGATCAGCTCGGCCATGGAGTTGCCTTCAAGCTGGGTGCGCAGGTTCAGGCCCGAGGTGCGGGAAAGGTAGTACAACCGGTCCCCGTCCTGCAGGTCCGTCATCTGGCGTTCGAAGATGTAGTTGAAGGTGGAACCGAGCAGGCCGCCGAAGAGGTTCTGCGATTCCGCCAGGCCACCGACCCACAGGTCGATTCCGTCGACACCGGTCTTCGACGCGCCGTCCACGGTTGCCCAAGTGCCTGAGCTGTTGACGAAGTCGTAGGCGTCGGCAGGTGTGGTCGCATCGGCCGGATTCATGTCGAAGAGCACCTGTGCCGCGGCGCGCTTGCCGTCGATGTTTGTGGCGTCCTTGATCGTGGGGTGGGCACCGTAGGCTGCCATGAAGTTGACCACCGAGTCGGGGTGCTTCATGGCCTGGCCGAAGTCGACCCAGCTGCCGTACGGCTTCAGCGAGGCCTCGCCGCTGGCGCGGTAGATCTCCTTGCGGAAGTTGTTGAGCGACGGGACGCCGGTGTCACGGCCACGGGTGATGTTCAGCGTGGCCAGGTCGAGTGGGAGACCCAACACGTTGTTGCGCAGGGTGTCGGTGACGAACTCGTCGAGTTCCGCGCCGACCTGGTCGGACATGCCCATGGCGATGGCGCCTGCGGCCTTTTCCGGGGTCAGGGTTCCCGCGCTGCTGGAGTAGTAGGCGGCCGGGTTCAGGAACGCGTCAAGCAGCGGAAGCCCGATGTCGGTTCCCCCGTTGGTCTTTCTGTCCACGGTGTCGGTCAGCATCGAGTGTCCGAAGCGGTAGGTCGCGTGTGCGAACTCTGCCTTGATGGCCGGGTTGATGCCTGTGTCCGACTGGGTGAACACGTTGAAGGGATTGATGCCCGGCTGGATCTTGCGGGCGAAATCCTCGAAAACAATGTGCTGGTATTCCATCTCGGTCACGAACCGTGCCGCCTGGAAGAGGCGTTCACCGTTCCAGGCGCCCGACGCCAGCTTCCATTCGTTCAGGTCCAGGTTCAGTGAGGTCAACAGGTCCTTCATGTATCCGGTTAGCCTGTTGTGTTCCGAGTGGAATACCTGGTGGATCGCGGTCAAACCGATGTTCTCGTTGACTCGGCCGTCGCCCGCAATGAAGTGCAGGGCGAGCATCTCGTCATCATAGGTTCCCGCCGGCTGGGCGTCGGTGGGTGTCGATGCCGATGTGTTCGTGTCGGCGGTCAACGCCGCGCCGGTCTGTCCGTTGAACGGATTCGCGTTGTGGGCGATGTCGTCGAGGAAAGCGATGCCGATGCGCTGGACGTTTGCCGGTGGGGCAACGGGGCTCTCCAGGTTGCCTTCAACAAGTGTCCGGTCGGTTGTCAGGTACTGGGGCAGCCCGTTGGGGCCGCGCAGGAACCTGCCGTACTGGTCGGTGGCGAGCATCGGGATGTCGGCGACGTCGGCGTCGGACAGCCGCAGGCCAAGCTCCGTTGCAGCCTGGGTCTTGATGTCGGCCCAGGTTGCCATGCCGCCGGTCGCGCCCTCGATCAGCCCGCCGGTGGCAAGTGGCTTGTCGGCAACGACCTCGTACTCGCGCAGGAATACCTGCTGCGAGGAATGCGAACCGTAGGTTTGGCTCTGGTCGACCCATGGCGAGTCGGTGTTCGTGGCATCCTGCACATCGTCGTCGGTGCCCAGGATTCCGTCGGGGCCGGGCTGGTTCTCGGCCCGGTTGAGGATCATGAACGGCGCCCGGCCGGCGGATCCGTCGACCACAAGCGGATCGTCCGCGGCCAACGGGACCATGACGATGTTCTTGGTCTTCTTCGTGAAATCGACGCCGTGGTCGAAGAACTGGCCGAACAACGCGAACATGCCGTTGTACGGTGGCGAGAGGCCGAAGTCTGTGGTGACGTTCGGGATGTCGAGAGTTTCACCCTCGGGCACGCAGTTCGCCGGATTGTTGTCGGAGACGCAGGGAACAGCCGTGGGGCCGTCGTTGACGGTGCGGTGGGCCTTGCCGGCGGCGGCAATTGCCGCGGGGTTTGACGGGGTCTGGTCCACGATGACGTTGCTGATGAACCTCGGTTCGGCATCGCTCAAGCTGGTATTTACCGATTCGTAAGTACCTTCTCCAGCGGACGAACCGTCGGGGTTGATCTTTTCCGCCGTCCGCCACTGTGCCGGCGCAAGGCGCGGCATGGCTAGGCTGGCGGCCCCGAAGTGACCCTGGTCGGGAACGAGGTTGTTCTCGGATCCGTCAACCGCGCGCAACCCGTAGGGCAGCAGCGCGTTTGCGATTTGGTTCGGCCCGGATCCCACCAACGGCTGGCCGGCCACGGGGTTGCCCTGGGCATCTTCCTTGGTGGCGTGGTTCTCAGCGATCTTGATCTGCTTGAGAATAAACCGCATGTCCCCTGCGTTGAGCGTCAGGCCCTGGCCGACGGGTGCGGCGCTTGCAGCCGGCGCCCCCACAACCGGCAAGAAGCCGGCCCCCAACAAGATTGCGGTCACTCCCGCGACAAGCTTGCGAGGCGGGGACGGGTGTCCCCTTTTCGCCCTTCTTGTCCCGTCATGGCGATTGCGATGCACAGCATGTGTAGACATGGCGTCTCCCCCATAAATTAAATTGCGTAATTGCGTGAGTGACCACAGCCTCTGCCAAATACCTTGGGAAAACCTTGCCCGAGCACCTGCCGTTCCAGGTTTCGCCATTCCCCGCAGGAGCCGGCTCCGGTTTGCCCGTGGACGGGCACGGATGGCTCGGCCAACAGTCATTCGCAGTCCCGGGGTGGACGTCTCAACCGCCAGGATCCTGCGCTCGCGGAACCGGAAGCGGATCGTGTGCAGGCGGGCATCATCGACGAACGTGGCACTTGGCCATGGAATCTTTGAGGCAGGCGTCCGAACAGGCAGCACAGAGACGAGTGATGCAAACAGCACCCCGCTGTCGCCAATCGCACAGCCGCTTCGGTCCCGTTTTCGGCAGCCCTGCTGCGGCGCAGGTCAATAATGGAAAGCGGGCTCTCCGCCGGGGATCCCGCACGAGCAGAAGTAACGCAAGGAGTCAGGTGAGCAGCCAACACAACCCGCCAACGAAGCTTTTCACCCGGGATTTTGTGCTTGCCGCCGTCGCCAACCTCTTCATCTCCATGGTCTTCTACCTGCTGATGACCTCGATGGCGCTCTATGCCGTTGACCGTTTTCAGGCCTCCGACAGCGCGGCCGGACTTGCCTCCAGCGCATTCATCATCGGTTCTGTCGCGGCACGGCTCATCGCCGGAAAATTGTTGGCTCTCTGCGGGCGCAAGCCACTGCTGATCGTCTCCCTCGCCGTATTCGTACTGGTTTCAGTGCTGTACATACCGGCCGACTCACTCTGGCTGCTACTGCTGTTGCGCTTTGTCCACGGCATGGCCTTCGGCGCGGGCAATACGGCCCTGGCCACGGCCATCCAGGCGCTCATACCTCCCGCACGGCGCAGCGAAGGCACCGGATACTTCAGTCTTTCCAGCACGCTGTCTACTGCCGCCGGACCGCTGCTTGCCGTGGTCTTGGCCTCCAGCGGCAACTACTCCGCCGTATTCCTCTTCTGCGCGCTGTCCTCGGCGGTGGCGTTGCTGATCGGGATCCTGCTGCGCCTGCCCGAACCCGCCAAAGCCGCCGGACACCCGGCAGGCGGCGCACGCCGCGGAAGTTTCCTGCGTTCGATCATCAGTCCTGCCGCGCTGCCCATCTCGCTGGTGATTCTGGTGTGCGGCGTTGCCTATTCGGGCATCATCTCGTTCTTGGCACCGTTCCTGCTGTCCCGCTCAATGCCCGCGGCCGCCAGTTGGTTCTTCCTGCTCTATGCGGCCACGGTGCTGCTGTCCCGGCTCTTTGCCGGGCGGATCCAGGACCGCCACGGAGACAACGCGATCATGTACCCCCTACTGGCGGTCTTTGCCCTCGGCATGGCCATGTTGGCGTTTGAACCGAGCACCCTCACGGTGGCCCTGGCGGCATTGCTCACCGGTTTGGGCTTCGGTGCACTAATGCCCTGTGCCCAGGCAATTGCGGTTTCCGCGGTGTCCCCGGCCGACATGGGCGTGGCCACCTCCACGTTTTTCCTCATGCTCGACCTGGGTGTCGGCTTCGGCCCGGTCGCCCTAGGCCTGGTCATTCCGCTTCTGGGATACACCGGAATGTTCGGCATTCTTGCCGCACTTGCCGCACTCGGGATCGGGCTGTATTTCCTTGTCCACGGCCGGCGCTCCGGCACCGTGGCCGCTGCTGCCTAACGGCTCCCGCGGGGAGTCCTCGGCTCCGGGTACGGTCCGCCGTTCCGGAGGCCCCTCACACCGCCCATGCCTTGGCCTGCGGATCGACCGGCGGTCAAACGACAAGATTGCACGCTTCGCCCAAGTCCCCACGGATTCCACGTGGAATTGCGCCAGAAACCACCAATGATGCAAAAAGTGATCCACGCCACCGAATAATGTTTGAGTCGGGCCACACACTTACCATGGGATAAGCCCCTTCCACCCAAAGGTTTATTTTCGTGCCCCAATTTGCCCAGGCGCTAGCCCGCGGACTCAACGTCCGCCACGTCCGATTCATGGCCCTCGGTTCGGCGATCGGAACCGGCCTGTTCTACGGTTCGGCATCGGCCATCCAGGCCGCCGGACCAGCAGTACTCTTGGCCTACATGATCGGCGGCGCAGCCGTCTTCATGGTGATGCGCGCCCTGGGCGAGATGGCCGTGCGCCATCCGGTCTCCGGTTCATTCGGCCAGTACGCCTCGAAGTACCTTGGCCCGTTTGCGGGATTCATCACCGGCTGGACCTTCGCCTTCGAGATGGCAATCGTCGCCATCGCGGACGTCACTGCGTTCGGCATCTACATGGGGTTCTGGTTCCCCGATGTGCCCCGGTGGATCTGGATCCTGGCGATCATCTTCTTCATCGCCGCATTGAACACCATGAAGGTCAAGGTCTTCGGCGAAACCGAATTCTGGCTTTCCCTGATCAAGGTTTCGGCGATCATTGCCATGATCGCCGGCGGCATCATGATCGTGATCTTCGGCTTTGGCCTGCCCGCCGAAGCCAACCCGGGCATCGGCACGATGCTTGCCGCCGGCGGGTTCTTCCCCAACGGCTTCTGGGGGCTGCTGGCTTCCTTCTCGATCGTGATGTTCGCCTTCGGCGGCATTGAAACCATCGGCATCACCGCGGGTGAAGCGGAGAACCCGAAGAAGGTAGTCCCCGCGGCAATCAACACCGTCCCGGTGCGCATCCTGCTCTTCTACGTGTGCACGCTCGGCATCCTCATGATGATCTACCCGTGGAACGAGATCGGCACCGAGGGCAGCCCCTTCGTGCAGATCTTCGACAACCTGGGCATTCCGGCAGCGGCACATATCCTCAATGCCGTCGTCATCACGGCCGCCATCTCCGCGATCAACTCCGACATCTTCGGCGCTGGCCGCATGATGTTCGGCCTGGCCCAGCAGGGTCATGCCCCGGCTTCCTTCTCCAAGATCTCCCGCAACGGCGTGCCGTGGATGACGGTGCTGGTCATGGGCGTCGTATTGCTGGTTGGTGTGTTGCTCAATGCGGTCATGCCCGAGTCGCTCTTCCTGATCATCGCCTCGATCGCAACCTTCGCAACCGTGTGGGTATGGGTCATGATCCTGCTGTCGCATATTGCGATGAAGCGGGCCATCGCCCGCGAGAACATGCAGGCCTCCGAGTTCCCGTCCCCGTTGTGGCCCGCCGCTTCCTATGCGGCGTTGGCCTTCATGGGCTTTGTGATCGTACTGCTTGGCATCATGCCGGAAACCCGGGTCGCCTTGATCGTGGGAACGGTATGGATCGGGTTGCTGTTTGTGACCTATAAGCTGTGGGTCCGCGGCAAGGGCCACGAACGTGCCGAGCTGGTTGATGAAACCGGACGCGAGTACGTTCTGGAAGAACTGCGCTAAGCACCGAACCATGACGACGGCGATGCCGCCACCGCCTTTCGACGGTGGCGGTATCGCTTTCTCGTGGGCGTTTTCGGCCTTCCGCCAAATAGTCCCGCTGCGGAATATATGGTTTTGGCAGGACGGCGTGAACCGGCACCCGCACGGATTGTTGCCTCTCCAACAGGTGGGAATACGCTAGAGCCATGGGCTGTTGACCAGAATATGACTGAAACCCGCCTCAGCGTTGACATTTTTTCCGACATCGCCTGCCCATGGTGCTTCATTGGCAAGCGCCGCTTTGAAAAAGCGGTGCAAGCATTGCCCTTCGGCGAGAAGATCGATGTGAAATGGCATGCATTCCAGTTGGACCCCTCCCTGCCGGATCACTTCGAGGGAAGCGAACTCGACTACCTGGTCAAGGCCAAGGGAATGCCCGAAGACCAGGTCGCGGGAATGCTTGAGCACGTGACCGGCCTGGCCGCGGAAGAAGGCTTGAAGTACGACTTCGGCACTCTGCGTCCTGCGAACTCCTTCACCGCCCTTCGCCTGCTCGCATTGGCCAAGGACCGCAACCTGGGTGACGCCATGAAGGAAGCCTTACTTTCGGCCCACTTTGAAAAGGGGCTGGACACCGGCGACAAGGAAACCCTGCAGCGCATCGCCGAACAAGTGGGACTCAACGCCGCGGAAACGGCAGAAGTCCTGGCTGGCGACAAGTATGCAGCTGAGGTTCGCGCCGACGGAACCCGTGCACGCGAAATGGGTGTCAGCGGTGTTCCGTTCTTCGTGCTGGACAACAAGTACGGAATTTCCGGCGCCCAGTCGTCCGAGGTATTTGAACAGGCACTGAGCCAGGTGTGGAAAGAAATCGGCGGCAACGAATTGAAGATGATGGCCGCACCGACGGCCGACGGAGAGGTCTGCGGCCCCGAAGGCTGCAACTAACTCCGAATTCTAGGATGACTTCGACGGTTCCGGCTTGGCCGGGGCCGTCGTTTTCTTTTTGCTGCTGCATCCAAGCTTGCCGGGCTTGGTGTTTACCTTCGCTTCCTTGACCAGGTTTTTGTATTTGGTGCCGATAACCAGATCTACCGTCTTGCCCGGCCGCTTCGGATCGAACACATAGGTCAAGCCGGAAACGTGGCGCTGTATTGTCATCGCCTGCGCATATCCGTCGGGGCCCGAGGTCACCGCGCCAACAACATTGACCTTGGACAGCCGGACGTTGCCCACATCGCCTATCTTGAACCCACGCTTCTCAAGTTTCTTGGCGGAGGCTCCGGCAAGCCCGGGAATCTGCGTCCCGTTCATGACGTTGACCGTCATTTTGGAAGGATCAACGTAGTCGAATTGCTCGCTTGGGCATACGGATTTGGGTGCTACGGGGGCTTCAGCCACCGGTTTGGGTTCAAGGGCATCAATGACAATGGCCCGGGTGTTTACCAAGTAGGCAAGAACCAATGCTGCGGCCAGCAACAAGACTGCCAGGGTAAGAATTATGCCGTGGCGTATTGTTCGATGCCGTTTTATCTTGGCATCGGCGCTGAACTCTAGACTGGCCAACTCGTCTTCAGTGACGATGTGGTGTCCATGCCATTCATTCGGATTCGAGTCGCGCGCCATTGTCGTTTAGTCCTCGATCACCAGTACGCGGGCGTGCAGGATTGAACGCTGGTGCAGCGCGGTTCGCACCGCACGGTGGAGCCCGTCCTCGAGATACCTGGTGCCCCGCCATTGAACAACGTGCGGAAAGAGATCACCAAAGAACGTTGAGTCCTCGGCCAGCAGCGCAGCCAAATCCAATGTGCTTTTGGTGGTCACCAATTCATCCAGGCGGACTTGCATGGGAGGTACGACTGCCCAGTCTTTGGGCGTCACGTAGCCATGGTCCGGGTACGGGCGAGAATCACCGACAGATTTGAAGATCACTTGACCAGCTTAGGAAACTTCTTCAGATATGTGGCGAGATTCGGCCAACAATAATTCGAGTCGTTCGTTTTCTACGTATGTTTGATGCTCCCGTCAAGGGATTCGACGCATGAATTCACACTACGGAACCTGAGGTAACGCAAGCTGTCACATCCAAGTAAATCGGGTGCATTCTTGTGTCATGAGTACAGTTCTTACCTCGGTTCCGGTCCTGGATATGTCATCTGCTCGTCACACCGACGGGAGTTTCAATGAAGATTTCATTGAAGCTCTGCGCGACGCCGCACACAATGTTGGCTTCTTCCAGATCACCGGATATGGTGCGGCTCCGGGCACTTCCCAAAAGTTGCTTGACACAATTGCTGAATTCTTTGCGCGGCCGGTCGAAGAAAAGTTGGAGTTGGACAACCGTTCTTCGGCGCAGTTCCGCGGTTACACGCGACTGGGAGCAGAAATCACCCGCGGTCGCGCGGATTCCCGAGAACAAATCGATTTCGGGCCGGAACTGGAACCGCTGTCGGAGGTGCCCGCCGGCAAGCCCTACCTGAACTTGCAGGGCCCTAACCAGTGGCCAGTCGCGTTCCCCCAGCTCGAGACGGTTGCCATGGAATGGTCTGAACTGATGCAAAAGGTGGGCGCCGAATTGCTGGCCGCCCTCTCCGTGGGGTTGGGGTTGCCCGAGGACTACTTTGCGCAGGCTTTTACCCCGAACCCCGCATGGATGGGCAAGCTTGTGCACTATGTCGGTGGCGGCATCGTTCCCGCTGCAGGCAACCAAGGGGTCGGAGCCCACGCCGACTATGGATTCATCACGCTGCTGCTACAGGACTCCGTGGGAGGCCTTGAGGTCCAGCCCTACGGCCACGATGAATGGATCTCCGTCAAACCGCTCGATGGAGCACTTGTGGTGAACCTGGGCGAGATGCTGGAGGTCGCAACCAACGGCTACTTGATGGCCACCATCCACCGCGTCACTGCGCCACCGGCCGGAGTCGATCGTTACTCTGTTCCCTTCTTCTATTCGCCGCGTTTGGATTCAGTCATCGATGCCGTTCCGTTGCAGCCCCAACTCGCGGCACAGGCCCGCGGAGTCTCCGACGACCCGGAAAATCCAATGCTGGCTTCGTACGGTGCCAACGTGCTCAAGGGCTGGCTGCGCGCGCATCCACAGACGGCGAAGGCTCACTACCCGAATCTGGTGAAGTAGCTACTGCACATGGCTTGGGTGCCCCGGCGAATTCACCGGGGCACCCAAGCCACCACGACCGGTAATCTCGCCCTTGACCGGGAGGCCGTAGGCCAGGGATAAACTCTTGTGCGGAGCGGTTCGGGCAGCAATGTCCGCCTGGCCACGGCATCTGCGCAAACGCGATTCGCAGCATCCCGTCCAGCCAGGCGACTGCCGGGTTGGACGCTCCACCCGTGAAGGCAATGTTGTGCAAAGCCAAGAACCAGGGGTCGTCGGAAAGCCACAAACGATGCCCTCCATTCGAGAAATCCGAGCACCATCAGGCCTGCTGCACCGACCGTGGCCAACCGCTCCGCATTTCAATCACTATGATTTAGACCATGACCGCTACGCAACCAGTCGATCGACAGCACCAGAAATCAACCGGTCTGCTAAATCACATCGGACTGAAGGTCACTGGCGGCAAACCGTTCTCGGACTTGCCCAGACGGCGCAAGGTCGCCATTTCGCAACTGCCAATGTTCTTTGCAGTGCTCTTTGCGTGCACCTTTGCGTTGTTCTCCAATGCACAGGCAATCTACGGAGACAGCCTTTTCACTATCGGCGTCATCCTCGTACTTCTGAACACTGTCGCTGCATTTGTAGTGCCATGGCAGAAGTTCCGGCGGGAATTCACCTATCTGGCAATCCCCGCCGCAGGAATGATCGCAGCATCGCTCATAGCAGTGGGTGCATATTCCTGGCTCAGCGGGCTGACGCTACTCATCGCCTTTCCCATTTTTTGGTTTGCCTGGTCCGGCGCCATGCCCCGGCTGACATTGCTGCTTTCCTTTGTGCTCCCGCTGGCAACAACATTGCTGCAGCTCTGGCACAACGGCATACCGTTCACCGTGGTCAATGTGGTTCGCCCCTTGCTCATACCGTTGGTGATCTTGGCACTTGCCAGCACCACCGTGATCGTCGAATACAACACATCGCTCAAGAGCCGGATGCTTCGCGAGTCGTTGGCCAATAGCCGGCGCCAGACAAACCTGCTCAACGCCGTCCTCAACGCCGCGAATGTGGGCGTCGTGGTTGTCGACCGCGACGGAAACGACCTGTTGATGAACGATATTCAACGGTTCCAGCATCGCCATGCAATTCCCCCGGAATATCCGGATCCCACCGAGGACAAGCTCCTCGTGCGGTCGGTATCCCCGAGTTTTGAAGCGAGCCCTGAGCTCATGCCGAGTGATCGACGACCGGTACTGCGAGCCATTCGCCAAGAAGAATTCACCGATGAATTGATTGCGCTGGGACCGCTTCATGATCCGATCTACCATTCCACCTCCGCACGGGCACTTTTTGACGATTCGGGTGCCTACGACGGTGCCGTGATCATGTTCAAGAACGTCACTCCCATGATCGAGGCCTCGAAAACCAAGGACCGGTTCCTGGCAAATGTCAGCCACGAGTTGCGGACGCCGTTGACGTCAATTCTGGGTTACCTCGAACTGCTTGAGGACGATGTGCAGATGACCCCCCGGGCCGTGAAATCGTTGGATGTCATTTCAAGGAATACCAACCGGCTCCTGAGCATGGTCAACGATCTACTGACCGTGGCGGCCGGCCGCCACCAGATCAGTGTTTCCGAAATGGATTTCGGTGCCGTTGTCCAGGCTCGCCTTGAATCGATGGCACCGCGCGCAGCCGCAGCCGGAATCGAACTGAACCAAGGGGTGTTGTGCCATGAACAGGTTCTCGGTGACGCGTTGCGCCTGGGGCAGGTCGTGGACAACCTTGTTTCCAATTCAATCAAGTACACCGATCGGGGCGGGTCAGTGACCGTGGAAATGGATTGCACCGAAGATGAAATTCGTCTTCACATCATCGATACGGGGCGCGGGATCTCCGAGGCAGACCTCAGCCAATTATTTGTCAGGTTCTTCCGAAGCGACGACGCACAGCTGTCCGGTTTGCCCGGAGTCGGATTGGGATTGGCTATCACGCGCGAACTGGTGATGGCTCACGGCGGAACCATCACCGCGGAAAGCGAAGTCGGCCGAGGGACAAAGATGACCGTAGGCATGCCACGCAAGGCCGTGGAGCTTGATGCTTCTTCCACCGCTGACCCGCGCCAGTCGACAACCGGAACCCATAGTTAACTAGCGAAGCGGGTTAATGATCCCCAAGATCCTTAACCCGCATCGCTATAAACCGTCATTCGCTCTCGCCCCCAAGACGCTAGCGAATGTTTTTCGGCTCATATCGGTTCACTCATTGTGTCCGACTCCCCCATGCAGTCGGTTTCCCGCTGTACTGGCTTAGCTACGACTATTCCGTGTCAGTATCAAGTTCTCCACCAGAGTGCGGACAACTTTTCCGCAATGATGACGCAGGTTCAATAAGGCAATTCTTGAGGTTGTCTTGAGGGAATCTAGGGGAGGATCATGAGCTTGAGCATCCATGATTGAGACCATGACAATGCCATTGAGTTCACTAGATTCTGTGGTGTGTACACAGACCCTAGATAAGCTCTCTGAAGATCTGGGCCCCGACTACACATCGAGATTTGTTGTGCAGTTCTGTTCCATGTGGCCTACACGGCTCAAACGCCTTGAAGAGGCCTTGCGCAGCTGCAACAGCGATGCCGGGGAGGATGCAGCATTGTCACTGAAATCAGGGGCCTCAATGGTAGGCGCCAGAGAACTGGCAGAGCTTGCCGAATGGTTGCATGGCGCATTTCGGGACAAGCTTGTAGACGTGCAGCGCAAATTGATAGCCATGATTCGCGAAGTCGGTCTCCGCTCAATTCAAGTGCTTTCTACAATGAAAATTGGCTAGCACACCAAACCATTGAAACCGCAGAAGCGGTTAACGCTTCGCGGCCGCTCGGTAGCCAACGCCTCGAACCGTTTCAATCCAACGTGGATCCTGGGTCGAGTCACCCAATTTACGGCGCAGATTTCCCATGTGAACCTCAACGGATCGTTCGTCAGCCGACGACACAAAGGTTCCCGAATCCGAAGCCTCGTCACGCAACCGCCGAACCAGCTCCGTCTTGGTGCGGATGTGACCGTTGGAACCCAAGAGCACATCCAGCAGCGTGAACTCCGTGGGCGTAACGTTTTTTGCTTCGCCATCCACTTCAACCGTGTAGGTCGATGGATTGAGCATCAGCCCGTTCAGTGAATGTACATGATCGCCCTCTGCTTGGCCCCGCTGCATTGTTGATGGGGTTTCCGCGAGAACCGCAGGGGCTTCGTTCTTGGCCTGCGTCTGGCTATTGCGTCGACGCATGATGGCATCGACGCGTGCACGGAGCTCGCGTGGCTTGAATGGCTTGGTTACGTACTCGTCTGCGCCGGCTTCCAGCCCCAGGATCGTATCGATCTCGTCGGTTCGGGCGGTCAACATGACGATGTGGGCGTCGGAAATAGTCCGAATCCTGCGCGCCGTTTCGAACCCATCAATATCCGGAAGGCCCAGGTCAAGCGTCACCAGATCAGGTTGGCGGGATTCCACCAGTTCGACACCTTTGACACCAGAGTCCGTGGAGTGAACGTCAAATCCCGACTGCAGCAGGACCACTTCGAGAAGCCCTCGAATGTCTTCGTCATCCTCAACGACGACTGCAACACGGCGATCGCTCATCACATGCACCTTTCCCGGAGTCGATGCACCGAACATGGACGGTGCAAGCTTTCCGCAAGTCTATTGATAGTTGCCCCCATGAACACAAAACCGAACGATTGTGAGTCGTAGATCTCACTGGAAGATCCATGAAACCGCTTCTTCACAAGGTATTTAATGAGGGCGAGACGACGCCTTCGCAACACTTTTCCAATCCGCTCACGCCGGGCGGACCCATGCGACATGTCTGGAATCCGTGATTTTCGGGAAGATTGGGACAACAATTGACACCAAAAACCATTGATGTGACACCACTCTGACATCATGCTGGTGTCATGGATTTGACCCGATTTGTGAACGACTTACAGCAGCATCTCGAGATCGCCGCCGCGGCAGGCGGTCCTGAGGCCCAAGAACTCGCTTCTCGCCTCTTGGCACCGTTGAATGCGGCGACACGGCTAGTACTTCTTGAGTCCCTGTCCGCGGCGGCCAACGAGATCACCCGCGAGATGGCTCCCGGTGGCGTTGACATCAGACTGCGCGGGCAGGACCCCGAGTTTGTTGTGACCCTGCCCGAGCACGAGTCTCCGTTCACCGAATCGACAACGCAAGATCATCGACCGGCACAGGGTTACGACGCTCCCCTACAGGCAGCGTCCGATGACGGCGGGGTTGCCCGGACGACACTGCGTCTGCCGGAGCCGTTGAAACTACGCATGGAGGCGGCCGCAAACAACGAAGGAGTTTCCGTCAATTCGTGGCTCATCAAGGCTGTCTCCGCGGCGCTCGAACCCCAACCACGGCGAAACTCACGTCGCGACTCGCCTGCCGGGCAAAGCCTGACCGGCTGGGTTCAATAAGCCCGCCGCCTCCGGATTTTGCCCGAAACCCACAGCACTTCATATCCAAGGACGTCCAATGCCGACCTTCCCAACCCCCACAGCCATCACCGTTCGCAGCGGCCTGAGCGTCATTTCCGATGTCCACCTGGTCGCCAGCGAACGAACCGACACGGTCGTGACAGTCCGCCCGCGCGATGCAGCCAAGTCCGGCGACCAGAAAACAGCCGAGGCAATCACCGTCGACTTCGAAGACGGGAAGCTGACGCTGTCTTCACCAAGCCGCCGCCGATCCATGTCCCTCTTCGGCACTTCGGGTGCGGCCGAAGTTGAAATCCTGGTTCCCTCCGGCTCCCATTTTGAATCAGCTTCCCCGCTCGGCGACGTCACGGTCTCCGGCCCCGTCGGAAATTGCAGCGTCAAGACCGCCATGGGGTCCATCCGGCTGGAATCAGCCCGTCATGCCGATCTCAAGACCTCCTTCGGAGACATCACCGCCGCATCGGTGGCGGGTGCCACCTCCGTTACCAGCAGCTCCGGAACCATCCGGCTGGGCACCATGGGCGCCCATGCCGAGGTCTCCTGTTCCAACGGAAATATTTCGATCGACCGGGCCGGCGGGCCGCTGCGCGTCAAGACCGCCAACGGCGACGTCAACATCAAACAATCCAGGGATGACGTTGCAATCAAGAACTCGCACGGCAGCATCCGCGTCGAGGAGGCGGTCTCCGGAACGCTCACCCTTCAAACGGCCACCGGAGGCATCAGCGTGGGGGTTCCCACGGGCACCGCAGCATGGATCAACCTGAATTCCCAGCACGGTCGCGTCAGGAGCGCGCTGCCCCAATCACCCGATGCAAGTTCGGCGCCCGACCCGGTCAGGGTCCATGCCCGCACCACTTGGGGCGACATCTACATCGAACGCAGCACCCCGGCAAATACTTAAAAGAAACGACAACAACGAAGCCAAAGAAACCTGACTGGACGGCCTGATCCAATATCCGGGCCCCGCTTTCGGCAACCAGAGGTTAAAACGAAATCGGCCTTGACCTGATTTCTCAAGTCAAGACCGATACCGTATCCGCGGAGGATGGGGGATTTGAACCCCCGAGGGCGTGAACCCAACACGCGTTCCAGGCGTGCGCCATAGGCCGCTAGGCGAATCCTCCAGCTTGCCCTAATCGGGCAGGTTCCAGCATAGCGGACATTTCCGGAGACGACGAATCGAGATTCCCCGACCACCTCGCGGGCATCGATTCCGGGGCGGGGATCGCGCCCCGGACAACCCTCGGGCAGGGTCACCAACGTTTTCCACAACCCCGGAATTCAACGACCCTTGGCCTACGTGCCATGTTGCAATGAAACATGGGAAAACTCGCCGCTCACCAGATGAACATGGAGCCGGAGAGGGCCGGGATACCACCGGCCGGGTCGCGCCTATTCTGCGGCAGCGACGGCACATGGACCGCAGGCGTCGAACGGCTCCTCGCCACGGAACCGCTGCAAATTGCAGTTACCAAGGTCACATCCACATCCTGCCCGAGCACGCCCGCCGAAGGCCTGGAACAGCTGCGGCAAATCAGCCGGATACGTTCAATGCTCGACGGGCTTGAGGCGATGCTGTTGGCAGACACCAGTGAGATGGTCCAGCGCGGGCTGGCCACTCCCCTATCGGAAGAAAACCCGACACTCTTTGACTACAAACGGGATATCGAAGACCACGGCTACCCAATGTCCCGGATGGACCAAGACCTGAACCGCTCGTCCTTTGTGGCCGAGGCCGCCATGGTCACCAGGAGCTCCGAAAGATCCACGTTCAACCGCCTCGCCACGGCCGAGGGCCTGCGCTACATCCATGAACAAACCCTCTTCGAGCTATGCCGCGGGAGCATCACCGGCCGCACGGCCGGCACCTTGGTCAAGCAAACCCAGGGAATCCCGACGAGCACCGCCAAGCAAATTGAAACATCGGTGCTGCCCACGGCATTGACCGCCTCGGATTCCTCCATGGCATTGCGCATCAAACGCCAGCGCGAGCGCTTGCACCCCGAACCAGCATTCCACCGACGCTCTCGGGCAGAAGGCGGCCGTTCATTGATGTGGTGGCCGGAAGCAGACGGCATGGCGGTTCTCCAGGCATACTTGCCCGCCGAAGACGTCCTCGCGATCTACAACACCGTGAACACCCATGCCAGCCGACTCATGGAGGCCGAGGAAGAGCGCCACGTCGGGCAACTGCGTGCCGATGTGTTCCGCGACAGCCTGATCGACGGCTGGCCGGGGAACAAGCAAAAGAAATCGGCGCTGTTTGTGGGCTTGACGATTCCTGCCCTCGAGCTGCTGACGAACCCCGAACGAGGCATAGCCGACCTCGAAGGCTACGGCCCCGTCCCACTGGGTGTCGCGCTGAAACTTGCGGCAAAGGCCCCTTCGCTGAAGCTAATCCTGACCGATCCGTGGACCGGTTCGATCCTGGATTTGGGACGCAAGCGCTACAAGCCGTCCAAGGCCCTCCGTGATTTCCTTCGGATTCGTGACGGGCATTGCCGTTTTCCCGGATGCCGCCGTGCGCCCCTGCTTTCGGAAGTCGACCACATCGACGCCTGGGCCAAGGGAGGCGAAACCTCCGAACAAAACGCCGAATACCTCTGCAAGCGGCACCAAATCTACAAGCACGTACTGGGCTGGGAAGCCGTACACCTTGGCAACGGGTCGATCCAATGGAGGACACCCCACGGAATCACCCAGCTGGAATTGCCCGATGGCCTGATCCACCCGCGCCCGCTGAACCCAGCCCCCCAGCCGCAGCAACCCATGCTTCCCATGGTCCTCCTTGACCAGCAGACCAGGCACCTCCTGTGCTGGGACGAAACCGAACCGATCCCCGGTTTCCCCGAAAACGAGCCGGATTCCTGAGCCGATTTACGACCACGGGCAATCCTCGGGTAGACTTTTTAACGGCCCCTCATGTGGTGTCATCCTGTTGAACTCCCCCAGGACCGGAAGGTAGCAAGGGTAGATGGGCTCTGGCAGGTGCATGAGGGGCTTTTACTGTCTGCCCGTAGTTGCGTTTGCTGCTCAAGGGATTGAAAAGGAGTAGTCATGGGTGCCGGACGATTCGCTCCCAGCCCTTCAGGGGAACTACACCTTGGAAACCTGCGCACCGCAATCCTGGCGTGGCTTTTCGCCCGTTCCACGCAACGCGAATTCCTGATGCGCGTCGAAGACCTGGATCGCGCCCGGGCCGGCGCCGAGGAACTCCAACTCGCAGACCTGCGGGCCATCGGCCTTGACTGGGACGGGCCGACCGTCCGCCAAAGCGATCGCATGCCCCTGTACTCCGCGGCAATAGACGACCTGCGTTCACGCAACCTGCTCTTTGAGTGCTACTGCACCCGGCGCGACATTGCCGAGGCCGGAAGCGCACCACACGCCGCTCCCGGGACCTATCCCGGCACCTGCCGCGATCTCAGCGAATCCGAGCGGGAAGCGAAGCGGGCGATGCGTCCCGCGGCCCTGCGCCTGCGCAGCGAAACCACCGAGTTCTCCGTCACGGATGCGCTGCACGGACCATTCACCGGAGTCGTCGACGACTTTGTGGTGCTGCGCAACGACGGAGTTCCGGCCTACAACCTGGCGGTCGTAGTTGACGACGGCATTCAGGGCATCGACCAAGTGGTGCGCGGGGACGATCTGCTCTCCTCGGCACCCCGGCAGGCGTACCTGGCGGGGTTGCTGGGGTACACCGCGCCGGGCTACGCGCACGTCCCGCTGGCATTGAACGCCGAGGGCAAACGGCTGGCCAAACGCGACGGGTCCGTCACACTGGGCCAGCTCGCCGGGCACGGCGTCGGCCCCGGCGAAGCAAGATCCATGATGCTTGCGTCCCTGGAACTGCCGACCACGTCTCTTGATGCCGCGTTGGCGGCCTTTGACCCAACACTTCTACCCACGGATCCGTGGGTCTTCACAACCGATCCGGGTGAGAAGCGCGGGATGCGCTTGGCACCGGAAAACCGATAGGGTGGCCCTCGTGAGTACAGCTCTTTACCGTCGCTACCGTCCCGACAATTTCGGGGACGTGATCGGGCAGGAACATGTCACCACACCGCTGATGACGGCCCTGGAAAAGAACCGGGTCAATCATGCCTACCTCTTCTCCGGTCCGCGCGGTTGTGGCAAGACCACGTCCGCCCGCATCCTGGCCCGCTGCCTTAACTGTGCCCAGGGCCCAACGCCGACCCCGTGCGGCACCTGCCCCAGCTGCATCGAGCTGGCCAGCGGAGGCCCGGGTTCCCTTGACGTCATCGAGATCGACGCGGCGTCCCACGGTGGCGTCGACGACGCCCGCGACCTCCGCGAACGTGCCACGTTCGCCCCGGTGCGCGACCGCTACAAGATCTTCATCATCGACGAGGCCCACATGGTCACCTCGGCGGGCTTCAACGCCCTGCTGAAGATCGTCGAGGAGCCGCCGGAGCACATCAAATTCATCTTCGCGACGACCGAGCCGGACAAGGTCATCGGCACGATCCGTTCGCGCACCCACCACTACCCGTTCCGGCTGGTTCCGCCCGAGCCCCTGATCAAGTACCTCGAGTACCTGTGCACCGCCGAGGGCGTTGCGGTGGCCCCGGGCGTGCTTTCGCTGGTCATCCGCGCCGGCGGCGGCTCGGTCCGCGACTCGCTGTCCGTGTTGGACCAGCTGATCGCGGGCGCGGGACCCGACGGCCTTGACTACGAGCTGGCGGTGTCGCTGCTCGGCTACACCCATGCTTCGCTGCTTGACGACGTCGTGGACGCCCTGGGCGCCGGGGACGCGGGGACCGTGTTCGGTGCCGTGGACCGCGTGGTGCAGACCGGCCACGACCCACGCCGCTTCGTTGAGGACCTGCTGGAGCGCTTCCGCGACTTGATCATCGTGCGCGCCGTCCCCGAGAACGCCTCGCAAATCATCCGCGGCTTGCCCGAGGACCAGCTGCACCGCATGCAGACCCAGGCCGCGGGGCTTGGCCAGGCCGAGCTCAGCCGCTGGGCCGACGTCACGAACGCCGGGCTGACCGAGATGTCCGGCGCCACCTCGCCGCGCCTGCACCTTGAGCTTTTGTGCGCCCGCTTGCTACTGCCGGCCTCCGATGCCAGCGAGCGCGGCTTCAACGCGCGCATGGACCGGGTCGAACGCCGACTGGCCTACGCCGGAGACGACATTCCCGCAGCGGCTGCTTCGGACGCGGGCCACTCCGGCCAGCCTTCGGACTCCTCCTCCGGCTACGAGTCGGAAAACCAGGGCCAGGGTGCGGCCGCGGTGCGTGAAGCACTTCGCGCCGCACGAGCCCAAAAGGAGGGCGGCCCCGCCGCCGCCCCGGCTCCTGCGGCGACCCCTGAACCCGAGCAGCAGCCCGCACCGCAGGCGGCCCCCGTACCGCAGGCAGCACAGGATTCCGCCGAGGCACCTGCCGCTGCCCCGGTTGCACCTGTGACGCCAGCGCAGGCTTCCTCGGCACCCGCTGGTTCGGCTCCGGCCGCGCCAGCACCGGCAGCACCGGCAAACGATTCGGAAAACTCCGCCGACTGGGGAGGCACCTGGGGACCCGTTCCCGACGCGCCGGCAAACCCCGTGACCCAACCGGTGGCGCCCGCGCAGAGCACCCCGGTGAACCCGCCTGCAGACGTGCCGCCGTTCAGCATCCTGCCCGATCGCGAACCCGAGTCCGAGGAAGGCGCCCCTACGCCCGCCACGGAGCCCGCACCGATCCAGCAAAACCAGGCCATGGCCGAGTTCACCAAGCGCGCCATGGAAGAAAAGGCCGCGAAGGAACGCGAAGCCCAGGAGCAAGCCTCCCGGGAAAAGGCCGCCGCCGAACAGCGCGCCGCGCAGGAACGCGCGGCCCAGGAAGCAGCAGCCCGGGAACAGCGTGCCGCCCAGGAAGCCGCCGAACAGGAACGTGCGGCCCAGCAGCGCGCCGCGCAGCAGCAGCAACGCCAGCAGCAGGCGCCGCCGGTCCAGCAACAGCAGGCTCCGCAGTTCCAGCGGCAACAGGCGCCAACGCAGCAGGCCGCGCCGTCGCAGCAGCGCCCTGGACAGCAGCCCGTTCCTTCGCAGCAGGCGCCGGCCCAGCAGGCCGGGTCTTCGCAGCAGCATCCGGGACAGGCCCAACAGCCTCCCGCAATGCAGGCACCCCAGGCACAGGGCGCACCCGCGCATGCAGGAGGCGCCGGATCCGTGGAGATGTTCCGCCGCGCATGGCCGGACATCCTTGAGGAGCTGAAGAGCACCAAGAGGTTCCTCTGGATGACGGTTGCACCCAATGCCTCGGTGACGGGCTTCGACGGCCGCACGCTGACCGTCAGCTTCGCGCACCCGGGCGCATTGACCGCGTTCACGGCTCGCCCGGAGCACATCTCGATCCTTGGCCAGAGCATCCAGAAGGTGCTGGGCGTTCAGGTCGAGTTGGCCATCGTCGCGGGAGGGTCCGCACCGGCGGGTGGTTCTGGCCCAAAAGTTGATCGCCGGCCCGAGCCGGCGGTGACCTCGAGTCCAGCTGAATCCGCACCACAGCAGCACACCGCCACTCCCTCCCCCGGTGCACCCGCACCCGCTTCATCGGGATGGGGAACCCCTCAGCCAGCAGCGCAGGCAGCAGCACTTGCGCCTGTCCAGCCAGCCGCACCCCGTCCTGCCCAGGCTCCGGCTCCGCAGGAATCGGCCCAACCGCAGGTTGCCGCCTCCGCCGCTCCGTCGTCCGTGCAAGGACCCGCGGCGCAGGCACCAGTCGCACCAGCGCTTGCTGCGCCGGCACCTGTGTCTGCTGCTCCGGCACCCCGTACGGCAGCATCCGCGCCGTCGCCCGCGTCCGCACCCGAGCAGGCTTCGCCGCCCTTCGGCGATGACGACCCGGGCTTCGGACCGGAACCCACCTATGATTCCGAACCATGGGACGACGCAGGCGGGGACTGGGACGCTTCCTCCGTTCCGGTACCCGATTGGGATGCGGAGCTCAGCACGGCAACGGGTTCGGCCGAACCCGCCTGGGGCACGGATTCCGCGGCCCCGGCACCCCGCGCGGCAGCCGCCTCGCTCCCCCCGGTTCCGCCACCGGCAACCCCTAAGGGCTATGTCGCGCCCGCCCCCTCACTGGGTGCTGCCGACCGTCCGGTCGCCCCGCCACCCGGCGCCTCGGCTGCCACGTGGGGCATGCCGGTGCCTGCACCCGCCGCACCTGCTCCAAGCGCCGGCGCAGCCCCGGTATCCAACGCACCGGCAGCGGACGGGAAACTCAGCCGCTACCAGCGGCTGATGAACCGCGCCGCGGGCGTGACCGACGGCGGCGGCGCCAGGGTCGTCGCGCAGCAGGTTCCCACGGATCCAACTGCGGGAGCCTGGGGCAACCCCGCGGATGCGCCAGATTTCGCGCGGCCGCGGCCAACTCCGGAGCCGAGCCAACAGGCCCCCGCACAGCCGACGCCGGTAGAATCGGATGATACGGAATTCGTCCCCAGTGACGACGACATCGCCATCGAGGACTCGTCCCTGCTCGGCGTGCCGGCCATTGAGCGCATTCTCAAGGGCCGGGTTATCGAGGAACGCGATCCCCAGGGCAATGTGATCGAACGCCCGGACAGGATTCGCTAGTCTTCACGGGCACTTTCGATAAAGTGTCGCGTTGGACGTGTAGTCTCACCCACGGTCAGTTATCGGGAACAGCAAAATTAGGCAGTGTGAACGCAAGTGTACGAAGGCGCAGTCCAGGAACTCATTGATGAGTTGGGCAGGCTTCCGGGGATCGGTCCGAAGTCGGCCCAGCGCATCGCCTTCCACATCCTTGAGGCGGACCCGGAGGACATGAAGCGGCTTTCCGAGGCCATTCGCGTGGTCAAGGAACGTGTGAAGTTCTGCAGCATCTGCTTCAACGTCTCCGAATCCGAGACCTGCGGGATCTGCCGCGACGAACGCCGCAGCGACTCGGTGATCTGCGTGGTCGAGGAGTCCAAGGACGTCATGGCGATCGAACGCACCCGTGCCTTCACCGGCCGCTACCACGTGCTCGGCGGCGCCATCAATCCCATCAACGGGGTCGGCCCCGAGCAGCTGCACATCCGCGAGCTCATTGCCCGGCTGGGCGACGAGCGCATCACCGAGATCATCCTGGCAACGGACCCCAACCTGGAGGGCGAGGCCACGGCCACGTTCCTGACCCGCACGCTGCGCCCGCTGGGCATCGAGATCACCCGACTGGCCTCCGGCCTGCCGGTGGGCGGGGACCTGGAATACGCGGACGAGGTCACCCTCGCACGGGCCATCGAGGGACGCCGCTCCACCGCCGTGAGCGCTCCGGCGGCCCCCTTGGTTCGCTCGGCACCCGCCGCAGCACCGGCCCCGGCACCCACAACCGCGCCGGTTTCCGAGACGCCGGCCGCCGAAACCCAGGCCCCGGACACCGTCTCCGCCAGCTAGACCACCGCCGGGCTTCTCGGCTTCAGGAAGCCAGGCGATGCGGGTTCCCGACGCCAGCTTCCCGGCGGGGGTATGCAGCTTGCGCCGCCCGGCATGTCACCCGGGTCCAAACCCCGCGTGCCATGCCGGATGACGTGGGCGTAAGCTACCCGCGCAGGCGCTCCATCTTCGGGTCGAAGAGCGGATCCGCGGCAACCGTCGCGGGAATCCGGCGGCCGAAGTACTCGATCTCCACCTGGTCGCCCTCCACAGTCGCGGCAGGCAGCCACGCATAGGCCAGCGGCGTGCGGACCGTGTAGCCGTAGGCGGCGGACGTGACATACCCGGCGGGGCTCCCGTCGATGAACACCGGTTCCTTGCCCAGCACCATGGAGGTCCCGTCGTTGACGGTCAGGCAGCGCAGGGCCCGATCCGAGGGCTTGGTGCGCAGCACATCCACCGCGTCGGCCCCCACAAACCCCGTCTTGTCCTTGGCGATGGAGAAGCCCAGACCCGATTCGAACGGGTGGTGCTCGGGCGTCACATCGGTGCCCCAGAGCCGGTAGCCTTTTTCCAGGCGCAGGGAATTGAACGCCCCGCGGCCGGCGGCAATGATCCCGCTCTCGCGCCCGGCCTCGAAGAGCACGTCCCAAAGCTTCTGTCCGGTCTCGGCGCTGGCGTACAGTTCCCATCCGAGCTCTCCCACGTAGGACAGGCGCATCGCGGTGACCGGGATCCCTCCGATGACCACCTCGGCACTGCGGAAGTACTTCAGCGACTCGTTGGAGAAGTCGTCCTCGCTGACCTTGGCCATGACCTCGCGGGCCAGCGGCCCCCACAGCCCGATGCAGCAGGTGGCACCGGTGATGTCACTGACGTGCGCCCACGCTGCCGGGTCGGCCTCGGCCTGGCGGCGGGCCTGGACCGTGAAGTAGTCGAGGTCGATGTTGGAGTTCACGCCCAGCTGGAAGCGTTCTTCACCCAGCCGCGCAATGGTCACGTCGCTGCGGATGCCCCCGTCGGGATTCAGCAGCAGGCAGTAGGTCACCGCGCCCGGCTTCTTGGCGATGTTGCCGGTGCTCAGCCGCTGCAGCAGGGCCAAGGCCCCGGGCCCGGAGACCTCGAGGCGCTTGAGCGGGGTCATGTCGTACATGGCCACCGCGGTGCGCGTCTTCCAGGCTTCGGCCGCCGAGATCGGGGAATGGAACTTGCTTGACCATTCGTCTCGTCCCGGGGACCGCCATGCTTCTGGCAGCTCGTCGAGCAGGTCCCGGTTGGCCTCAAACCAGTGCGGGCGCTCCCACGCAGCGGACTCCAGGTAGACGGCACCGAGCTCGTCCTGCCGACGACGGAACGGGCTGGAACGCAGGTCCCGGGGCGAGGTGCGCGGCTCCAGCGGGTGGCGGATGTCGTAGATCTCCACGAAGTTCTGCTGGGACGTCTCGCTGACGTACTCCTTGGTGGTTTGCACCGCCTCGAAGCGGGTCACCTCGCCCTCGTGCAGGGAGATGGATGGCTGTCCGTCGATGAGCAGCTCGGCCACGGCCCGGGCGATGCCGGCCGAGTGGGTCACCCAGACGGCCTCGGCGACGTAGAAGCCCTCCAGCTGGGGGGCCTGACCCACCAGCGGGCCGCCGTCGGGGGTGAAGGAGAAGATCCCGTTGAAGCCGTCCTCGATCGACCTGCCGCCCAAAGCAGGGAGCAGCTTCTTCGAATCCTCCCAGGATGGCAGGAAGTCCTCTTCGGTGAAATCCAGCCGCGAGGGCATCTCGTGCTCGGACATGCGCTCGGCCGGCACCTTCGCCAGGGAGTCCAAGTCCACCGGCATCGGGCGGTGGGCGTAGGAGCCGATGCCGATCCGATCCCCGTGCTCGCGGTAGTACAGGTCCTTGTCCTGGTGGCGCAGGATCGGCAGGGAGGCCCCGTTGGGCCCGGGGTTGCGCCCGGCGAGCTCCGGCAGCGCATCGCTGGTGACGTATTGGTGGGCCAGCGGCAGCAGCGGCACGCGCATCCCGATCATGTCCCCGATGGCAGGTCCCCAGAACCCGGCGCAGGAAACCACGATGTCCGCCTCGATGACCGTATCGTCCCCGATCCGCACCCCGGTGACCTTCCCGCCCTCCTGCTCGATCCCGGTGACGGTCGTGTCCCCCAGGAACCGCACCCCGGCCGCGGTGGACTTCTCAATGAGCAGCTGCACCGCCCGCGCCGCGGACGCCAACCCGTCGGAGGGAACCAGGAAGCCGCCCAGCACCGTGTCCTGTTCCAGCAACGGGTAGAGCCGCTTGCATTCGGCGGGGTCGATCAGCCGCGATTCGAGCCCCCAGGAGGTGGCGAATCCGTGCCGGCGCTTGAGCTCTTCCAGGCGTTCGGGGGTGGTGGCTATTTCCAGCCCGCCAACCTGGTTGAAGCAGGAGGTGCCGTCCTTCGTCAGGGACAGCAGCTTTTCGACGGTGTAGCTGGCGAACTCGGTCATCGACTTCGAGGCGTTGGTCTGGAAGACCAGTCCCGGGGCATGGGAGGTGGATCCGCCGGCCAGGTGCAGGGGTCCCTGCTCGATGACGGTGGTGTTGGTCCAGCCGCGGACGGCCAGCTCGTCGGCCAGGTTCGCGCCGACGATGCCGGCCCCGATGATGACGACGCGGGGTGCTTGGTTCATGGAAATGCTCCTTTTCGGGGGGTGTTTAGCGGAAGACGACGGTGCGGGTGTTGTTCAGCAGGATGCGGTGCTGGCAATGCCAGGTGATGGCCCGGGCCAAGGCCTGGGCCTCGGCGTCTCGGCCGATCCGCGCCAGGGCGTCGGCATCCGGGACGTGGTCGACCCGGAACACTTCCTGTTCGATGATCGGTCCCTCGTCCAGGGACTCGGTGACGTAGTGCGCGGTGGCCCCGACCATCTTCACGCCGCGGGCGTAGGCCTGGTGGTAGGGCTTGGCGCCCTTGAACCCGGGCAGGAACGAGTGGTGGATGTTGATGGCCCGCCCGTGCAGCGCGGCGGTCAGCTCGTTTGAGAGCACCTGCATGTAGCGGGCCAGTACCACCACGTCCGCCCGGTGTCCGGCGATGACCTCCTGGAGCCGGGCCTCGGCGGCGGGCTTGGTGTCGGCGGTGACCGGGATGTGGATGAACGGCAGCCCGGCGGCCTCGGCCATGGGGCGCAGGTCCTCGTGGTTGGAGACGACTCCGACCAGCTCGGCGCCGAGCGTTCCGGTCCGCCAGCGGTAGATCAGGTCGTTGAGGCAGTGCCCGAACTTCGAGACCATGACCAGCACCCGCTGGGCCCGTCCGTCGTGGAACGCGAAGTCCATGTCGAACTCCCCCGCCAGCTCTGCGAACGCAGCTTCCAGCTGCTCGACGGTTTCCCGTGGGTCCCCGCCGGCCAGTGCCGTGCGCAGGAAGAGCCGGCCGCCGACGTGGTCGTCGAATTGCTGGTGCTCGGCGATATCGAAGCCGGCATCGTCGAGGAACCCGGTCACGGCCCGCACGATCCCCGGCTTGTCCGGGCAGGAGAGTGTGAGGACGAAGCGGACGCTGCGCGGGTGCGTGGCATCGGCGGTCGGTACCGGCTCGTGGGTCATGGTGGTCACGTTGGTTGCTCCCTTGGCTCGCTGAAAGGTGGATGGATATTGGTTGATGGTGGTGTGTGGATCGCGGAGGTTCATCAGGCGTCGGCACCCCGGCCCGGACAACGGTCCGTGGAGGCACAGGCGTCGGTGCAGTCGTGCCTGGTCACCAGCTCGAAGGGCACCCCGCCGTGTTCGTCCACGCCGCTGCGGATGGCCCGTTCGACCACCGAGTCGGCCAGTTTCTTGCGCAGCGCCAGCGGGTCTCGGCGCAGGTCCTTCACCAGGGCGATGCACAGGATGAACATGACGACCGCGAAGGGCAGTGCGGAGACGATGGTGATGTTTTTCAGGCCGTTTAGCGCTTGCCCGGGGTCGTCCCCGCCGGCCAGCAGCATGATGGCGGCAACTGCCCCGGTGAGCACCCCCCAGAACACGATCACGCGCTTGGAGGGTTCCAGACGCCCGTTGGTGCTCAGCGAGCCCATCACGATCGAGGCGGAGTCGGCCCCGGTGACGAAGAAGATGCCGACCAGGACCATGGTAAGAATGGCCAAGGCCAGGGTGATTCCCGGGGACGTGCCCAGGTGGTGGACCAGGTCGAACATGGCGCCCTGGAAGTCGATGGACGGTTCCCCGTCGACCATGCTCACCATCGAGTCGGTTGCGCCGTTGGAGGCCTCGGCCTTGAGCTGGACGTCGAAGGCTGCACCGCCGAAGATCGAGAACCAGATGACGGACACCAGGGACGGGACCAGCAGTACGCCGGTGACGAACTGGCGGATGGTGCGACCGCGGCTGATCCGGGCGATGAACATGCCCACGAACGGCGCCCAGGAGACCCACCAGGCCCAGTAGAAGATGGTCCATCCCGACATCCAGGCCCGCACCGACTCGTCACCGGCCGACTCGGTGCGCGAGGCCATCGAAGGCAGGTCGCGGACGAAGTCGCCGATGGCCGAGGGCACTAGGTTCAGGATCAGCAAGGTGGGACCCAGCACGAAGACGAGTACCGCCAGCAGCAGGGCCAGGACCATGTTGATGTTGGAGAGCCACTGGATGCCCCGGGAGATCCCTGAGACGGCGGAGAGCACGAAGCAGACGGTCAGCACCGTGATGACAGCGACCAGCACCGGGGAGCCGACCTTGCCGACCCAGCCGTTGAACTCGATTCCGCTGGCGATCTGCATGGCCCCGAGCCCCAGCGAGGCGGCAGTCCCAAAGAGCGTGGCGAAGATGGCCAGGATGTTCACGATCTTGCCGGCCGGCCCCTCGACCCGCGGGCCGAACAGGGAGGTGAATGCGGAGGAGATCAGTTGGCGGCGCCCCAACCGGAAGGTCGAGTAGGCCATCGCGATACCGACCACCGCAAACATGGCCCAGGGGTGGATGCTCCAGTGGAAGATGGACGTGGCCATGGCCGTCTGGATGGCTTCGGGGGTGCTCCCGTCAACGGTTCCCGGGGGCGGGGACACGTAGTGGTAGAGAGGTTCCGCCACACCGTAGAAAACGAGCCCAATTCCCATGCCGGCGCTGAACATCATGGAGATCCAGGAAATGGTGCGGAACTCCGGTTTTTCACCGTCCCGTCCCAGCGGGATGTTCCCGAACCGGCCCAGGGCCAGCCAGAGCACGAAGATCACGAAGAACGAGGCCAGCGAGACAAAAAACCAGCCGGTGTTCTCCGTGACCCAGGACAGCGCCACGTTGGAGGCCGCTGAGAGCGAGGCGGTGTTGACCAGCCCCCAGATGACGAAGGCCAGCGCGAAGGCCCCGGCAACGCCGAAGGTGACCTTGTCCAGCCCCTCGGGCAGGCGCGGAACCATCCGTATCGCATTCCGCTCCGATTCGCTGTCCTTCAGCTCCTGCAGGATCACGGTGTCAACCGGCGGTTGGGGCGCCGACTCCATTTCCTCGTCCAGGTTTGCATCAGGTACGTCCGGCTCTTCGGACGTGGTTTCGTCGGTGTTCACTGCCATGAGGGTTTCCTTTGACTGGGGGATGCGACTTGCGTCTTTGGAGCCAGGTGGAACCGTGGGACGAGTCGGTGCGTCCTTTGCGGGGACGCTATCCGGGGTGGATGCCGGCTGGAAGGTCTAGCAGCTGAATGGATGCTTCAATCTCGATGATTCAGTAGGCGAGGGTGACAGCGTGGACGAGCGCAAGGAACTTAGTTGCGGGCCGCCTCTACGGTCCACAAATCAAACGTCGAGGCATGTTTCGGCATTCGATCTCGCAGCTCTCCGTTCCACCTTCTGCCAGTGAGGCACCCTGGTGCGTGCAGCCTTTGCGCTTCACTCGTCAAGTCCTTTTCTCTGGTTTGGTCCGGCCACGAAAGGGGAGACGATGTTTCTCATTGATCAACAGCAAGCGTCTCGAGCAACAATCGTGGCGTACCTCACATTCGAAAGTCAAGGAGGTATTACCCGACCAATTGGGAGGTTCTCGCTGATTGAGTCAAGTGCCTCATGAAGAAATGCCCGCGAAGATACCGGCCGGCTCGGTGGCAACACGTGAGACCGACGCATCAATCCAGCGGCTCCCACTAGATACCGGGCACAGGCCGAGGCCATGCCGGGCGGAGCATTTGCGCGGATATTTTTCGCGGCCCCGGCTGAGGCAGGCACGCTGGGGAAGGTTGACACCGAGGGAATCCGGGCCCAGAAATCTCCGGCATCAACGCCGGTGAACCAGATCGGATTGGCTCCGTTGACCCCACCTTCATTACCGGACGTGACCGGATTCGGAGGACGAAACCAGTGGCGGGTTGACCAAAGACCCGTTCGGCATTCCCGCTGCCGAGGTACGCGGATTCAGGCCCTGCTCCTTCCGCGGAGGAAGCTGCACCGGATGTCGCAGAACGCTGGCATGGCGCCCTCCGAGGCTTGCAGAACTCGGTTACGCAGTGCCGCCGCGTCGCATTGCCACCAAAACTCCGAGTCCATGCTTACCCGGTGTCATAGATCGCCTTCCAGCCGGTCGATGAGGATTCGCTTGGACTTGGCCTGCAGGATATCGAGAGATTCCTTGACAAGCAGCGAATCCATGCTGCCACGGCGTACGGCAGCGACGATTCTGCGCGAGGGCTTCCCTTGGCCAGATATGCGCAATCGAGTCACGTTTTCCGCGCTTCCCAGAGGCGCCAGTCGCGGTAGCAGGCCCACCCCCATTCCCGCGCCGACGAAGGCGATCTGGGTTTCCCACTCGATGGCCTCATGGGCAATTCGCGGGGTCACACCGACCGCCGTGAACGCCGCCGTGAACAGGGCATGATAGGTCGACCCGGGAGCTTCGGTGATCCATGGTTCCGTCGCCAGCTCCTCGAGCGTCACCGTTTCACGCGATGCCAAGCGGTGATCGGACGGAAGGATCACGTCCAGGGGGTCGTTCAGCAGCGTTGTCTGCTCAAAACGCGGATCTTCGTCCACAAGGGTCTCGGACTGCATTGCCACAATGACCGCCAGGTCGATTCGCTCGGCAACCAACAGGTCGAAGCATCGGGCCGGATTTGCCTCGAGCACCTGCACTTCCAACAAGGGGCGCGACGAACGCAGGGCCGCGGCCAGTGGCGCGAGCAGCTGTGCGGCCGCGGTGGAAAAGCCTCCGAGCCCAAAATGGGATTGCACCTGGTCACCGGCCTCCAGCGCAGCGGCACGCAGTCGCTCCCATTCCGTAAACAACGTGTCCGAGCCCGTCACGAGATATCGGCCGGTTGCCGTCAAGCGCACGCCCCGACCGTCCTTCGCCAGCAGCTGCATCCCAAGAGCTCGCTGCAGTTCCCGCAGCTGCGCAGAGACAGCCGATGGTGAATAACCTGTGAGCTCCGCAGTTGCTCCGACGGTACCGCATCGCGCAAACACCCTAAGCGTCGTAAGACGTGGATCGATCATGCGCCTATTCTGCACTATTATCACCAAAATCTTGCGCTTTTATTGCAGAGCGCGGATCCCTAACCTCATGAGTACGACGATTTCGACAGCTGCAGTGACGGCGATCACCCTCCGTAGTCCCCGGCCCCGCATGCCCACCCATTCCTCCGAGGAGTAAACACATGTCTGCTTCAGTGAACGTGCCCCTGTCTTCACGCGGCAAGCTCGCTTCGTCATTGCCCGCAGAGCAGCTGGCCGAGATCACCGAGTTGTTCGAGTACCGGCTCGAAGGCCATTCCCTCGACGCGCCGTTTTATACGGATCCGGCGATCTTCAAGATCGACATGCAGGCCATTTTCGGCCAGCATTGGGTCTTCGCAGCAAGCGTTGCAGAACTTCCTGAACCAGGCGACTACGTGACCGTCGACTACGGCCCCTATTCCTTGATCGTCTTGCGCAATGACGATGGCGGCGTCAACGTCTTGCACAACGTGTGCCGCCACCGCGGCGCGCGGGTCTTGACCGAATCCACCGGAACCACTGGCAACCTGGTCTGCGGCTACCACTCCTGGACCTACTCGCCCAACGGCGACCTGATCCACGCGTCCGCACCCGGCGAAACCAAATTCGACAAGAGCTGCTTCGGCCTCAAGCGCGCCCACAGCCGCGTCTACGCCGGACTCGTCTTTGTCTGCGTTGCGGACGAACCGCCGGCCGATTTCGACGAAACCGCAAAGATCTTCGAGCCCTACCTCGCACCCCATGACCTGTCGAAGACGAAGATCGCCTACCAGCAGAACATCATCGAGGAGGGCAACTGGAAGCTCGTCATGGAAAACAACCGCGAGTGCTACCACTGCGACGGCCACCCGGAGCTCGCCTGCTCCCTCTTTCCCACCTGGGGCCTGACGGAGGGCCTCATCCCACCACATCTCGAAGAGGTGTGGGACCGCAACAAGGAAGCCGAGGCTTCGCTCGAAGAGCGTTGCCGGCGCTACGGACTTCCCTATGAAGTCGTCGAGGAACTCGACACCCGCGTGGCGGGCATCCGCATCTCCCGCGAGCCCCTCGACGGCGAGGGCGAATCGTTCTCGGCCAACGGACACAGGCTCTCCAAGAAGTTGCTCGGGGACTTGCGCGATTTCCGGCTCGGCCGCTGCTCCATGCACCTGCAGCCCAACAGCTGGTTCCATTTCCTCGGCGACCACGTCATCACGTTCGCCGTATTCCCCATCAATGAGCACCAGACCCTCGTGCGCACCACCTGGCTGGTGGCGGACGACGCCGTAGAAGGCGACGACTACGACCTTGAGAAGCTCACCCACACCTGGAAGCAAACCAACCTGCAGGACAAGGCGTTCGTAGAGCTCTGCCAGACCGGCGCGAACAGCCCGGCCTACGAACCCGGCCCCTACATGAAGAGCGAATACCAGGTCGAGGCCTTCATCAATTGGTACGTGCAGCGCGTGCAGGAGCACTTGGCATGATCGAGAGCATGACGACCACCGCAATTCCGGAGGCGCAGCGCATCCGCGGCCTGGAAATGCCGTGGAACAGGGTGCTGGGCAGCACCGAGGGACCCGCCGGTGCCGCCCGCGCCCTGGGTCCCTGGCATCCGCAGGAGTTCATGGCCGAGTGCGTTGAGACCGTTCCCGAGGCCGGCGGCATGATGACCTTCGTGTTCCGCCGCGCCGACGGCGCGCCCCTGGCATTCAGGCCGGGCCAGTACCTCAACATCGCCTTTCCGGTGAACGGCGAGGACCGCGACCCGGTGGACCGCAGCTATTCGCTGTCCAGTTCGCCCACCGAACCGTGGACATTCAGCGTCACTGTCAAGCGCGATCCTGCCGGTCTGGTCTCGCCGTGGGTGCACGAAAACGTCAGGCCCGGCATGGTGCTGGACATGCTCGGACCGGTCGGCGCCTTCCACCTGCCCGATGCCGACCGGCGGGCGCGCTTCCTCCTACTCGCCGCGGGCGCCGGCATCACCCCCATCATGTCGATGTTGCGGACCATCCATTCGCTGCCCGGGCATGCCGATGTCGTGGTGCTTTACCACGGCGCCGAACCCGGGGGCTTCGCCTTCTTCCGGGAGCTGGAATACATTGCCGCCGTTGATTCGCGCGTCAAGGTCTTCTACTCGCTCGGAGACCGCAGCGCGCCTGGGGATTGGGAGGGTCTTTTCGGGCGTCTGAGCGCAGCAATGCTCGATGAGGTGGCACCCGATGCCAACGGACGCCAGGTCTATGCCTGCGGCCCCGAGGGCTACCTGAACACAGCGACCGGGCTCCTGAACGAGGGCGGCGTCGACGACACCTCCATCCACATGGAGTTTTTCTCCGGAGACCGCCAGACGATCCTGGAGTACGAGGCCGAGATCGCGCTGGCCGGGGAAATCGCCGAAGAGATCGCCGAGGAAATCGCGGTTTCCGCCGAGGAGTACTACGAGAGCCAGCCCGCGACGCTTGGACTCTACGAACCGGGCTACGATGCCGACGGAACCCTGGAGGCCACGGGACTGCCACTCGAGACGGCCGACCCGAGCTCTCCCGGCACCGAGGCACCCGGCGACGGATCGGGCACGGTTCCGGAGGCCGGTTCCCCCGACGCCTCGACGTTCGACACCGTGGGCACCGGAAGCCTCACCCTGTCCTTCATGCGCACCGGCCTCAACGTACGCATCAACCCCGAGGAACAGATCCTCGGCGTAGCCAAGCGGGCAGGGGTCAGGATCGGCGCGAACTGCCAGGAAGGCATGTGCGGCTCATGCAAGATCGTCAAGCTCTCCGGGGACGTGGAAATGAACCACCAGGGCGGGATCCGGGCACGGGAGATCGAGGCCGGCAAGTTCCTGCCGTGCTGCTCTACCGCGCGGACCGACCTGATGATCGATGCATGACCGAGGCAGACCGGGAAGGTTTCGGCATCTTCGCAACAACGACCTAAGCAAACGGTATTGCGATTAAAGGCTGGATTCGGGCCCACCCAAAGCAATCGGCATTGGCTTTAACCCGCGGTGTAACCCAATGAAGCACTGACTTGCTGCCCGGCCTGTTTGAGCCCCTCAATCAGGCCGGGCATCGTTTCGGGATCGAAGCGGAACGTCGGTCCGGAGATGCTGATGGCCCCGACAACAACAGCAAGATGGTTGCGCACCGGCACCGCCACCGAGTTGATGCCCAGCTCGAACTCCTCACGGGCCTGCGCATAGCCGTTCTTCGCGACCTGCAGGAGCTCCTTTTCCAGCGCCGCACGGGTTCGTATGGTGTTGATGGTGCGCTGCGGAAGCCCCGCGAGCTTCAAGATCCGGCCCCGCTCGTCGGCGCCCAGGGCCGCCAACAGGACCTTGCCGCTGGAGGTGGCATGCAGCGGCGTCAGGCTCCCGAGCCAGTCGTGGGTCGCAAGGTTCGAGGGGCCCATGGCCTGGTCCACGTTCACCGCGTACTTCTCGCGCAAGACGGCCAGGTTGACCGTTTCCCTGTATTCCTCGGCGAGCGCCTCGATGACCGGGCGCGCTTGCCCCACCAGCGAGAGCCTGCCCGGGATGGTGCTGGCCAGGCGCAGGATGGTGAAGCCGAGCTCGTACTTGCCGCGGTTCGTGTTTTGCTGGACCATTCCCCGGGCCAGCAGCGAACCGAGCAACCTGGACGCCGTCGACTTGTGGATGCCCAGTTCCTCCGCCACTTCCCCGACTCCGGAGCTGCCGTCCCGGCCAAGGATTTCCAGGATCGCGAGGGCTCGGTCCACCGACTGGACACCGCCGGGGGCCGCATCCTCGTAATCCGCCTCCGGATCCGGTGGTTCTTCCGTTGCCATGGCTTCCGTCCCTTCGAATGATCCTTACAGTAAGCTACACGCCGGCCGGCTTATGCGTTGGTCGGCAACGCTCCTGCCGCCCCGGTCTTTCACCAGTTGCCACGCAGGACCGGAGCATGACTGCCGGGCGGTCGACCGGCCCTGTCCCGCAGCTAGGAACATTTCACAAGAAGATCGATGTCAGGCGATGCGGGTTCCCGTCGCCAGCCTTCCGGCCGGGGTATGCAGCTTGCGCCGACCCGCCACCAGCAGCACGGCGGCCAAAAGCAGCTGCAGGCCCAGGCCCAGCGGCCACAACGCGGTCGCGTTTGCGGGCGCCACCTCGACATTCTTGACCCCGTTGATGCACGGGGTGAAATCCATCTGCCCGGCCTGCGACTGGCGCACGGCCTCGCTGATTCCGCCCATCGGCCCCATCGTGTCCAAGGACTGGTTGCTTGGATCCACTGCCGGGCGCGGCACGGCGTCGGCCACCACCACAAACGGGTTGGCCGCCAGCAGCCAGGTGTTTCGCTCGGTCGCGTAAGCCGTCATGGGGTAGAGCGCCGTCCCACAGGTGTAGTTGTTCTCGTCCCATTCGACGGTTCCGTCGCCGTTCATGTACTCATCGGGCCAGATTTGTTCGGACACCATGACTTCGGTCTTGACCAGTTCCATGCTCAGGCCAAAGCCGATCAGCGTTCCAAGGCCCAGCATTGCCACCAAGAGGTAGGAGATGAGCACCGCGAAAAGGGTCCGGTTGGCCAAGGCCGAAACGCCGACGCCGATAGCGCAGACAATCGCCAGTTCCAGGGCCAGCATGCCCAGGAGCACGGGAACTCCCGGCAGGTACACGTCCCCATAGGTCATGGCCCAGCCGATCAGCGGAATCGTCACCACCAGGAACCCCAGGGAGGCAACCCATGCGGCAAGCCACTTGCCGATCAGCAATTGCCCCGGCGTGAGCAAGGTGTTTTGCAGGATGGCGAGGGTGCCGTTTGCTCTGTCGCCGGTGATGGAGTTCGAGCTCAGGGCCGGGGCAATGAGCATTCCGAAGAACAGGACGAACGCGATGACCAGCTCGAACATCACCTGGCCCGCACCGAATCCCTCGGACCCGACGGTGGCTGCCGCCAGTGCCACGACGGCGGCAATCACCACGAACCAGATCGCGAGCATGATGTACCAACCGCGGCTCCTCACGCGCTGGAGGATCTCCAGCTTGAAGATCGTTCCGATCCCGGCAAGGTAACCCAGGGTCGGGGACGCTTCGGGCGGGCGCTGCGTGACGGGGGCGCTCATGGCGATCCTTCCTCAAGGCTCAGGTAGGTCTCTTCGAGAAGTCCGGAGGACGGGGCGAAGGCGGTGACGGGAACGCCGGCCGCGACGAGCGTGTTCAGCAGCGCCGCCGCCTCCGCCTCGCCGGCGAGCCGGGTCTTGGCGTTGCCGCGCGGCGAGTCGAGGTCGTGCTGGTAGGTCGCCTGGACCTGGTTTTCGTCGAGGACCCGGCGCAGTGCCGGGACATCGAGCGTTGCAATGGTGTAGCCGCGGGTTTGTGCCCCGGCCTCGGCCAGGGTTTGGCTGCGAACTGTGTGTCCCTTGGAGATGAACACCGCGGCGTCCGCCATTTCATCAAGCTCCGCCAGCACGTGGGAACTGATCACCACGGTCTTCCCGCCGTCGGCCAGCTGCCTGAGCAGCAACCTCAGCTGGACCCGGGCTCCCGGGTCCAGGCCGCTTGCCGGCTCGTCGAGCAACAACACGGCGGGGTCGTTGATCAGCGCGCGGGCCAGCGACAGCCTTTGTGCCTGGCCGCGCGAGAACACCCGGGCCGGGGTGTCGGCCAGGTCTCCCAGGCTTACCAGTTCCAGCAATTCCGCCGCGCGCACCGCCCCACGCTTCTTGTCCATGCCGTAGAGCGCCGCCACGGTGGTGAGGATTTCCCGGCCGGTCAGCGATTCCCAGACGCCCAGGGTGTCCGGCATCCAGCCGAGCACCGCGCGCACCGCGCGCGGGTTCGTCGCCGGGTCCACGCCGGCAACGGAGATCGAGCCGCGATCGGGGCGCAGCAGCGAAGCGAGCATCAGCAGGAGCGTGGTCTTGCCGGACCCGTTGGGGCCGATCAGGGCCGTGACTTCGCCGGGGGCCGCCCGGAAATCGATGTTCTCGACGGCCTTCACCGGCCCGAACGAGCGGGCCAGGCCCGTGGCGACAATGCCGCCTCCTCGGGTGTGTTTGCTTTCCAGCACCCCGCCGGGGCTTGGGACTTCGGATTCCATGGGTTGCTACTTCCCCGATTCAAGACGCGAACATTGTCCCCAACCCTACGCAGTTGGCCCAGTCACGTCGCGCTTGTCGGGTTTTCGTTATCGAATTGACGTATTGGTTCCCGACCGGGTCCGCGACGCCAAAAAGGTGACCCGCGCGACATTCGACCAAGCAATCAGACCAGCTCGCAGGTCGAATATGACCCATCGTGGTCATCTAATGCCGGGTCCGTGCACCACAATGGCTAAAATTAAAGCCGCGCCGCCCTTGCGGCGTTCAACCCAGATTTGAGAATCCCCCACCCATGGAGTGTGCTGACGCATGAGCCTGATTGTCCAGAAATTCGGCGGATCGTCCGTTTCGGATGCCGAAGGCATCAAACGTGTTGCCCGTCGGATTATTGACACCAAGTCCGCCGGCCACGAAGTTGTTGTCGTCGTCTCCGCCATGGGTGACACCACCGATGAGCTGCTCGACCTTGCCAACCAACTGACCGACGAGGCGCCGGCCCGCGAAATGGACATGCTGCTCTCCGCCGGAGAACGCATTTCCATGGCGTTGCTGGCAATGGCCATCGACGGCCTGGGCGCCAAGGCGGCTTCATTCACCGGCTCCCAGGCGGGCGTGATGACCGACGCAATCCACGGCAAGGCACGCGTCATCGAGGTTTCCCCGCAGCGCGTGCGCCGCGCCATCGAGCGCGGCTACGTGGCGATCGTCGCCGGCTTCCAGGGCATGAGCAAGGAATCCAACGACATCACCACCATGGGTCGCGGCGGATCCGACACCACCGCGGTGGCGCTGGCCGCGGCACTGGGTGCCGATGTCTGCGAAATCTACACGGACGTGGACGGCATCTACACGGCGGATCCGCGCGTGGTGCCGACCGCACGCAAGATCGACACGATTTCCAGCGAGGAAATGCTGGAGATGGCAGCCTCCGGCGCCAAGATCCTGCACCTGCGCTGCGTTGAATATGCACGCCGCTTTGGGGTTCCATTGCATGTACGCTCGTCCTTCAGCAGCAATGAAGGAACCTGGGTCCTGCCCAGCCCCGACGACCAAATCAAGATTCAAGAAGGAGAACCCTTGGAACAGCCCATCATCTCCGGTGTCGCCCACGACCGCTCCGAAGCCAAGGTCACCATCGTTGGCGTTCCGGACATTCCGGGCAAGGCAGCCCAGATTTTCGGCGTGATTGCCGGCGCCCATGCCAACATCGACATGATCGTGCAGAACGTTTCGACCTCGGGGTCGGGCCGCACGGACATTTCCTTCACCCTTCCGATGGTCGACGGCAAGGTCGTGCTGGATGCCCTGGGCGGCGCGCAGGAAGATATCGGCTTCGAGGACATCTCCTACAACGAGAATGTTGGCAAGCTGTCGCTGATCGGCGCCGGCATGCGCTCCAACCCGGGCGTTTCCTTCACCTTCTTCGAGGCCCTGCACCAGGCCGGCGTGAACGTCGACATGATCTCCACCTCGGAAATCCGCATCTCGATCGTCACGGATGCCAACAAGCTGGACACCGCGGTGCGCGCCATCCATGCGGCATTCGACCTTGACTCCGATGACGAAGCAACCGTGTACGGCGGCACCGGCCGCTAGGCCGAACAGTATCGCCGCAGTGGTCGGCGGCTTGTGGACCGTTGGTTCGCAAGCCGCCGACCACTGCATTTAAGGCTTTGGGTCCCGCCCGGCGATAATGGGAGGATGCATTCCCCCACCTTGGTTTGGCTGTCCGAAGAGCAGTGGCTGCCCTTGGCGACCGCCCACGCGGAACGTTCCAAGCGATTCGGGGAACCGTTCACCGCGCGGCGCATGAATCGCGAGAAGCACCCCATTGAGGACTTCCTCTTCACCTACTACACGCAGAAGCCCGGACAGCTCTACCGTTGGCATCCGGGGCCCGGCGTGGTGCTTGGCGGGGCGCAGGCACGGGAGCGTGCCGAGTGGAAGTTCTACCGCGAGCTACTCAACGAGGACACCGGCGAGCGCGGGTACACCGTGGACGTCGAGGCGTTTGCCGCGGCACGCCTCGAAGCGATCCGTTTTGCGCGGATCATCCTTGCCGGCACCGTGCAGCGCCCCGGGAACTTTGCCTGCTTCGGCCTGCACGAGTGGGCCATGGCCTACAAGTCGGAGCAGAACGGCATCCGGCACGAATACCTGCCGCTGCGCCTGGGCGCCGAGGGCACCGATGCGGTGGTGGAGGAACACAAGATCCGCTGCACCCACTTTGACGCGTATCGCTTCTACACCCCCGAGGCCGCACCGCTGAACGAGCTGCGGCCAACCCGCGAGACCCAGCGCAACCTGGAACAGCCCGGCTGCCTGCACGCCAACATGGACCTGTACAAGTGGGCGTACAAGCTCGCCCCGGCGGTGCCGAGCGAGCTGGTGATGGATTGCTTCGAGCTCGCATGGGACATCCGCACCATGGACATGCAGGCCTCCCCGTACGACCTCCTGGAATGGGGGCACGAGCCGATCCGCATCGAGACTCCCGCCGGCAAGGCCGAGTACGTGCGCCGGCAGAAGGACTTCGCGGACCGGGCGCAGGACCTGCGGGGCAAATTGCTGGCCCTTGCCCAGGCACTGCCCCTGGAACAGACTTAGTGCACGGGGCCCAACGTCCCGGCTGCCCCGACGGAGAGCGAGAAACCAGAATGAGTCCCCGCATGCGGTTCCCCGTAGTTGGTGCGCTGTTCGCGGCCCTGGTGCTGTTGTCAGGCTGCGGCGGCGGCGACGAGGGTCCCGGCCAATCTTCCGCCCCGCCGACCGGCCAGGAAACAATGGTTGAGCTGGACATCGTCATCCGCGCCGACGGCCAGAACCAGAGCGCCGTATATTCCCTGCGGTGCGCAGGGGCGACGGCGCTTGAAACCAGCAACCACCCGCGCGCGGACGAGGCCTGCGCGCTTTTGGCCATGCACCCGCAGATCCTGGACCCCGCGCCGGCACCGGGCACCCAAATGTGCACCGAGCAATACGGCGGCCCCGCCACGGCAAGCATCACCGGAACCGTTGACGGCAAGTCGGTGGAGCGGGACTTCGACCTGAAAAACGGTTGCGGCATTTCCGCGTGGAACGACGCCCTTCCCCTGCTGGTGGAACTGACCACCGGAAACTGACAGGCCGCCCCGGGACTGCGTCCGGCCGCTAGTGCTGGACCAGGTAGCGGTGTTCGGGCCGGCCCCGGCTGCCGTAGGTCAGTTCCAGGCGCAGCGAACCCGCCTGGACGAGTGTCGCCAGATAGCGTTGGGCCGTGGCCCGGGAGATGCCCACGGCCGAGGCCACCTGCATGACCGTTGCCGGTTCCCCGGTGGCGGCCACCGCGGCAAGCACCGCCTGTTCGGTGGGCGTTGCGGCCACGGCACCGCCCTCGTCTCCGGCCAGGAGGGTGCGCTGCGCCCGGTCGATCGCCCCCTGGTCCAGCACCGTCGCCGAATCCAGCTGCCTGCGGTAGCGGGCGTAGGAACGCAGCCTCGTGGCAAGCACCTTGGGGTCGAACGGCTTGACCAGGTAGCCCAGCGCGCCGCGGCGGATGGCGGTGCGCACGGCATCGACCTCGGTGGCCGCGGAGAGCACAAACGCGTCGACATCCAGCGTGGCCAGCAGGTCCAGGCCCGAGCCCTGCGGCAGGTACACGTCCAGGAGCAGCAGGTCGGGTTTTTCCTCGGCCACGGCCCGCGGAACCATGCGGGCGTCGTGGACCGGCGGCAGGGCGGTGAAGCCCGGGACCTCGTCCACGTAGCGGGCGTGCAGGGCCGCCACCCTGAAATCGTCGTCAACCACCAGGACCCGCAGGTCGTTGGTCGGATTCATGGAGATCATGGCCTTTCGGTGGTCGTGGATTCGGGGGTGAGCACCCCGGGCAGGCGGGCGGCAAACACCGCGCCGGCGATTGATGATTCGTCGCCGGACGCCGAGTGGTCGCCGCGATCCGGGTGCGTTCCGCCAGCATCGGCAATCCATACGTCGCCGCCGCGGGTCCTGGCCAACCGGCGGATCAGTGGCAGGCCCACGCCGTGGCCGTGTTCCTGGGCGGGGATCCCCGCCCCGGTGCTCGCGCCCTCGGCGAAGACGTCCATGCCGGCCGGCACCCCCGTCCCGGAATCGGCGACGGCAACGTGCAGGGTGTTCCCCTCCCCCAACAGGTCCACTTCCACCCAACGCGGGTCGGGGCCTTCGACGGCGGCGGCCAGCGCGTTGTCGATGAGGTTGCCGAGCACCGCCGTGGCATCCTGGGCGTCGTTGAGCCGCCCGTAGAGCGCGCTTTCCTCGCCGACGCGCAGCACCACGCCAAGCTCGTAGGCGCTGACGCCCTTGGCGCCCAGAAAGGCACGCAGGTAGGTGTCGTCGATGGCCCCGAGGTTCTGCACCGGTTCACGCACCGGGCCCGATTCAATGACCTCGCCCAGGTACTCCTGGGCCTCGGCCACATCCCCGTTGCGCAGCAACCCGGAAATCGTGTGCAGGCGATTGGCGAACTCGTGGCGCTGGGCGCGCAGGGCGCCGGCCATGGTTTCCACGGCGTCCAGCCGGGAACCGAGGGTCTCGATGGTGGTGACGTCGCGCAGCAGCACCACCTTGCCCAGGTCGTGGTTCTCGCGGAGGACCGGATGCACGGTTGCCACAAGCGCCGACTTGTCGGTTTCCAGGCGGAGCGTACCGGGCTCCCCCGCGTCGATGGCGCTGACCAGCGCCGGGGGCAGTCCCGCCTCCGCGTAGGGCTGGCCCACGATGTCGGCGGACTCGTGGCGGTGCGGAAGGCCCAGCATGAGGCGTGCCGCCTTGTTGCGCACGCTGATGCGACCGTCCCTGCCGATGCCGATCACCCCGTCCTCCACGCCGTAAAGCACCGCATCCTGGTCCCGGAGCAGTTGCGCCATTTCCGCCGGTTCCAGCCCCAGGGTCTGGGCCTTGAGCCGGCGCACCGTCACCCGCCCGGCAACGATCGCCACCGCGGCGGCAAGTGCCGCAAAGAGCAGGATCCAGGAGATGGAGGCCATCAGCGCCCCGGTCAGCGAGTCGGTGACCACCCCCACCGAGACCTGGCCGACGACCTGGCCGGAACCGGGCGCATAGACCGGGACCTTGGCGCGCACCGAGTCGCCCAACGAGCCGCGTTCACGCAAGACGGCTTCGATGCCGCTCAGCGCCACCGGCTCGGTCGACGCCGGCTTGCCGATTTCATCGGGGTTCGGGTGGGCCAGGCGCAGCCCGCGGTCCTCGAGAATCGACACGAAGTCGGCCGCGGCCCGGCCGCGCACGTCGTCGGCGAGTTGCTGCAGCGGCCCGGTGCGCAATTCGTTCAGGTCCAGGGTCTCCAGTGCCGAGTGGCGCGCGACCTCCTCGCGCACCTGCCCGGTGGCAGCGACGGTGCGGGCGATGGCCAACGAGGTGTTCTCCGCCCGTTCAAACACCCTGTTGTAGCTCGCAATGATCGTCGCGATCGTGACCACCACGATCAGCAGGCCGAGCACCGCGAACTGCAGGGTCATGATGCGGGCTGCAAAACCGCGGCCTGGTTTTGTTGCTGGGGACATGCACCAAGTCTAGAACCAGTGGTGAGTTTTATGAGCAAAAAGGTTTTTAGGGGAAGAAGACCGCTTTGTGCGCACAACGGCACCAACGTGACCTGGCACACGTAGCGTTGTGGCTCACAGCCTGTCACCGTTCGCAGCACTGCACCCGGCACGGCTCCAACCAACACACTTCACCCAAAGGAGATCCCCCATGCTGGTAGCACTCGGGTTCCTGATGGTCGCCACCTTCATGGCGCTCATCATGACCAAGCGCATGACCCCGTTGCTGGCGCTGATCATCGTGCCCACGGTCTTCGGCCTCTTCGCCGGGGCCGGGCTCGGCATCGGCGACATGGTGATGGACGCGGTGAAGTCGATGTCCGGAACCGCGGCGCTGCTCATGTTCGCCATCATGTACTTCGGCATCATGATCGACGTGGGCCTCTTCGACAAGCTGGTCGACGGCATCCTGAAGCTGGTCGGCAACGACCCGGCCAAGGTTGTCATCGGCACCGCCCTGTTGACCGGCCTGATCTCCCTGGACGGCGATGGGTCGACCACGTTCATCGTGGTCACAGCTGCCTTGCTGCCGATCTACCAGCGCCTGGGCATGAGCCCGGTGGTGCTGACCTGTGTGGCCGGCCTGACCAACGGCACGCTGAACATCGTCCCGTGGGGCGGCCCGACCGCCCGCGCCGCCGCGGCGCTTCACGTTGACGCCTCCGAGGTGTTCGTTCCGATGCTTCCGGCGCTGGGCGCCGGCCTCATCGCGGTCTTCGCCTTCGCCTGGGCCATGGGCATTTCCGAGCGCAAGCGCCTGCAGCGCGAGGATCCCCTGCGTTGGGGCGTGGGTTCGACCCTGAACATCTCCGGCGGCACTCCCAAGCCCCCGGCATCGCGCATTCCCAACGGCACCCCGTCCGTCGGCGGCCGCGGCACCGCGCTGATGGAACAGGTGGCGGTGCTGGGCGACGGCACCGAAACCGCCACCATGAACGGCACCGTGCTGGACCCGAACCGCGAGACCCTGCGCCCCAAGCTGTTCATCTTCAACCTGTCGATGACGGTGGCCATCATGGTGCTGCTGATCCTGGACCTGGTCCCGCTGTCCTACCTGTTCATGGTCGGCACCGCCGTGGCCCTGCTGGTGAACTTCCCGAAGATCTCCGACCAGGCCAAGATGATCTCATCCCACGCATCCTCGGTGATCGCCGTGGTCTCCATGGTCCTGGCCGCGGCGGTGCTCACCGGCGTGCTCTCCGGCACCGGCATGGTCGAGGCCATGAGCGCCTGGCTGGTCGACGTGATCCCGTCCTCCATGGGCCCGCTGCTAGCCGTGCTCACCGGGTTGATCTCCATCCCGGCGACGTTCTTCATGAGCAACGACGCGTTCTACTTCGGCATCCTGCCGGTGCTCACCGAGGCCGGCGCCCACTACGGTATCGACCCGGTGGACATGGCCCGCGCCTCGATCACCGGCCAGCCGGTGCACATGCAGTCCCCGCTGGTCCCGGCCATCCTGCTGCTGGTCTCGCTGTCCAAGGTCGACCTGGGCGAACACCACAAGAAGGTGTTGTGGCGCGCACTCGTGGTCTCCCTGGTGATGCTCGCCGTGGGCGTGCTGACCGGAGCCATCGGCATCGGCTAGGGACCGCCCGAGGCAACGGCCCGCATCCCGGGAGCCGCCCACCATGGTGGGCGGCTCCCGGGATGCGGGCCTTTCCTGTGTCGCGGCACCTGCTCAGGAATGGGCAGCGCCTACGGTGCCTCGTTTTCTACAGTGCCTCGTTTTCTACAGTGCCTCGTTTTCCATAGCGCCTCGCTTGGCGGCATGGTGCCGGCCGCCGACCATGGTCCCGGCAACGCGGATCTCCCCCAGGGCCTCGGGATCGACCGTCAGGGGGTCTCGCTCAAGGATCGCCACGTCGGCGCGCTTGCCGGCCTCGAGGGAACCGACCTCGCCGTCCATCTTCAGCATGTAGGCGGCCCCGAGGGTCACGGCGTGCAGGGCTTCTTCGGCGGTGATGCGTTCGAACTCCCCCAACACCCGCCCGGACGGGGCCAGCCGGGTGACGGCGTGCTTCATGGTCTTCAACGGGTGCAGCTCGGTGACCGGGACGTCGCAGTGCAGCGAGATGGGAACACCGGCCCGCAGCGCCGACCTGGCGGCGTTCATGCGCGCGGCCCTGTCCCAGCCGAGGATCGCATCGGCGTGCTGGTCGCCCCAGGTCCACAGGTGGTTGGAGAAGATGTTGGCGCAGGCCCCCAGCGCGGCCGCCCGACGGTATTGGGCCTGGGTGGTCAGCTGCGAATGGGTGATGGTGTGCCGGTGGTCGGGGCGAGGGTGTTTGGTGAGCACCTTCTCGAGCGTGTCCAGGAACAGCTCGCTGGCCTCGTCGCCGTTGCAGTGCACGTGGATGAGCAGCCCCGCACGATGGAAGGCGGTGAAAGCGGTCTCGAATTCCTCCGGGGTGGTGTTCCACATGCCGTTGGGCTGGCCGCCCAGGTATCCCGGGGCCAGCAGCCGGGCGGTGAACCCCTGGATTGACCCGTCGAGCATCAGCTTGACGTGCCCGAAGCGCAGCTTGGCGGTGTTGTGTCTGCGGGCCTCCGCCAGTTCTTCGGCCAGCCGGGCCGCGGCCGGGCCGGTTCCCAGACCCACCCCGAGCTGGAACACCGAGAGCCGGACCGGGAAGTCTTCGCCGATCACGTCGGCAAAGGGCGCACGGCCTTCGGCAGTGTCCAGGCCCGTGGATCCGAGGTCGGTGATGGTGGTGACGCCGCGGTTGACGGCGTCCTGCGCAAATTGGTTCAGGGTCCTCGGGGTGATGGCGGAGGCGTGGTCGCCGAAGAGGTGCGCCACCAGGCCCATTGCGGCGAATTCGCGCAATTCTCCGTTGGGCGTGCCGTCCGGGTACCTTTCGACGCCCTCGACGCGGCTCGCGGTATCGATCCCGGCGGCCGCCAGGACGGCGGAATTCACGACGGCCACGTGGCCGTTGGCGTGGCCGACCTTGATCGGGCGGGTCGCGGAGATGGCGTCGAGTTCGCGGGACAGCAGGCGGGAATCGGGGAAGTAGATGTTGTCCAGGCCCCAGGCCAGCAGCGGCGTGCCGGGATCGGCAAGCACGGCCTCGGCCTCGCGCAACCGCTCCAGCACCGCCTTGGTGTTCGTGCACCCCGGCCAGTGCTTGCCGTCGGGGTCGGTGCGGCCGAAATACCCCACATAGACCTGGCCTTCCCAGACGCTTGCGGAACCGGCGTGGGCGTGCGCCTCGACAAAACCCGGAAGCAGGACCTTGTCCGCATGGCGCCCGTCAATCATCGTGTCGGGGTACCGGCAGAGTTCCTCGACCGATCCGACGGCGCGGACCAGTCCGTCGCGCACGGCGATCGCCGTGGCCACCGGCCGGGCCGGATCCATGGTCCTGACAAGCCTGGCCGGGTAGATGACGGTTTGCTGGTTCACGTTTCACTCCTGGGCATTCGCGGGGCCGTCTGGATGACACGCTACAGCTCCGGGCCGGTGCGCCCATGGAAGAAAACGACTTCTATTTACCTCGTTGACACATGCGTATGAAAAAATTGCCTGACGGGATAGGGGTTAAGACGTGGAATTTTTGCTGTTGTTGGTTGGCTTGTTGTTCGGAACGGTGCTCGTTGCGGGCCTTGGCGAGCGAATACGGCTGCCCTACCCGATCCTGATGCTCGTGTTTTCCGCCGGGGCGGCGTTCCTGCCCTTCATTCCGGAAGTCCACATCAACCCCGAGCTCATCCTTCCGCTTTTCCTGCCGCCCTTGCTTTACGCGGCCGCCCAGCGAAGTTCCTGGTCGATCTTCCGCCTGCGCTGGCGTTCGCTGGTGCTGCTGGCGGTCTTGCTGGTGGTTGCCACAACCGCCGTGGCTGCCGGCGCGGCCTGGTTCATTGCCCCGGCGCTGAGCCTCCCGGTGGCCATCGCGCTGGGCGCGATCGTTGCCCCGCCGGACCCGGTGGCCGTTGAGGCCATCGCCAGCAAGGTCAAGATGCGGCGCAGGCTGATCACCGTGCTGCAGACCGAGGGCCTGTTCAACGACGCGATGGCCATCGTGATCTTCCAGGCCGCGGTCGCGGCGGCCCTCAGCGGCGGCGAGGTCGGCTGGGAAGTCGTCCCGAAGTTCCTGGTGGGTGCCGCGGGCGCCGTGGTGCTGGGCCTGTCCATGGCCTGGGTTGTCGGAACGCTCAACCGCTTTGTACCCAACCTGGTGGCCCGTTCGGCCGCGACGCTGGTGGCGCCCTACGCCGTTTACCTCCTGGCCGAAGAGGTCCATTTCTCCGGCGTTGTCGCCGTGGTTGTCACGGCCCTGGAACTGGGGCGCCGCGCGCGTCCGCAGGACTCCGAGGAACGCCTGACCCGGACCGCTTTCTGGGATGTCGTGGAGCTGCTGACCACAGGTGTTGCCTTTGGCCTGGTGGGCATCGAGATGCGTTACATCATCGAGGACGAGGGCCGGAACCTGTTCACGTTCATCCCCGGCATCGCAGCGATCTGCATCGCCGTTGTCCTGGTGCGGTTCCTGTGGATGATGGCGATGTTCAAGATGGGCGGAACCGAGCGCAAGAACCACACGCCGGGCTCGCTCAAGGAGGTCCTGGTCCTCACCTGGTGCGGCATGCGCGGGCTGGCGACGCTTGCCCTGGCGCTGGCGCTCCCGACGACCCTGGCCAACGGGGAGCCGCTGGAAGGCCGCAACTTTGTGATCGCCACGGCCTGCGCCGTATTGATCGTGACCCTGGTGGTTCCCGGCCTGACGCTGCCGGCGCTGATGCGTGCGCTCAAGCTTCCCAACGACCATGCCGCGGAGGAACGCAAGCAGCGCTCGCTGGCCCGCCGCGCGGAAAAGGTCGCCCTGGAAACCATGAAGCGCTCGACGGCCGCGGCGGCGCTGCCGCAGAAGCGCCGCGACGCGCTGGCACGCCGCATGTCATCGCTGCACACCATCCTGGAAGCCGACTTCGAGCAGGACCCGGAAAAGATGCTGCGCCTGAAGCAGATCCTCACCATCATGGACGACGTGCAGCGCGAGGCGCTGGATGCGGCCCGCGAGGAAATGCTCAAGGCCCGCAACGAGCCGGGCAACGACCCCGAACTGGTGGACCGCGTGTTGCGCCGGCTGGACCTGCGCACCGTCACCCTGGACCACTAGGCACGGTGATTCGGGGTTCGGGATGCTCCTGATGGAGGCCACCGCGATCCGCGTCGGGGAATCGATGGCTCCGGATGCTACCGGATGGCCGTGAACCCGTATTAGGGTACTCGCAAGGCGCATCTGGGCCCGAACCCCGATGTTGCGTCTGCGCGAGCGCGCCAAGGTTCCCAGGAGGCCCGATGGACAACGACGCCACGTCGATCCGGAACAGTGTCGCGAGCATGCGAGACGCCGTCCTGTTCGAGCCGCCCGAGCGCAGACAACGACTCGACCGGTTCTGGATCCTGCTCATCCTTTCCACGATCATCGCTTCCGCAGGTGTCGTCGCGGACTCAACGGCGACGGTGATCGGGGCGATGATTGTCGCACCCATGCTGCTGCCCATCCAGGGAATCATGCTCTCGACGGTGTTGGGCGATCGAACAAACCTGATTCGATCGATCGCGCTTGTCATCGCGGGAGCCGCCGCATCGGTCACCATCGGCTACCTGATCGGCCTGAGCGTGGCGAGCGAGGTCGTGGCCGCCAACAATTCGCAAGTCGCCAGCCGGGTGAACCCCGATCTTATGGATCTGCTCGCGGCACTCGGAACAGGTGTCGTCGGGTCGATCGCACTCATCCGCCGCGACATTTCCGATACCCTCCCGGGCGTCGCCATAGCAATCTCCCTCGTCCCGCCCCTGGCCGTCGCGGGCCTCACCCTCGAATCGGGGGCCTACTCCCAATCGCTCGGGGCGCTGCTGCTGTTCACCACCAACGTCGCCGCGATCCTTGTAACCGGAATTGCCGTGATGGCCTTCTACGGTGTTGGCCGGGGCCTTCCGGCCGTCGGCCAAGCAGGGGGAAAACAAGCCGGCGGGAAACCTGTCAACCGGCGGCACGCAACTCTTGCCATCGTCGCCATGTTGTTGATCGTCGGAATCCCGCTCACGCTTTCGAGCATCAGCAACAGCCGCAACGCACTGGAGGAAAGCGCCATTCAATCGGTGGCCGAAACCTGGGCAGAGTCCGGCGGATGGGACCTGCTCCAGGTCAACACCGGCTTGGACGGCGTGACAGTGCGGGCCACCGGCCCGCTGCCGCTTCCCGATGCCGCCTCCCTCAAGAAGATGCTCAGGGCGGCCGGAATCGACACCTCCAACATCGACCTGGAACTAGTCCCTTCCTACAAGGAAAATCTCGAGGGCCCCTGAGCACGCCGCCGGCGGCCTCGAAGCAGGCCCGACACCGGGCGTCACCCACGCGAACCGGCAACGCCATGGAGACCATTGGAGGGAACACTATCATTCCGATTTTTGAAGGATTTCCGTTGCAAATTTCCTGCAAGACCAGCGAATCCGCAGACTCAAGGCCCTCCGCTGCTCCCGTTCCATTGGTGCGTCCGATCCTCGACGAGCGACAGGCAGACGGCCCGGTGACCCGCCACGTGGCGGATGCCGATGCCGCAATCGGCCGCGAGTGGCGGTCGCGGCATTCGGCCGGCTTTGCGAGCATTGAACCAGGCCGCACTGTCGCGGTGATCCAACCAATGGAGGTCCACCATGCCCACCTACACCGCGCCGCCGTTCGATCCCGAGCTCGGCGCCGCCCTTGACCTCGTCGCCGGGATCATCCCGCCCACGTTCACCCCGGAGATGATCCCGCTCATGCGGGAGATGCCGTTCGATCCCGCATTCGACGAGCTGGTCGCCAGCGTCGGGGCCGTGCACGAGGAGCGCACGATCCCCGGTTGCAACGGCGATGAGATCGTCGTCTCGATCTACCGCCGTCCCGGCCAGGACACCGCTGGCCCCGGGATCTACCACATCCACGGCGGCGGCATGGTGATCGGCAACCGCTTCGCGGGCGTGCAGTCATTCCTCCCCTTCGTCGCCAGCCACGGCGCCGTGATCGTGAGCGTCGAGTACCGGCTCGCCCCCGAGTTCCCCGACCCCGTGCCGGTGGAGGACTGCTACGCGGGGCTCGTCTGGACCGCCGAAAACGCCGCGGAGCTGGGCATCGATCCGACCAGGATCATCGTCGGCGGCGCCTCCGCCGGCGGCGGCCTGTCCGCCGGCGTCACCCTGCTGGCCCGCGACCGGCAGGGGCCGGCCCTGCGTGCCTCACTGCTCATCTACCCGATGCTCGACGACCGCAACGAGACCGTCTCCTCCCACCAGTTCCAGGGCATCGGCGTCTGGGACCGCGCCAGCAACTTCACCGGGTGGAACGCGCTCCTCGGCGACCGCCGGGGCACCGACGAGGTGTCGATCTATGCGGCTCCGGCGCGTGCCGAGGACCTCTCCGGCCTGCCGCCGACCTTCATCGACGTCGGCAGCGCGGAGGTGTTCCGCGACGAGTGCGTCGCGTACGCCTCCCAGATCTGGGCGGCGGGCGGCACCGCCGAATTGCACGTCTGGCCCGGCGGGTTCCACGGATTCGACGGCCTTGCCCCGCAGGCCCAGGTGTCGATCGCGATGGTCGACACCCGCAACCGCTGGCTCACGCGCATGCTCGAGGCCTGAACCACGCACCTGGTGCACCCCGTCCACGTAGGATGGGGTGCACCGGCGACGCAAGGGGGAATGGGCGATGAAGGAACTTTCGGGCAGGCTCAGCGCCCTCGATCCGGAGGCGAGCGAGTCGCTGAAGGTCATCACCTACTTCGACAAGCTCATCGACGGCCGGGTCGGGGCCGAGGGCATGTTGCGCGGAGCCGCGGTGCTCTGCGGGGCGCCGATCGGCCACCGCCGGGCAGGCCAGGAATCGGGCCGGCGCTTCGCCGCGGACGGCACCGAACTGCATGCCGGACCGCCCGACGGCTGGCCGTCGGCGCCGGCCGGCGAGGGATCCGTCGTGTGGCTCGAACGCGGGGACGCGGCGCACGCCAACGACGCGTTGGTGCTCGAGCGGGTCGCGATTGCGTTGTCGATCCTCTCGAGGCGGCTCGACACCCTGGCACCCACCCGGCGCGCGGTCGAGGTGCTGCTGGCCGGCGATGCGGCGGACGATGAGCGCGCAGAGGCGGCCGCCCGGCTTTCCTTCGGCGCCCATGCGAGAACCCACGCGATGGCGATTCCGGCATCGACTACCCTCTACCGGGCGTTGCCGCATGCGATGGTCGGGACGCGGTTCGGGATCGTCCGCGCCGTGCTCGCGCCGGATGACGGCGCCCCAGCTTCGCGGGCAGGCATCGGCATCGCGGCCCGGTCCGCCGGCGACCTGCGCGAGTCGTGGCGCTCCGCGCTCATCGCGTTGCGGCTCGCCGACGACGAACGCCCCGTGATGCGGGCCGCCGACCTCGGCGCACTCCTTTCCCTAGCCGAGACGGAGGACCAACGTGCCACGGCACACCCCGATGCCCAGGCGATTGAGGATCTGGCCACGGGTCCGTGGACCGTGCGAATGCTGCGTGCCCTCGTTGACGGCGCCAGCCAACGCGCTCTCGCGGCAGAGGCGGGGGTGCACCACTCAACGATGTGTGCCCGCCTGCTCAAGCTGCCAGGCAGTCTTGGCTACGACCCGTCGACTTCGGCGGGTCGCACCCGCCTTGATGTCGCGCTCATGCTGCACCGCCTGGCACACGTACGTTTCGACGACGAACGATAGCCGGCGACGGGTACTGACAGGGCCTCCCGCCCGCGCCACGGAAAGCCTATGGTTGAAAACATGGGAGATGACGTGCGTGCCGACATTCGTGAGTTCCTCGGTTCCCGGCGTGCCCGGGTCACCCCGGAACAGGCCGGCCTGCCCGCGTACGGCGGCAACCGCCGCGTGCCAGGGCTGCGGCGCGAGGAGGTCGCCATGCTTGCCGGCGTCTCCGTCGACTACTACGTGCGCTTGGAGCGCGGCAACCTGGCTGGCGCCTCCGAGAGCGTCTTGGACGCCATTGCTCGGACCCTGCGGCTCGACGAGGCCGAGCGCGAATACCTCTTCGATCTGGCCCGCGCGGCCGGGCCGGCCCGCACCAGGCGCAGCCCCGCGCTGGTGGTGCGCCCCGAGGTGCAGCAGGTGCTCGACGCCATGACCGATGCCCCGGCCTGGGTGCGCAACGGCCGCCACGACATCCTGGCCGCCAACCGGATGGGCAGGGCCCTCTACCTTCCGGTTTTCGAGGACCCGCGCCGCCCCGTGAACACCACCCGGTTCACCTACCTCAATCCCGCGGCCCGCGAGTTTTGGCGCGACTACGACCAAATCGCCAACGACGCGGCCGCGATGCTGCGCCTCGAGGCCGGCCGCAACCCGCACGATCCACAGTTGATACGGCTTGTCGGTGAGCTGTCGACGCAGAGCGAGTTGTTCAGGGAACGCTGGGCCTCCCGCGATGTCGTCTTCCACCGCAGCGGGCTGAAGCGGCTGCACCACCCCGTCGTCGGCGACCTCGACTTGAACTACCAGTCGATGGAGCTGCCCAGCGAACCCGGGCTGGTCATGAACGTGTACACGGCGCCGGAGGGCTCGCCCACGGCCGACGCCCTGCGGATGCTGGCCTCTTGGGCCGCCACCCACGACAATCCGGCCCTTGCCGACCCGTCGATGGTCGGGCGCGGCCGAAACCAGTAAGTACCCGGCACCGGTCCTGATGGATCGGTGCCGGGTACTCGTGTCTGCTCGACGAGTGCGCTACTGCCCCGCGGGGTGCTCGCCGTCGGGGTATTCTTCATCGGTGAGCTTGGCGCCCCACACAGTTTCGGGTTCGTCTGCATCCGCCGGCGCTTCCCACAGGGCCAGGTGGCACATGAAGTTGTCGGCGGTGGCCCCGTGCCAGTGCCATTCCCCGGGCGGGGTGTAGACGGTGTCGCCCGGGTGCATTTCGATCAATTCCTCGCCGCGCGACTGCACGTAGCCCAGGCCCTCCGTGACGTGCAGCGTTTGGCCGACCGCGTGCTTGTGCCACGCGGTGTGCGCGCCCGGGGTGAAGCGCACCAGGTTGAGCCGGGTCCGGGAGGGTGTCTGGCCTGCGTAATAGGCGTTGAAGTAGACGTCCCCTGTGAACCACTCACCGGGACCCTTGACGGTCGGGGGCTTGGGTCGCTTGTGCGTGCTCATGGTTGCTCTCCAATGTTTGACTCTTGTATTTTTGCGCGACCGCGCGGGTGCCCCGGGCGTTCGGCGGACAGGACCATGGCCAGGATCGCGGTCCTGCGGGGCGGTGCGTCCGTCTCGGTTTCAAGGACCTGCCGCAGCGCACCCATCAGAAGGTCACGAGCACTTTCAGCGCATCGCGGTTGTTCATGGCCCGGTAGCCGGCCGGCACGCCATCGATCGTCACGGAGCGGTCAAAGACCCTGCCGGGGTTGATCTGACCGTTGAGCACCTGCTGGATCGCCGGTTCCATGTAGGCGCGCACCGGAGCCGGTCCACCGGTCAGGGTGGCGTTCTTGCCGAACAGCGATCCGAACCCGACGGGGGCTTCCTCATACTGCGGCACTCCCACGCGGGAGATCACGCCGCCGGGCCGCACCACGCCATAGGCCTGCTCGTAGGCCGGCATGTGTCCCACGGCCTCGAGCACCACGTGGCTGCCCTCGCCGCGGGTCAGTTCCATGACCTTTGCGATGCCCCCCTCACCGCGTTCGGCGACGACGTCGGTGGCCCCGAACTCTATGCCCAGGTCCGTGCGGCTCCGGTGGCGGCCCATCAGGATGATGCGCTCGGCGCCGAGCTGCCGGGATGCGAGGACTGCGGAGAGGCCCACTGCCCCGTCGCCGATCACCGTGACGGTCTTCCCCGCCGACACCTGGCCCATGTGGGCCGCGTGGAAACCGGTCAGGTAAACGTCGGAGAGCGTGAGCAGCGACGGGAGCAGCTCGTTTCTCTCGTCGATCCCCGGAACCGACACAAGGCTTCCGTCGGCCTGCGGGATGCGGGCCAGTTCGGCCTGCAGTCCCCCGACCTCGGTGTTGCCGTACCAACCGCCGTGGATGCAGGAGGTCTGGAACCCCTCGCGGCAGAACACGCACGTGTTGTCCTGGAACGCGAACGGGGCGATCACGAAGTCGCCCCGTTTCAGCGTCGAGACGGCGGATCCCAGGTCCTCGACGATGCCGATCATCTCGTGGCCCATCGGCCTACCGGCGCCGGAATGCTGCATGGAATGGTATGGGTGGAGGTCGGATCCGCACACGCAGGAACGAACCACCCTCACGATCGCGTCGGTCGGTTGCTGGATGACCGGGTCGGGCACGTTCTCGATGCGCACGTCGCCCGCGCCGTACATATAGGTGGCTTTCATGGGGTCCTCGGATTCCGGGTTGGTCAGCCGCGGACGATTTTCCCCGCGGCATTTCCCATTACATCCGTTTTAGCGCACGGGAGGCAGTGACTATCGAAACCGGTATTCCCAGACCCCCCTTTCGGTCCGTGCGTCGAGACAAGTCGACAAAATCAACTGCGGCAAATGCGCCCTCTGGTTCGACGGCGAAGGAACCAACAGAGGAAAATACGGCATCGTCGCAAAGGATGGGTTCGGCCATTTGACTATCCCCCACCAGCAAGTCACCCCACACCAAAAATCTGACAGTTGAAATGTCATTTTCTCCAATGGATATCGGTCTGCTCGGTTCCTTGGCAGTGGGCCGATGCTGGCCCACTGCCAGTAGCCGTCTCAAGACGATGACTTTGGACGTTCCAGCTCATGATTCAACAAGCCATCCCAGCCGCACCGTTTGGGGCAGTTTTTAGAACAGTCAGTCTTGAACTGGGGGTTTCGCCAGCCGATGATGAAGAAGTATCAACGAAGAGAACGGAAGTAAGTCTCATGCGTGGAAGCAACCTTGTGTGGACAATCGTTGGCGTTCTTTTGGCCATTGCTTTGGTGATCTGGATCGCTTCAGCAATTTAGGACGTCTTCTATGTGAAGTCATGAAGAAGCCTGGCCAAAGTTGGAGAGGCCACTTCAAAAAGAGCTTTGAATACAAGCATCACGTCTATTCCGAGTCTTCCTGCCCATGATTCAAACCGCTGTCAGCGGCATGTGCGCTGCGGATTTTCGCCGGGCCCCGAGAAAGCCGGTACGGTGATGATTGCTCGGGACAGGACACAAGTGCCTGCCCGCACATTCGGAGGGCCCATTTCCCCGAACGGTACAAGTGAATGCCCGCCCACGACCAAATCCCACGAGGGTTCCGGCGGGGCACACTTCGCCTATGAAGAGGTCAGCGCTCGATGCTCATCCGAGGTCTGGGAGGTCGCGTTCCAGGATGGGCTTTTCGCTTCGTCGATTTGGTCGATAGGCACCCCGTGTTCCAAAGCGCTCTTCACGATCGAGTCCAGCGTCTCTACTCGTTCCCGGAGCAGCACCCGAGCCGAGGCCACATCTTCAGCTGCTGCTCGGATCAGATCCAGCTGGTTCATCGTTCTCCCCTTTCATTGGCATCGAAGCTTCGTGGGCAACGATGCACCCTCCGTTGGCCTGATACGGCTCCCAGCGCGTGGCTTGGCTTCATACCCGACAACGGCTTCAGTAGAAGATCACCTCGGGATTACTGCGCCACCGTCAAATTCTGGTGCTCAGGAATACGTCTAGACCTTTCTGCGCGGCAACGTGTAACTATGGCCACGGGGCATCTCGGAGTGGTCTCCCGCTGCCCCCCTAGATTTCGGACCAAGCTGGCTTAGCTCCCAACTCTCAACTCTCAACTCTCAACTCTCAACTCTCAACTCTCAACTCTCAACTCTCAACTCCGAGGAGTACCTGTGTGTTACTGAAGTATTCCCAGGATTCAAGCGACTCATTCACTCTCGAAGACGAGACCCTGCCCGCACAAGAGTCGGTGCCGGATCCCTTTTATTCATTCCAGCTCCACCGCCGGGTCTGGCTCCTAACCCTCCTTATCCACCATCGCCGGGTCCATTGACAATTCCCTCCCCGGTGCCTCATCCCGGCCCCAGAGGCCCGGACTTGACCTCATATGCCTTTCCTCGAGTAGATAGGCTGCTGGTCGGAGGTTTTAGGTGCAGACCACAACCGGTAGGAGAATCCGCTATGAGTTGCGTAGGGATCGGATCAGTTCGGTCTTGCGTTGTTTCGAGTAACCGGTCAGGCCGATTTCCTTGGCGCGCTCCTTGAGTTCGGGCACTGTCCAGTCCTCGTAGTTTCCGGATTCGCCGCCTCGCTTTGCCACGGCCTTGCGGCCGCCGCGGGCTGCCGTGTTGGCGATACGGGCCGATTTTTGCTTCGAGTTTCCCTCATCCTGCAGCGTCTCGTAGAGCTCTTCGTCCTTGATCGGCGAATTTCCTTGCCTTGGCATCCGGGATCCTCCCAACATTCGCTTCGACCTAGGGTGTCCTTTCGGCTCCACCGTTTCGAATGCCCGTTTAGCCCGAGGCGGCCAACCTGGACATGTGCCAACCCTTCCGAGCGCTTTGAGCAGGGTAAGTGTTCTCTCAGGAGAACGTCACCCTTCCAGTGGACTGGTTTCAATGGCTGCAACGGATTCAATATTGTGTAGCCCCACCATCCCGAGGACCTCTTTCGTCCTCGGTTTTGCGGGGTTGTTCCGGCTGATTGGGATCAGTGGTGTGTTCCTGCCGTGCGTCGGATGCGTCGGCGGGTTGACGGTCACTGATTTCGCCTTCCGGATCAAGCGACTCGGCCTTCGTTGCTTGATCCTGGGCCCGCGATCGGGCTGACTGCGCCTCTTCGACTTGGTTGCGGGCCTCTTCACGGAGGCGCTCCGCATCAATTTCCGCTTGCTGCGCTTCCGCCGCCGACCGTGCAGCTTTGGCTTCACGTTCCCGGGCATCGAGTTCGTCGGCAGCCGCCGACTGGCGGAGATTCTCCGCTCGCTCGTGGTTCTTCTTCTGCTTCCATCGGCGGCCGAAAAAAAATACCAAGCCGAGGATCAGAAGAACGACAACGATGATCGTGATGGTCCATGCTAGCTGGCCCGAATCCATAATTACTGGCCTCTTTTCGATGGCAATAACGGGGATAGAACCAGTAAAGCGCAAAACCAGAACGGATACTACATCAACGCCTACGGCCGTACACTACAGCGGAATGATTCCATTCAATGGCCTCAAGGTAGCTGGCCATCACGTCGGAAGCCGGACAGCACACGATCTTCGATCAAGGATTCCTGACCCTGGCAGCCGCAGGGACCACCAACACCGGTCGGTGCTGGTGTGCGGTCAGCCGGGCGGCAACGGCGCCTTTCAGGAATTCGGATACATAGGCCCCAAAATTTGCTTCCCGTGTCCCCACGACAAACATTGAACCCCGGGCCTCATCCGCCAGACGAACCAGCGCCACCCAAGGTTCCCCGCCCATGATGCGCAAGATCCACGTCGCCGAGCTGTCAACCATCAGGGCCCCGATAGCAGCAAAGATCCCCGCTGCATCGGCACTCATGTCTTCTTCGATCTCCCGCGGGGGAACCGGCAGATCCGTCATCCTGACCGTAAGGTTCATTTCCGTCAGATAGCTCTTGGGCTCCACGTAGGCGAAAATTATTGTCCTTTCTAACTGTTCGGCCAGGAAGGCAGCTTGGGCAACAACCTCTGGATGTTGCCGGGGGATGACCCCGACGATCAGCGGCCCCCGCAGCTCCATCTCATTCAATGACATGGCTACCCTTCCTTCACCGAACAACCCTGGCCGTTCCAGCTTCAGGATGACGGAAAACTCGAACCGACGGAAGTCCCCCCTGTCTGCAACATGGCAGGGACCATGCCGTGCGCCTTGTCAGCAATCGCATCCAGGATGCCATGGCACGAGTGCTTCGCACCCAACCCAGACCAAGCACCAAGCCATTTGCTGAAAAGCGGGTCGATACCTCTGTAGTTGCCCTTGGGCGCATCGGATGAATGGAGGGAAATGAAGTATTGGGAAAATCGCATTGCCAAGGAATCGCTCGTTCGCAAGAATCGGGTCAAACCACCGGGTTCCCTTGATCGGTGTGTGACCCGGTGGTGTCATGGAAGGGTAATCCCGTGCCGGTTCCCTGCTCCCATCCGATGGATCGGCGCGCCCAGGGATTTTCTCGAAAGGCACCATCATGCTGAGCCATGAAGAGCTCAAGGGCCTGCTGGATTCCAACGCCAAGGTCTTCGGTTCCGACGGCGAGAAGATCGGAACCCTCGGCCATATCTATCTCGATGGTCGAACCGGCATCCCCGACTTCGTCGCCGTGCATACGGGATTCCTTGGAAGCACCGAGAACTACGTGCCGCTCAACGAAGCGGAAATATCCAACGGGCAGCTCTACGTGAAATTCCCCAAGGATTTCGTGAAGGACGCACCGAACATCGACCCCGCCGGCGGCCTGAGCGCAGAGGACGAGGAGCGCCTCTACGACTACTACTTCAGGGCCGGCGTGGGAGGCCTGCACGACATGGCCGATCCTGCCCCCCGGCAAGCAAAAGATGAACCCGGCCTGCAGGGGGACCCGGGTGCCACCGCTGCGGGGGAACACACCGTCCACGTGGTTCGGGAACGCCATGTGATCCGGGTTGCCGGTGTGGTCCACGACGACTTTGCCCCCGGGCACCCGCGCCTGCGGAAGGACGCCTTCCCCGGGCCGGGGGAACACCCACCCGGTTCGGTGGACGACGCGATGCTTCCACGCCTGCATCCCGAACCCGGCGAAGACATCGAAGAGCATCCGGAAGACACGCCCAAGCGATCCGGCCGCACCGATCATTTGGGCCCCTAGTGGGCACGTGGGCATGAACATCTTGGCGGGGGACCCCATGCGCCGCAGCCTCCTGCCTTCAGACGTTGGCAACGCCGTTGCCGACCCGCCGGCCCCGGCTGCCACGCCGTGTCTGATCAACATGGCGGTCGATGGACCGGCAAGCATTCCCGCACAACGAATCAAAGGAGTATTCCCATGGGCGCCGGAGACAAGATCGGCAACAAGGCCAAGGAAGCCACGGGCAAGGTGAAGGAGAAGGTCGGGGACGCCACCGACAACGAGAGCCTGCAGGCCGAGGGGCTCAAGGACCAGGCCGTGGCGAAGGCCAAGCAGGCCGGCGAGCACCTCAAGGACGCGGCCAAGGACGTGACAGGCAAGTAGGCCGGATGGACCGGGCGCGGCATCACCCGGCCCCACCAAGCCCACGGAACCGGGGGCCCCTTCGCGTATCGCGGCGTGGTCCCCGGTTTTCTGTCTGGGCCAGCATCCGGCCGGCGCACCTGAACTGGGCTGTCTAGTCAACTGGGCTGATGTTCCAAGAGCTTACTTCCTCGGCGCAGCGTCCTACGATGAATCATGGACAAGGATCCTCCGGCAGTGGACGTGAATCCCCCGGTTTCCGATTCAACGCTCGTGGATGTTGTGGGCCCCGATCGCGATCGGCCCGCAAGAGCCGGACGCCGCGTGTTCTTGGCGGTGCTGACGCTATTCATTGTGTCGGCTCTGGCCGGGGCTTTCGGACGCGAGTCGACCAGTTCAACCGGGCAGTCCGGCAATTCGGTCACTGTCACGGCACCGGCGGCAGTCCGTGCCGGCATGGATGCAAACGTGGAAGTGGCGATCAGTTCCGCACGCATCATGACGGCGCCGATCACCATCGCCGTGGAACACAGCTATCTGAGCTCATTCACGACATTCGGGGCGTCCCCCGCCGCAGCCTCCGAATCCAGCGACGGGAAGTTCCTGTTGTTGGAATTCGATCCTCCCAAGACGCAGCAATTCCGCTTGAACATCGCCGGAACCTCTGCCGAGGACAGCTCCATACACGCTTCGGGGATGTTGAAGGTCTACATCGGGGACGAGCTGGTTTCAACTGTCGAACTCGAAACCTGGAAGGCCTCCTAGTGGAAATCGTTCTCCGCGCAGCCATCACCTTTTTCCTGCTATGGCTGATCACCCGAGCCGTCGGGCGCTCAACGCTCGGCGAACTTAGCTCCTTTGAGTTGTTGCTCTTTATCACCATGGGTGATCTGGTGCAGCAGGGCGTGACGCAGGAAGATCACTCGGTGACCGGCGGCCTGATCGCGGTCGGGACGATGGCACTCCTGACGGTCATGCTCGGCTACGTCAATGTGCGTTGACCCCGCCTCGGCCGCTTCGTCCATGGGTCCCCTGTCGTGATCCTGCATGGGGGAAAGCCAGACATCAAGGCACTGCGCTCCGAGCGAATGGGAATCGATGACCTGATGACGGCAGCCCGAGGTCAGGGTTTTCGCAACTTCTCCGATATCGACCTTGCGGTGTTGGAACCAAACGGAAAGATTTGCTTCTTCGCCAAGGATGAAGGTTCATCATCGGCGCAAGAGGATGCGACAGGCGGGTTCACCTCCTGAAACGGCGCAGAGCCAGCCCCCTAAATCATGTCTTGGGAGTCAGCGACCACACCTGCGGAATTCTTCAAGTCGAGCCGACGACGCATCAATGGCAACACCATTCTGACCGGCAACGACACGATGGCCGCGCGTCCTCGGAACGCGGGCCCACGTGCCGGCCGGGAATCTTCAAGCCTAAGCGCTCCGGTGGCCTGACATCGATCGCATGATGAACATGACCGCCGCGACGATGAGGCACACAATGCCCACCCAGAGCAAGAACTGGAGGGACTGCACGAAGCCGCCGGTGAACAACAAAATGACGGCCACAACCGCAATAATGATTGGTAACATGACGGACACCTTTCTGGTGAATGCGGAAAAAATCGTCACCCTCATGGTAGATCCGTTGTCAGTAGGTGTCTGTTGTTCGTTCCCGACTTTTGGAAGAATCTTGCTCCCTAGACCCGGTCATGTAGCGCTTTTACCAACACTGGTCTGACGCTGGATGCATGGATCCCCGGGCCCACCCATTAGCTATTGAACACCCCTGTATTCATGGCGCATCATTGATATGCGCAATACTCGCGCCACCCGAAAACTTCTTCTTTTCGAAGGAATCCTCCGAGAACAAGCCCATGAACGCTTCACATGTCACCGCGGCTAGACACAGTCCAGGCCTGCTAGCGTCACCTCTAATCGATCGTCCAAGCGCCGTCGTCCAAATGCACGGAGCGTATCCGACCTGTGATCTCTGCCAGACGGACGAGTACTTGGTCTATGAGCGCGTCCGTGCCGTGAGAAATCCTGCCGATGGTGTGCCGACCTTGTGGGATGTTGACTGTTGGTGCGGCAAGTGCGAAACGTTCTATGGTTTCCGGACAATCCGCCCACCCAAGGATCCCCAAGTTGTGCTGGCGAGAATGAGCCCTCCCGGCGGCACAAAGCCGATCCATCGCCTCTAGACGCCCGAGCCCCACGCGGTCACTGTGAAATCGTCGTTCGCGGTCGCCCGATGCCTCAAGCGTCTCTTGGCAACGCGGCTGTGCTCGAAGGCACCCGAGCCAAGCCGCCTCCAAAGAACCCGAACTCGCCGAGCGAAAGCAGGTACGTCCCATGCGTACGTTTGGCATGGAGGAAGAGTTTTTCATCGTCAGCCCGCTCACCGGGTTGCCCTGTGCACCTCCGGCAGCGGCGCGGGCCGCGCTGCTGGCACTCACGGTGGGCGGAACCACCACCGTCGGTGAATTCCTCGCGTGCCAGGTGGAAAGCAACAGCCCGATCTGCACGGACCGAGCCGAGGCCCTCGACACGGTGCGCAGCTACCGGGCGGCCTTGTCGCGGGCGGCGACCGACCTGGGCTTCCAGGTGGTTGCGCTGGGCACCCCCCCGCGCATCCCCAACGCCCCGGCCGTCGTGACGCCGACCGACCGGTACCGGGCCATCACGTCCCTGTGCGAAGGGATCGCCACCGAGCACTACGTCTCCGGCCTGCACGTGCACGTATGCATCGAGGACCCGGAATCCGGCATCATCGCGCTGAACGAACTGCGCCGCTGGCTCCCGGTCCTGACCGCCTGCGGCTCCAACTCGCCCTACTGGCGCGGAAACGACAGCGGCTTCGCGTCCTGGCGGAACATCCACTACCGCAGGTGGTCGGTCCAGGGAATCCCGCCCCACTTCGCCGGCCTGCAGGACTACGAACGCCGGATGCAGTACATGCTCGACTCCGACGTCGTGCTGGATCCCGGGCACATCAGCTGGGGTGCGCGGCTTTCCACGCACTACCCCACCGTGGAGGTGCGGGTGGCCGACACCCAGATGAACGCCTCCAACACCGTCCTGCTGGCGCTGATCGCCAGGGCGCTGGTGGACACGAGCATCAACGGTGCACCGCCCGGCCTTCCGCCCTTGGCCGAGGCCCTGGACCTGGCCCAGTGGCAGGCGGCCAAGTTCGGCCTGCACGGCAACCACCTCGATCCCCTCGACGGGACAAGGACCTCCGCCGCCGGGATGCTGCGCAGCCTGATGGGCTACATCCAGCACGCCCTGAAGCAGAACGGGGACTCCGACTACGTCGCCGCGGGCCTGGCACGGCTGCTGGAGCATGGAACCGGCGCCGGCATCCAGCGGGACCGTTTCCACCGGGGAGGATTCAACGCCGTGCTGGACGAAGCAGCCGCTGCCATCGCAAACTAGCCGACACGCTCTGGACCCACATCGCCTGCGAGCCGAATGCCGAGCGAGCGCTCGCACGTGCGCATCTCAAAGAAACATTTATCCCGATTTACGGAGTTTGATACCATATTTCTCCGCATTTGGGAGAGTATTGGGCTATGCCAAAAATTCGAGTTTCCGAAGCAGCACGCTTCCTGGGCGTCAGTGACGACACCATCCGCCGGTGGACGGAGAACGGAACCCTTGAACCCCACAAGGACAGCTCCGGCCGGCTTGCCGTCGACGGCTTGGAACTGGCGCACCTTGCACGCAAGCAAGCCCAGCACCCGGACGACCCGGCGCAGGTGGTCTCATCGGCCCGCAACCGCTTTGTCGGCCTGGTCACCGGCATCACCGCCGACACCGTCATGGCACAGGTCGAGCTTCAATGCGGTCCGTTCCGGGTCGTTTCGCTGATGAGCAGCGAGGCCGTACGGGAGCTGAATCTTGAACTCGGCTCCATCGCCACGGCCGTCGTGAAGGCAACCACTGTCATCATCGAAACCCCTCAGGGAAAGGGCATCATATGAGAAATCTTCGCAAGAACATCGCGGCCGTCTTCGTTGCCGGCGCCTTTGCTGCCGGCCTCGCCGGCTGCTCGACGACCACCACGGAAAGCCCCTCGCCCAGCGGTTCGGGAGCAAGTGCGTCCACCGGTTTGTCCGGATCGATCACCGTGTTCGCCGCAGCCTCACTGAAGTCGACGTTTACCGAGTTGGCCAGCGACTTCGAATCCAAGAACCCCGGCACCAAGGTCACCTTGAGCTTCGCAGGATCCTCTGACCTGGTCACCCAAATCACCCAGGGCGCCCCGGCCGATGTCTTTGCCTCGGCAGACACGAAGAACATGACCAAACTCGCCGACGCGAAACTGGTCGACGGCACCCCAGTCGACTTCGCAACGAACGTCCTTGAGATCGCCGTTCCTCCTTCCAACCCCGCCTCGATCGCATCCTTCGCCGATCTGGCCAAGCCGGGCGTCAAGGTCGTCATCTGCGCCCCGCAGGTTCCCTGTGGTGCAGCGACGAAAACCGTCGAGGAAGCCTCCGGCACGACGTTGAAGCCGGTCAGTGAAGAAGCGTCCGTCACCGACGTGTTGGGGAAGGTGACTTCCGGCGAGGCCGATGCCGGTCTGGTCTACGTCACCGACGTCAAGGGCGCGGGCGACAAGGTCAAGGGAATCCCGTTCCAGGAATCGGCCAAGGCCGTGAACACCTACCCGATCGCCACCGTTGAGACCAGCAAGAACAAAGAACTCGCCGCGGCATTCATCGACACGGTGACGGGCAGCGAAGGAAAGAAGGTCCTGACCGATGCCGGATTCGGCACTCCGTAAGGGCCTCGTCCACCGACGCGGCGGCACCGGATACACCGCGGTGCCGCCATGGGTTTATGCCATTGCGACGGCGGGGGCCTTGTTTGTCATGCTCCCGCTCGTCGCGATGGTGGCCAAGGTCAATTGGTCCCAGTTCATCCCGCTGATCACCTCGGAGTCATCCATGACGGCCCTCGGGCTGAGCTTGCGCACCTCGACGGTCAGCACCGCCCTGTGCATCGTCCTCGGTGTTCCGCTGGCGCTGGTGCTGGCCCGCGGGAATTTCCCGGGCCAGCGGCTGTTGCGTGCCTTCATCCTGCTGCCGCTGGTCCTTCCGCCCGTGGTCGGCGGCATCGCGTTGCTCTACACCTTCGGCCGCCAGGGGCTGCTCGGCAAGAGCCTTGAACTGGCCGGCATCCAGATCGCATTTTCCACCACGGCCGTCATCATGGCCCAGACCTTCGTCGCGCTTCCCTTTCTTGTAGTGAGTCTGGAAGGCGCCCTGCGCACCGCGGGCAGCCAATACGAGGCCGTTGCCGCAACCTTGGGCGCACGCCCCACGACGGTCCTGCGCAGGGTGACGCTCCCGCTTGTCCTCCCCGGCCTTGCCTCCGGAGCCGTGCTCTCCTTCGCCCGCAGCCTGGGTGAATTCGGGGCGACGCTGACCTTCGCAGGCAGCCTGCAGGGTGTCACCCGGACCCTGCCGCTGGAAATCTACCTCCAGCGCGAGACCGATGCCGATGCCGCAGTTGCGCTGTCCCTGGTCCTGGTTGCGGTGGCGGCCGCGGTCGTAGGCCTTGTCTACGGCAGCCCGCGAAGGAACGTGGCATCAATGCAGGTGGCGCAGTGACGTTCCAGTTCGAAGCCACGCTCGATGCCCGAAACTTCAACGTCTCGCTGGCCCTCGGTCCCGGGGAGACCCTGGCCGTGCTGGGTCCCAACGGCGCCGGCAAGTCATCGCTCCTTTCCATCATCGCCGGCCTGCTCCGCCCGGATTCCGGAAGGGCAGTCATCGGGGACCGGACCCTGTTCGACCTCAGCTCGCACAAGCCCGTCTGGGAGGCGCCGCATTCCCGGGGAACCGCACTTCTGGCACAAGAGCCCCTCTTGTTCCCCCACCTCAGCGTCCTCGAGAACGTGGCATTCGGCCCCCGTAGCAAGGGCGAAAAGCCCGCCGAATCCAGAAAGGTGGCATCCACCTGGTTGGCGGCAACCAACACCGGCGAACTTGCCTCACGACGTCCCGGCCAGCTCTCCGGCGGCCAGGCACAGCGGGTTGCCGTCGCCAGGGCCCTCGCCGCGGGACCCGACCTGCTGCTTTTGGATGAGCCCATGGCGGCCTTGGACATCCACGCCGCCCCGCAGATGCGCCGGCTGCTCAAGCGCGTGTTGGAAGGCCGCAACGCCATCATCATCACCCACGACATCCTTGACGCCCTCATGCTCGCCGATCACGTGCTCATCATGGAGAACGGCCACGTCACAGAGGCCGGCCCGACCAGGGAGGTCCTCAACCGGCCCCGCAGCCGGTTTGCAGCGGGGCTCGCCGGCCTGAACCTCATCACCGGAACGGTCACCGCAGAGGGAATCACCACTCCCTACGGAGATGTCTCGGGCACCAGCGAGGGTCAGCTCATCCCGGAGGAATCGGCCACCGCCGTGTTCCCGCCGTCTGCCGTCTCCGTGTTCCTGTCTCCCCCGCACGGCAGCCCGCGAAACACCTTCGAGGCAACCATCACCGACCTTGAGCCCCACGGCGACCACATCCGCATCCGGGCCGGCGACCTGTCTGCCGACATCACGCCGGCAGCCCTGGCCGACCTCGCACTCGAACCCGGCACCAAGGCATATTTCTTGGTCAAGGCCACCGCCGTCACCATCTACGCTGCCTGAACAAGGCTGCTGCCACTTCAAAGGTTGGATGCTCATTTTCCAACTGGTTGTCGCCGGGAGCCCCGGCTCCCGGCGACAACCAGCGTTTCGCTACACCGTGGCTTCTAACTTGTCAGCGGCGGCGGGGTGCGACGCAACCCCGTGGCCTCGAAGGACGCAGCCAGGGCGAGCAAGGCGGGATCGTCGTATGGTTTCCCGGCGAAAGTGAGCCCGACAGGCATGCCGATGTCGGCCATCGTGCCCATGGGCACCGTGACCGTCGGGATGCCGAAGTGGCGGATGACGAGGTTGCCGTTGGCAACCCAGACCCCGTTGCGCCATCCCAGTTCGGCGGATACCTCGTCGACGTCCATGTCTGCGGGGCCGACGTCCGCGACGGCCGGGAACAGCACGGCGTCGAGTCCGAGCTCGTTCATCCACTGGTCGAAGTCCAGCGTGCGGGTCTCCTCAAGCCCGTGCAGGCCCGACTCGAGATGGGGGATTTCCGTCAGCGAGGCGTACGGATGAGTG